>NZ_AP026763.1:3063382-3369721 GCF_026000435.1 Vibrio sp. STUT-A11 | reverse complement strand
GGCGCCCCCACTGAGTAATTGAATTATCGGAAAAGACTGGCAATTTTACCTGTTGATAACCAAGATCGCCAGCAATTGATCGACGATCCAGTGAATAAGATCGAAGTTATTCACAATTATTTCGTCAAACATAGTGAGATCAACACACCTTGCCCCAACTTTGCCCACATAACGATCCACAATTGGGCAAAAATGGCCTGATCATGTGATTGGTGATAACTCTGTGTATTATTTTATTTCCGACCGTGAGTTTTTCGATCTTAATTCCTAATTGTGATCGTATTTCACCCGCGTTGTGAATAAACTTAACAATTGAAACAATTATTAACTTATTACCCCCAGGTCTAGATTATTGCGCTTGGTTATTATTTAATTGAGAAAACTAACACTAGTATATCTAACCATAAAATTGTGGAGATTTATGATGAAAAACTGGATTAAGGTTGCTGTAGCGGCTATTGCACTATCTGCGGCGACTGTTCAAGCTGCAACAGAAGTAAAAGTTGGCATGTCAGGCCGCTACTTCCCATTCACTTTTGTAAAGCAAGATAAGCTACAAGGATTTGAAGTGGATATGTGGGACGAAATTGGTAAACGTAACGATTACAAGATCGAATACGTTACTGCGAACTTTTCTGGTTTGTTTGGTCTGTTAGAAACGGGTCGTATTGATACGATCTCAAACCAGATCACCATGACAGAAGAGCGCAAGGCAAAATACCTGTTTGCTGACCCATACGTGGTTGACGGTGCACAAATCACAGTACGTAAAGGCAATGACAGCATCAAAGGCATCGATGATCTGGCTGGCAAAACCGTGGCAGTAAACCTGGGTTCGAACTTTGAGCAGCTTCTTCGTCAGTACGATAAAGACGGCAAAATCAACATCAAGACATACGATACCGGTATCGAGCACGATGTTGCATTAGGTCGTTCTGACGCTTTTGTTATGGATCGTCTGTCAGCACTAGAGCTGATCAAGAAAACCGGTCTTCCACTAGAATTAGCTGGCGAACCATTTGAAACCATTCAAAACGCCTGGCCGTTCGTAAACAACGAAAAAGGTCAGAAGCTACAAGCGGAAGTTAACAAAGCACTTGCAGAAATGCGTGCAGACGGTACCGTTGAGAAGATTTCCGTGAAGTGGTTTGGTGCCGACATTAGCAAATAAAACACTTTGAAAATTAAGGTGTGGAGAGATACCCTCCTCACCTCTATAAATTTACGTGAAGGTGGAACCTAGTTTTCCACCTTTTCTTTTCTCTAGCGTTCAGGTATGCCGAATGGGATTTGATTTTAATTACATGTTGGAACTGTTGCCGATATTACTCAAATATCTTGGTACAACCATGGAAATGGCAACATGGGGATTGGTGTTCTCACTGATTCTTTCCATCATTTTAGCCAATATCCGCGTTTTTAAGGTTCCAGTACTCGATCAGTTAAGCCAACTGTACATCAGCTTTTTCCGCGGAACTCCTCTGTTAGTCCAGCTGTTTCTGCTTTATTACGGCTTACCGCAAATCTTTCCATTTATGGTTGGTCTCGATGCTTTCTCTGCGGCTGTGATCGGTTTAACCCTCCACTTTGCCGCCTACATGGCAGAGAGTATTCGAGCGGCAATCATCGGTATTGATCGCAGCCAGATGGAAGCGAGCTTATCCGTCGGCATGACGACCACTCAGGCGATGCGTCGCGTGATTCTGCCGCAAGCGACCCGTGTCGCGCTGCCATCTCTGATGAACTACTTCATCGATATGATTAAATCGACCTCCCTCGCCTTTACGCTGGGCGTGGCAGAAATCATGGCTAAAGCGCAGATGGAAGCATCATCCAGCTTCCGATTCTTTGAAGCTTTCCTGGCCGTCGCTCTGATTTACTGGGGCGTGGTCGTGATTCTGACCCGCGTTCAAATTTGGGCTGAAGCGAAACTGAATAAGGCGTACGTTCGATGATTAAATTAGAGAATATTCATAAGCGCTTTGGTGATACTGAAGTACTCAAAGGCATCGATATCGACATCAAACAAGGTGAAATCATCGTTATCATTGGTTCCAGTGGTACCGGTAAATCCACCTTATTACGCACAGTTAACTTTTTAGAACAGGCTGATGAAGGGCGCATCACGATTGATGATGTGTCGGTAGATGTAAATAAACACACTAAAGCAGAAGTACTGGCTTTACGTCGTCGCACTGGGTTTGTGTTCCAGAACTACGCGCTGTTTGCTCATATGACCGCTCGCCAGAATATTGCCGAAGGTTTGATTACCGTGCGTGGCTGGAAGAAACAGCAAGCACTGACTCGTGCTCAGCAGATTCTGGACGATATTGGCCTTGGCGATAAAGGCGACAGCTACCCGGCTGCTTTATCTGGTGGCCAACAACAGCGTGTCGGCATTGGCCGAGCCATGGCACTGCAACCAGAGCTTCTGCTCTTTGATGAACCCACTTCCGCTCTGGATCCGGAATGGGTTGGCGAAGTGTTGTCATTAATGAAGAAGTTAGCTAATCAGCATCAAACCATGCTGGTGGTGACACATGAAATGCAATTTGCCAAAGAAGTCGCCGATCGGGTGATCTTCATGGCGGAAGGCAATATTGTTGAACAAGGTTCTCCACAGGATATATTCGATAATCCACAGGATCCTCGTTTGAAAAAATTCCTTAACCAAGTGGGAATAGAGTAACGATCAAGGTATAGGATCGATTGATCCTTGAGATTTTACTCACACTACGTATAATCGCCCGGCCGGAATTTCATACGCATTGAGTCATTGACACATTATGTGAGTGTGATTACAATTCCGCCTCTTTGTTGAGAGGCGTCGGTTGCCTTCTCTATGTAAAGAGCTTCTTTATATAAGAAAGCATGTGCCCACGCCGGGTTTAACAAGAACCTAAAACTACTGATCAGTAAAGGTAATTATCATGAAACGCACTTTTCAACCTACAGTTCTAAAGCGCAAGCGTACTCACGGCTTCCGTGCTCGCATGGCAACTAAGAACGGTCGTAAAGTTATCAACGCACGTCGTGCAAAAGGCCGTGCGCGCCTATCAAAATAATCGCTAGTTTATTTTGAACACGTACGCGTTTAATCGGGAGTTACGTTTGTTAACTCCCGAGCATTATCAAAACGTCTTCCAGCAGGCTCATCGTGCTGGCTCGCCTCATTTCACCATCATTGCTCGCAATAACACTCTTTCTCATCCACGATTAGGTCTGGCTGTTCCGAAAAAGCAGATTAAAACTGCCGTCGGTCGTAACCGATTTAAGCGTCTGGCTCGTGAAAGCTTCCGTAATAAACAACATCAACTTCCAAACAAAGATTTTGTTGTGATCGCGAAGAAAAGCGCGCAAGATTTAAGCAATGAGGAATTATTTAAATTGTTTGATAAGCTATGGCAACGCCTGTCTCGCCCTTCACGTGGATAGCCATTGGGCTCGTTTATCTGTATCGCTGGTTTATCAGCCCTTTGATTGGTCCTCGTTGCCGGTTCACACCAACTTGTTCCACTTACGCGCTAGAAGCTTTGAGAGCTCACGGTTTTGTAAAAGGATGTTGGTTATCAGGCAAACGTCTATTAAAATGCCACCCTTTGAATGAAGGGGGGTATGACCCCGTTCCACCAGTCCAAAAACAAGACAGAGATAACTAACGATGGATTCTCAACGTAATATCCTGCTCATCGGTTTGGCCCTGGTTTCTTTTTTGCTATTTCAACAATGGCAAGTAGCGAAGAATCCAGAACCTCAAGCAGTTGAACAGGCTCAATCAAACAGCAGTCTACCTGCACCATCTTTTGCTGATGATCTAGACCCAGCTCCGGGACACCAGCAAGCTTCTGCAAAAACTATCACAGTAACGACTGATGTTTTAACTCTGTCGATCGACACCGTTGGTGGCGATGTGGTACATGCCGACCTAAATCAATATTCTGCTGAACTTGATTCTGCTGACCCGTTTGTTCTGCTAAAAGACACCCAAGGTCACCAGTTCATCGCGCAAAGCGGCCTTGTGGGTCCACAAGGTATCGATCTTAGCAGCACTAACCGCCCTCACTACAATGTAAGTGCAGACAGCTTTACGCTTGCTGATGGTCAAGACGAACTGCGCGTTCCGATGACTTTCACAGCAAACGGCCTTGAGTACACGAAGACTTACATCTTTAAGCGCGGCAGCTACGCACTTAACGTTGAGTACGATGTAGTTAACAACTCAGGTAACAACGCAACATTTGGTATGTACGCTCACCTGCGTCAAAACCTAATGGACGATGGCGGCAGCATCACGATGCCAACATACCGCGGCGGTGCTTTCTCTACAGAAGATACGCGTTACAAAAAATACAGCTTTGATGATATGCAGGATCGTAACCTGTCTATCAACCTAGCAGACGGCCAAGGTTGGGCAGCTATGATCCAACACTACTTCGCTGCTGCTTGGATCCCACGTAACGAACCTGGAACCAATCTTTACACTCGTGTAATCGGTAATATGGGCGATATCGGCGTACGTATGCCGAACAAGACCATTGCAAATGGTGATCAAGCGAAGTTTGAAGCAACGCTATGGGTTGGTCCAAAACTTCAGGATCAAATGGAAGCCGTTGCGCCGAACCTAGACCTTGTTGTGGATTACGGCTGGCTATGGTTCATCGCGAAGCCACTACACTGGCTACTGTCTATGATTCACGGCTTCGTGTCTAACTGGGGTGTAGCAATCATCCTGTTGACCTTCGTCGTTCGTGGTGCAATGTACCCACTGACAAAAGCTCAATACACATCTATGGCGAAAATGCGCATGCTACAGCCTAAGCTGCAAGCAATGCGTGAGCGCATCGGCGATGACCGTCAGCGTATGAGCCAAGAGATGATGGAACTGTACAAGAAAGAGAAAGTAAACCCACTTGGTGGCTGTCTACCTCTTATCCTGCAGATGCCAATCTTCATCTCGCTATACTGGGCACTAATGGAATCAGTTGAGCTACGTCACTCTCCATTCTTCGGTTGGATTCATGACCTTTCAGCGCAGGACCCATACTACATCCTGCCACTACTGATGGGTGCTTCCATGTTTATGATCCAGAAGATGAGCCCAACAACTGTAACGGACCCTATGCAGCAGAAGATCATGACCTTCATGCCGGTTATGTTTACCTTCTTCTTCTTGTTCTTCCCATCAGGTCTGGTTCTTTACTGGTTGGTTTCGAACGTCGTTACGCTTATCCAGCAAACTCTGATCTATAAAGGATTAGAGAAAAAAGGCTTACACACTAAGTAATCCTTTAGGAAATGATTGAGAAAGGCGGCCAAAAGGTCGCCTTTTTGTTTTTGGCTGATTACAATTCAGCTAATTAATTGGTTCTGGCTCCCTAGGGTCAACCACCTTATAGCCCAGCTTAAAAGGCAAGATTATGACTACAGATACGATTGTCGCTCAAGCGACCGCACCTGGTCGTGGCGGTGTCGGCATTATTCGTGTTTCCGGCCCGAAGGCCAATTTAGTGGCAGAGGAAGTGACGGGTAAAACACTCAAACCTCGCTACGCAGAATATCTGCCATTTGAGGCAGAGAACGGGACTGTGCTTGACCAGGGCATCGCTTTGTACTTCCCGAACCCACATTCGTTTACCGGCGAAGATGTACTTGAACTGCAAGGCCATGGTGGCCCTGTCGTCATGGACATGCTGATTAAACGTATCCTGGGCATTGAAGGCGTGCGTGCTGCGCGCCCGGGGGAATTCTCTGAACGTGCATTCCTCAACGATAAAATGGACCTGACGCAAGCAGAGGCGATTGCCGACCTGATTGATGCCAGTTCTGAAGAAGCGGCGAAATCTGCCCTGCAATCACTGCAAGGTCAGTTCTCACAACGCATTCAAACGCTGGTGGAATCGCTGATTCACTTGCGTATCTATGTAGAAGCTGCCATTGATTTCCCAGAAGAAGAAATTGATTTTCTTGCCGACGGCAAAGTGGCTGGAGATCTGCAAACTATCATCGATAACCTTGATGCGGTGCGCCGTGAAGCTAATCAGGGCGCAATTATGCGTGAAGGTATGAAGGTGGTTATCGCGGGTCGCCCTAACGCAGGTAAATCTAGTCTTCTGAACGCACTCTCTGGTAAAGAATCCGCCATCGTGACTGATATCGCGGGTACCACTCGTGACGTACTGAGAGAACACATCCACATCGATGGTATGCCACTGCACATCATCGATACTGCCGGTCTACGTGACGCCTCCGATGAAGTCGAAAAAATTGGTATCGAACGCGCTTGGGATGAAATAGCACAAGCAGACCGAGTTCTGTTTATGGTCGACGGCACCACAACTGATGCAACCGATCCTAAAGACATCTGGCCTGACTTTGTTGATCGCCTGCCAGATAGCATTGGTATGACAGTGATCCGCAACAAAGCCGATCAAACCGGTGAAGAGATGGGGATCTGTCATGTGAATAACCCCACTTTGATCCGCCTGTCGGCAAAAACAGGGACTGGTGTAGACGCCTTACGTGCACATTTAAAAGCGTGCATGGGCTTCTCTGGTAATACCGAGGGTGGCTTTATGGCTCGTCGCCGTCATCTGGATGCATTAGAACGCGCTGCACAGCACCTTCAAATCGGTCAGGAGCAGCTTGAAGGCTATATGGCGGGCGAGATACTCGCAGAAGAGCTGCGCATCACTCAGCAACATCTGAACGAGATTACCGGGGAGTTCAGCTCAGACGATCTGCTCGGCCGTATTTTCTCTTCATTCTGTATCGGCAAATAATATAACGCGCGGTGTTAAGCTTAGGTTTATCACCGCGTTTCTTTTTGTACCCTCGCTCATCTGTACGAGCGCAAGTATGGCTTATAAGGAAGATAAATGATCCACATAATTACAGGCAGTACCCTGGGTGGCGCTGAATACGTGGGGGATCACCTGAGTGATCTACTCATTGAGAACGGATTTGAAACCACGATCCACAACCAACCGGAATTGGCGTCAATTGACAACCAGGGCACCTGGCTGGTGATCACCTCTACACACGGTGCCGGAGAGTATCCAGATAACATTCAGCCGTTTATTGCCGCTCTTCAGGCGACCCCACCGAAAATGGCGGACGTGAAGTTTGCCGTGATAGCGATAGGTGATTCAAGCTACGATACTTTCTGTGCAGCTGGCCAGCATGCGTATGATTTACTGGAAGACATTGGTGCCACACCAATTACAGACTGCTTAAAGATTGATGTCCTTAGCCATGAAGTGCCAGAAGACGCAGCAGAAGAGTGGCTAAAAGAGCACATCGAACAATTTTAACTGCCATTTTCTCCTACTTACAGAGTCGCATCGCGGCTCTGTCCTACCCAATGTGAATAACTTTTTCTCTAAACAGCCAATCAACCGATTAAAAAACAAGCAATCAGACTGTGGATAAGTAAGCTAATATCCAGTTACTTTCCTTTAGTTATCCAAAGAACAACTTTGATCGTTTTATCCCCCTGTGTATAACCACCCATTTTGATCCCAGCTAATCCTCGATCAGATCCAAGCAAGATCACAAGATATGATCCAAATAAGATCCATGATCTTGTTGATCATTTTTCGGTTATCCACAGAAACGGTCGATCCTAATAATAGATCTAATAAAAGATCATATATATAGATCTTATATATATATTACTTGAAGCTTAAAATGGATAAAGCGAGAAAACGATTTTCTCTGTGGCATAAAGCAGGTAAAATGCTGCTCCTTTATCTGTCCAATAAATCCTTTGAATACCTGAGGTCGGTTCATGCTTTATCACGAAAATTTTGACGTCATTGTTGTTGGTGGCGGACATGCTGGAACGGAAGCCGCACTCGCATCTGCACGTACAGGACAAAAAACGCTTCTCCTTACCCATAACATCGATACATTAGGCCAAATGTCTTGTAATCCGGCGATTGGTGGTATTGGTAAAGGTCATTTAGTTAAAGAAGTGGATGCAATGGGCGGTTTGATGGCGCAAGCTATTGACCATGCAGGTATTCAATTTAGAACGCTTAATGCCTCTAAAGGCCCGGCAGTACGAGCAACTCGTGCTCAAGCTGATCGCGCACTTTACAAAGCCTACGTTCGCAGTGCATTAGAAAATGCCCCAAACCTAACGCTATTCCAACAATCGGTAGATGATCTGATTGTTGAACAGGATCATGTGATTGGCGTCGTGACTCAAATGGGTCTTAAATTCCACGCCAAATCGGTTGTATTGACGGTTGGTACCTTCCTGGGTGGTAAGATCCATATCGGTATGGAAAGTGCTTCTGGTGGCCGTGCAGGTGATCCACCATCGATCGCACTTGCTGATCGTCTACGTGAATTGCCATTCCGCGTGGATCGTCTCAAAACAGGGACGCCACCACGTATTGATGCTCGCACCGTTGATTTCTCTGTACTGGAAGAGCAACACGGAGATAACCCAACACCGGTATTCTCATTCCTGGGCAATCGTGAGCAACATCCACGTCAAATTCCGTGTTTCATCACTCACACCAACGAAAGTACACACGATGTGATCCGCGCTAACCTTGATCGCAGTCCGATGTACGCTGGCGTTATCGAAGGCATTGGTCCTCGTTACTGTCCGTCGATTGAAGACAAAGTGATGCGTTTTGCTGACAAAAACAGTCACCAGATTTTTATTGAGCCAGAAGGCCTGACAACCAACGAGCTGTATCCGAATGGTATTTCGACCAGCTTGCCGTTTGATGTTCAGGTACAAATTGTTCGTTCAATGAAAGGTTTTGAGAACGCACACATTGTGCGTCCGGGTTACGCGATTGAGTATGATTTCTTTGATCCTCGTGATTTGAAGCAGACGTACGAAACGAAATTTATCCACGGTTTATTCTTTGCAGGCCAAATTAACGGTACAACCGGGTACGAAGAAGCTGCAGCTCAGGGTTTGATGGCTGGTTTGAACGCCAGTTTGTACAGCCAGGACAAAGAAGGCTGGAACCCACGCCGTGACCAGGCTTACATGGGCGTATTGATTGACGATTTATCCACCATGGGCACCAAAGAGCCGTACCGCATGTTTACGTCTCGCGCGGAATACCGCCTGTTGCTACGTGAAGACAATGCAGATTTACGCTTAACTGAAAAAGCGCGTGAACTTGGTCTGGTTGATGATGTGCGTTGGGCACGATTCAATCAAAAAATCGACAACATGGAAACGGAGCGTCAACGCTTGAAATCAACCTGGATGAATCCAAATTCAGCAGGCATTGATGAGCTCAACAAACTGCTAAAAACACCAATGGCGCGTGAAGCCAGTGGTGAGGATCTGCTGCGTCGTCCTGAGATCTCATACTCTCAGTTGACTCAATTAGACGCATTTGCACCAGCTTTGGACGATCAACAGGCTGCTGAGCAGGTTGAAATCCAGGTGAAATACGATGGCTACATCAAGCGTCAGCAAGATGAGATCGAGAAGTCACTCCGCCACGAACACACGAAGTTGCCGGTTGATCTGGATTACAAACAAGTAAAAGGTCTATCGAACGAGGTAGTGACAAAATTAAGTGAAGCGAAGCCTGAAAGCATCGGTATTGCTTCTCGTATTTCAGGAATTACACCGGCTGCTATTTCTATTCTACTGGTTCACCTGAAGAAGCATGGCTTACTGAAAAAAGGTGAGGACGAGTAATGAGTGTACTTCGAACTAAACTGGATGCATTGATTGCTCAAACTGACCTTGAAGTATCAGAGAAGCAACGTGATCAGCTGGTCGGTTATGTTGAACTGCTCGACAAATGGAACAAAGCGTACAATTTGACGTCAGTACGTGACCCACTTGAGATGTTAGTGAAACATATTCTTGATAGCATAGTGGTTAGCGCTCACTTACCAGGTCAGCGCTTTATCGACGTTGGCACTGGCCCTGGATTACCGGGTATCCCACTAGCTATCATGAATCCGGACAAAGAATTCTACCTGCTCGATAGCTTGGGTAAACGGATTCGTTTTCTAAAGCAGGTCGTGCACACATTAGGTCTGAAGAACGTAACTCCGGTCCAAAGCCGCGTAGAAGAGTTCCAGCCTGAAGAAAAATTCGATGCTGTGCTGAGCCGTGCTTTTGCTTCAATGACGGATATGGTGGAATGGTGTCACCATCTGCCGAAACAGGAAAATGGATTGTTTCTTGCGTTGAAAGGTCAGCACCCTAAAGATGAAATAGATCTGCTTCCTGAGTGGTGTTATGTGACCGATGTCGTATCTTTGACTGTTCCTGAGTTGGAAGGGGATCGTCATCTAGTAATCTTATCGCGCAAGGAAAATTAGCGAGGTAGTCGTGTGGGTAAAATTGTAGCAATCGCCAACCAGAAAGGTGGGGTCGGCAAAACAACAACGTGCATTAACTTAGCGGCTTCGATGGCGGCAACAAAGCGCAAAGTTTTGGTTATCGACCTTGACCCTCAGGGTAATGCTACGATGGCCAGCGGTGTTGATAAGTACATGGTCGATGCCACAGCATACGATCTATTGGTGGAAGACACGCCATTTGAACAAGTGGTGTGCTCTGAAACAAGCGGAAAGTATGATCTTATCGCCGCAAACGGTGATGTTACCGCCGCAGAAATCAAACTGATGGAAGTTTTCGCGCGTGAAGTTCGCCTGAAAAATGCGTTATCATCAGTTCGTGATAACTATGATTTCATCTTTATCGATTGTCCCCCTTCTCTAAACCTTCTTACAATCAACGCTATGGCTGCCGCTGATTCAGTGTTGGTGCCAATGCAATGTGAATACTTTGCGTTAGAAGGTTTGACTGCTCTTATGGATACAATTAGCAAATTGGCGGCGGTAGTGAATGAAAACCTGAAAATTGAAGGTTTGTTACGCACTATGTACGATCCGCGTAACCGCTTATCGAATGAAGTATCCGATCAACTTAAAAAGCACTTTGGTACCAAAGTTTATCGCACAGTGATTCCACGTAATGTTCGTCTGGCCGAAGCGCCTAGCCATGGTAAACCTGCCATGTATTACGATAAGTACTCTGCTGGTGCCAAAGCGTATCTTGCCTTAGCGGGTGAGATGCTTCGCCGCGAAGAAATCCCAGTTTAACTCTAACCTAAGGAATTCAATCCCATGTCTAAGCGTGGTCTAGGAAAAGGACTGGATGCGTTGTTGTCGACCAGTTCATTTGCTCGTGAGAAACAGCATATTGCATCGCAAAGCCAAGCCTTATCAGCAGACGGTGAGTTAATTGAACTCGCGATTGGTCAATTGCAGCCGGGTGTCTACCAACCGCGTAAAGATATGGCACCAGAAGCCTTGGAAGAGCTGGCTGCTTCTATTCAGTCACAAGGCATCATTCAACCGATTGTGGTTCGCCAGGTAGACAGTAGCCAATTTGAGATCATTGCTGGTGAGAGGCGCTGGCGTGCTGCTAAGCAAGCGGGACTAAAACGTGTCCCATGTTTGGTGAAAAAGGTTGAAGACCGTGCTGCGATTGCCATGGCGCTGATTGAGAACATTCAACGTGAAGATCTCAATGTCATCGAAGAAGCACAGGCATTGGAGCGCTTGCAAGATGAGTTTACCCTGACACACCAGCAGGTTGCTGACGTGATAGGTAAATCGAGAACGACGGTCAGCAACTTACTGCGTTTGAATCAGCTTGAGCTTGAAGTAAAGAGCTTAGTCGCTGATAAAAAACTAGAAATGGGCCATGCCCGTGCTCTTTTAGCTCTTGAAGGCGAGCTGCAAATAGAAGTCGCTTTGCAGGTTGCAAATAAACACATGACTGTTCGTCAAACCGAACAGTTAGTAAAAAAGTGTTTAGCGCCACAAAATGAGCAAAAAGGGCAACAAGAAGATACCGAAGCTATGCAAATGTCGCATAAATTAAGCCAGATGCTTGACGCTAAAGTTTCTTTGGTTCGTTCTGCAAGCGGAAAAGCGAAACTGACGATAAGTATTGATGAACCTCACAAATTAGAGCAACTTATTGCCAAGCTTGAGGCCTAAGTGAGATAATTGATTTAGGTCAATTAACTGAATAATTCGAATTTTGTGCGAAAGTTGTCGTTTTGTAAACAAAACTGTAAGTTTTTGATGCAATTTAATTGCATTCGCTTGGACTGAACGTATAATTTTCGCCAATTTCCCTGCACAGAGAGTTTAGTGCGAAGTGGATATTACTAGAGGTACGAATACATGGTAGCTGCGTTAGCTAGACCAGGACGAGAGCTTGCAAGGCAATTGTTAATGATCGAATCTGGCGCGGTTATTTTTGTGGCTGCAGGAACGGCGGTAGCCGTAAATCCTGATTGGGGACTTTCAGCGTTAATTGGTGGGGGCATTTTTGTCATTGCCAATGCTGTTTTCGCATTATGTGCTTTCATGTTTAGTGGGGCTCGCGCTGCCAAGCGCATCGCTGCTTCCTTCTATACGGGTGAAGTACTGAAAATTCTCATCACGGTTGCACTGTTCTATGTTGCCTACATGTATATGCAGGTGGAACTTGTTCCCCTCAAACTAACCTATTTGCTGGTACTAGGTATTAATATCTTTGCACCAGTGCTATTCATTAACAACAAAAAATAGGATGAGTTATGGCTGCGCCAGGTGAAGCGCTAACATCGTCCGGTTACATTGCCCACCACCTTTCTAACCTATCGTTATACAAGTTAGGTTTAGTTGCGGAGGAGACAAGTTTCTGGAACGTACATATCGATAGCCTGTTTTTTTCTTGGTTTACTGGTTTAATTTTCCTCGGAATCTTTTACAAAGTAGCGAAGAGAACAACAGCGGGTGTACCGGGTAAGCTTCAGTGTGCTGTAGAAATGATCGTAGAATTTGTCGCTGATAACGTCAAAGATACGTTCCATGGACGCAACCCACTGATCGCGCCTTTAGCACTGACTATCTTTTGTTGGGTATTTTTGATGAACGTGATGGACTTAGTCCCGATCGACTTCTTACCATACCCAGCAGAACATTGGCTTGGTATTCCTTACCTTAAGGTCGTACCGTCTGCTGATGTGAATATCACCATGGCTATGGCTCTAGGCGTTTTTGCCTTGATGATTTTCTACAGCATCAAAGTAAAAGGTCTAGGTGGATTCGCAAAAGAACTTGCACTACATCCATTCAATCACCCACTGATGATTCCGTTTAACCTACTGATTGAAGTGGTATCGCTACTTGCGAAACCTCTATCACTTGGTATGCGTCTATTCGGTAACATGTTCGCGGGTGAGGTTGTATTCATTCTTTGTGCGGCAATGCTACCATGGTACTTACAATGGATGGGTTCACTACCGTGGGCAATCTTCCATATCTTGGTTATTACGATTCAAGCCTTCGTATTCATGATGTTGACAATTGTTTACCTGTCAATGGCACACGAAGATCCTGATCATTAATTTTTTTAGCTTTTTTATTTGGGCACTAAGCCAACAACTATAAATTGGAGATAGTAATGGAAACTTTACTGAGCTTTTCTGCAATCGCCGTAGGTATTATCGTCGGTCTTGCTTCTCTTGGTACAGCGATTGGTTTCGCACTGCTAGGTGGTAAATTCCTAGAAGGTGCAGCACGTCAACCAGAAATGGCTCCTATGCTACAAGTTAAGATGTTCATCATCGCAGGTCTACTTGATGCGGTTCCAATGATCGGTATCGTAATCGCGCTACTATTCACTTTCGCAAACCCATTCGTTGGTCAACTAGGTTAATCACCTTTAACTCGGGACGAGCTCAGGCTTGTCACTGATTAACACTAAGTCCAAATAGAGGGGTAGCTGTTGTGAACATAAACGCAACTCTGCTAGGTCAAGCAATCTCGTTCGCACTATTTGTGTGGTTCTGCATGAAGTATGTATGGCCACCATTGATGCAAGCGATCGAAGAGCGTCAAAAGAAAATCGCTGACGGTCTTCAAGCAGCTGAACGTGCTGCTAAAGACTTGGATCTAGCACAAGCCAACGCTTCTGATCAATTGAAAGAAGCGAAGCGCACAGCAACTGAGATCATCGAGCATGCGAATAAGCGTAAGTCTCAAATTCTAGAAGAAGCTCGCGAGGAAGCTCAGGCAGAACGCCAGAAAATCCTAACGCAAGCAGAAGCTGAACTTGAAGCTGAGCGTAATCGTGCACGCGATGACCTGCGCAAACAAGTTGCTACTCTGGCTGTAGCTGGTGCTGAGAAAATCCTTGAGCGTACTATCGATAAAGACGCGCAAAAAGATATTCTCGACAACATTACTGCAAAACTTTAAGTCTGGGGGCGCATATGTCTGATTTGACTACAATCGCACGCCCCTATGCTAAAGCAGCCTTCGACTTTGCGGTAGAAAAAGACCAACTAGACCAATGGGGTCAAATGTTGTCTTTTGCTGCTGAAGTTGCCAACAACGAACAAATGACTGAACTGTTAACCAGTTCGTTCTCTGCTGAAAAAATGGCAGAAATCTTTGTTGCAGTTTGTGGTGACCAAGTTGATGCAAACGGTCAAAACCTTTTAAAGGTCATGGCTGAGAATGGTCGTTTAACGGCCCTTCCTGATGTTTGTGAGCAGTTCTTCATTTTGAAGAAAGAGCATGAGAAAGAAATTGATGTTGAAGTAATTTCAGCGTCAGAACTTTCTGATGAACAGCTTGCAAATATCGGCAGCAAACTTGAAGCACGTCTTGAACGTAAAGTGAAGCTGAATTGCAGTGTAGATGAGACCCTACTTGGTGGGGTTATTATTCGAGCCGGAGACCTAGTCATCGATGACTCAGCGCGTGGTCGTTTGAACCGCCTGAGCGATGCATTGCAGTCTTAATGGGGATTGGAGCATGCAACTTAATTCCACGGAAATTAGCGATCTAATCAAACAACGTATCGAATCTTTCGAAGTTGTTAGTGAAGCTCGCAACGAGGGTACTATCGTATCGGTAAGCGATGGTATCATCCGCATCCACGGCCTAGCGGACGTGATGCAAGGTGAAATGATTGAATTACCGGGTGGCCGTTATGCACTAGCACTTAACCTTGAGCGTGACTCGGTTGGTGCGGTTGTAATGGGCCCATATGCTGACCTTAGGGAAGGCATGAAAGTTACAGGTACTGGCCGCATTCTTGAAGTGCCAGTTGGTCCAGA
Organism: Vibrio sp. STUT-A11; assembly: GCF_026000435.1. NCBI lineage: Bacteria > Pseudomonadati > Pseudomonadota > Gammaproteobacteria > Vibrionales > Vibrionaceae > Vibrio > Vibrio sp. STUT-A11. Next base: position 3,354,593 of record NZ_AP026763.1, on the reverse strand, counting down.
ACTACTAGGCCGCGTAGTGAACACGCTGGGTGAGCCTATCGATGGTAAAGGTCCAATCGAAGCGAAAATGACTTCGCCTGTAGAAGTGATCGCACCAGGTGTAATCGACCGTAAATCGGTAGACCAACCTGTGCAAACTGGTTATAAGTCAGTTGACTCAATGATCCCAATCGGTCGTGGTCAGCGTGAGCTTGTCATCGGTGACCGTCAGATTGGTAAAACAGCACTGGCGATCGATGCGATCATCAACCAGAAAGACTCTGGTATTTTCTCTATCTACGTAGCAATCGGTCAGAAAGCATCGACTATTGCTAACGTGGTTCGCAAACTAGAAGAGCACGGCGCACTACAAAATACTATCGTTGTAGTTGCATCCGCTTCTGAATCTGCAGCGCTACAATACCTAGCGCCATACGCAGGTTGTGCGATGGGTGAATACTTCCGCGATCGCGGCGAAGACGCACTGATTGTTTACGATGATCTATCTAAGCAAGCAGTAGCTTACCGTCAGATCTCTCTACTACTTAAACGTCCACCAGGCCGTGAGGCATTCCCAGGTGACGTATTCTACTTACACTCTCGTCTACTAGAGCGTGCAGCTCGTGTAAGCGAAGAGTATGTAGAGCGTTTCACTAACGGTGAAGTGAAAGGTAAGACTGGTTCTTTGACTGCTCTTCCTATCATCGAAACTCAAGCAGGTGACGTTTCAGCATTCGTACCGACTAACGTAATCTCGATTACCGATGGTCAGATCTTCCTACAAACTGAGCTATTCAACGCGGGTGTACGCCCAGCTGTTGACCCAGGTATCTCAGTATCTCGTGTAGGTGGTTCAGCTCAGACGAAAATCATCAAGAAACTATCAGGTGGTATCCGTACAGCACTAGCTGCATACCGCGAACTAGCAGCATTTGCTCAGTTCTCTTCTGACCTTGATGAAGCAACGAAGAAACAGCTAGACCATGGTCAAAAAGTAACAGAACTAATGAAGCAGAAGCAGTACGCTCCAATGTCTGTATTTGACCAAGCACTAACTATCTTCGCGGCAGAGCGCGGTTACCTTGATGATATAGAACTAAACAAAGTTCTAGATTTTGAGGCGGCTCTACTATCGTACGCTCGCGGTCAATACGCTGAACTAGCAGCTGAGATCGACAAGTCTGGTGCTTACAACGATGAAATCGAAGCTCAGTTGAAGAAACTGACTGACGACTTCAAAGCAACCCAAACTTGGTAATTAGGTCGGTGGCAGTTTCTGCCACCAACTAACGGAGAGTAACGATGGCCGGCGCAAAAGAGATACGTAATAAAATCGGTAGTGTTAAAAGCACGCAGAAAATTACGAAAGCGATGGAAATGGTAGCAGCTTCAAAAATGCGTCGCTCTCAAGATGCAATGGAAGCTTCTCGTCCATACGCTGAAACAATGCGTAAAGTGATCGGTCACGTGGCAAACGCAAACCTAGAGTACCGTCATCCGTACCTAGAAGAGCGTGAAGCTAAACGTGTTGGTTACATCATCGTTTCGACAGACCGTGGTCTGTGTGGTGGTTTGAACATTAATGTGTTTAAGAAAGCCGTTACAGACATGCAAGCATGGAAAGAAAAAGGTGCTGAAATTGAGCTAGCAGTCATTGGCTCAAAAGCGACTGGTTTCTTTAAACATGGTGGCGCAAAAGTTGCGGCACAGGTTTCTGGCCTTGGCGATAACCCAAGCCTGGAAGACCTAATCGGTTCTGTTGGCGTAATGCTTAAGAAATACGATGAAGGTGAACTGGACCGTTTATACGTAGTGTTCAACAAGTTTGTGAACACTATGGTTCAGCAACCAACGATCGATCAATTGCTACCTTTGCCTAAATCGGACAGCAAAGAGATGCAGCGTGAGCACTCATGGGACTACATCTATGAGCCTGAGCCAAAACCTCTACTGGATACGCTATTAGTGCGTTACGTAGAGTCTCAGGTATACCAAGGTGTGGTAGAGAACCTTGCTTGTGAGCAAGCGGCTCGAATGATTGCGATGAAGGCTGCAACGGATAACGCAACCAACTTAATTGATGATTTGGAACTTGTGTACAACAAAGCCCGTCAGGCTGCGATCACACAAGAACTGTCGGAAATCGTTGGTGGTGCATCTGCGGTTTAAGCTTAGGTAAAACGAAATAGTTTAGAGGATTAACGATGGCTACAGGTAAGATCGTACAGATCATCGGTGCGGTAGTCGACGTAGAGTTCCCACAGAGCGAAGTACCTAGTGTATATGACGCTCTAAACGTAACGGACTCAAAAGAGCGTCTAGTTCTTGAAGTTCAACAACAGCTAGGCGGTGGCGTAGTTCGTTGTATCGTAATGGGTAGCTCTGATGGTTTACGTCGTGGAGTAGAAGTGGTTAACACTGGCGCTCCAATTTCAGTACCAGTAGGTACTAAAACTCTAGGTCGTATCATGAACGTCCTAGGTGACGCGATTGATGAGTGTGGTGAGATCGGTGCGGAAGAGACTTACTCTATCCACCGTGCAGCACCAAGCTACGAAGAGCAATCAAACGAAACAGCACTTCTAGAAACGGGTGTTAAAGTAATCGACCTAATTTGTCCATTCGCTAAGGGTGGTAAAATCGGTCTATTCGGTGGTGCAGGTGTAGGTAAGACCGTTAACATGATGGAACTTATCAACAACATCGCACTACAACACTCAGGTCTATCAGTATTTGCTGGTGTTGGTGAGCGTACTCGTGAAGGTAACGATTTCTACTTTGAAATGCAGGAAGCGGGCGTTGTAAACGTTGAGAATCCTGAAGAATCTAAAGTAGCAATGGTTTACGGTCAGATGAACGAGCCACCGGGCAACCGTCTACGTGTTGCACTGACTGGTCTTACAATGGCAGAGCGTTTCCGTGACGAAGGTCGTGACGTACTACTGTTCATTGATAACATCTACCGTTACACGCTTGCAGGTACTGAGGTATCAGCACTTCTAGGTCGTATGCCTTCTGCGGTAGGTTACCAGCCAACTCTTGCAGAAGAGATGGGTGTGCTTCAGGAGCGTATCACGTCAACTAAGCAAGGTTCTATCACGTCTGTACAGGCGGTATACGTACCTGCGGATGACTTGACTGACCCGTCTCCAGCAACCACGTTCGCGCACTTGGATGCAACGGTTGTACTTAACCGTAACATCGCAGCAATGGGTCTATACCCAGCGATCGACCCACTAGATTCAACGTCTCGTCAGCTAGACCCACTAGTAGTAGGTCAAGAGCACTACGACGTCGCTCGTGGCGTTCAGCAGACACTTCAGCGCTACAAAGAGCTGAAAGACATCATCGCGATTCTAGGTATGGACGAGCTATCTGAAGAAGACAAGCAAGTTGTATCTCGTGCACGTAAGATTGAGCGTTTCCTTACTCAGCCTTACCACGTAGCGGAAGTATTTACAGGTGACCCTGGTGTTTACGTACCTCTTAAAGAGACTCTACGTGGCTTTAAAGGTCTACTAGCTGGTGAATACGATGACATTCCAGAGCAGGCATTTATGTACTGCGGTAGCATCGATGATGCTATTGAGAATGCTAAGAAGCTATAAGGCTAACTAGGAGGCGATATGGCACCAATAACCTTTCACCTAGACGTAGTAAGCGCTGAGAAACGCATTTTCTCTGGTCGTGTAGAAACGTTTCAGGTGACCGGTAGCGAAGGTGAGCTTGGTATTTTCCATGGCCATACTCCGCTTCTGACCGCTATTCAGCCTGGTATGGTGCGTATTGTGAAACAGCACGGCCACGAAGAGTTCATTTATGTCTCTGGTGGTATGGTCGAAGTTCAGCCGGGTACTGCTACAGTACTGGCTGATACAGCGATTCGTGGTGAAGATCTAGACGCAGCGAAGGCAGAAGAAGCTAAGCGTCGTGCTGAGGAGAATATCCAGAACCAGCATGGCGATATGAACTTCGCACAAGCGGCCAGTGAACTGGCTAAAGCCATTGCTCAGCTACGAGTTATCGAGCTGACCAAAAAGCGTCGCTAAGCTCAATTAGCAACGTTGCATGAAAAAGGCGGCCAAATGGTCGCCTTTTTGATTATTTTTCGTTAGAAATTGAACGCTTTCCATTAACTTCTCCCCTCAAGCTGTCTAAAATATCCGCCAACTACATAAAGAACGTCAATAGGTTATCAATGAAATTCAGTGCTGTAATTCTTGCTGCGGGCAAGGGAACCCGTATGTATTCGAACATGCCAAAAGTGCTTCACACTTTGGCCGGTAAACCAATGGCAAAACATGTCATTGATACATGTACCGGTCTTGGCGCGCAAAATATTCACCTAGTTTATGGTCATGGTGGTGATCAAATGAAACAGGTACTAGCAGAAGAGCCGGTAAACTGGGTACTTCAGGCTGAGCAACTAGGCACAGGTCATGCGGTGGATCAGGCTTCTGCTCAATTTGAAGATGATGAGAAAATCCTGGTCTCGTATGGGGATGTGCCACTGATTTCAGCGGAAACTATTGAGAGCCTGCTTGACGCTCAACCAACGGGTGGTATCGCGTTGCTGACGGTTGTTCTGGATAACCCGACTGGCTATGGACGTATCGTACGTAAGAACGGTCCTGTAGTTGCTATCGTCGAGCAGAAAGACGCCACCGAAGAACAAAAACAGATCAAAGAAATCAACACAGGTGTGATGGTTGCAACTGGTGGTGACCTGAAGCGCTGGTTGTCAGGCTTAAACAACAACAACGCACAAGGTGAGTACTACCTTACTGACGTGATTGCTGCTGCTCACGATGAAGGTCGTGCAGTTGAAGCTGTCCATCCTGTTAATGCGATTGAAGTTGAAGGTGTGAATGATCGTGCCCAGCTTGCTCGTTTAGAGCGCGCATTCCAATCGATGCAAGCGCAAAAACTGCTTGAGCAGGGCGTTATGCTACGTGATCCAGCTCGCTTTGACTTACGTGGTGAACTGCAGTGCGGCATGGACTGTGAAATTGATGCGAATGTGATCATTGAAGGCAGTGTCTCGCTTGGTGATAACGTGGTTATCGGTGCTGGCAGTGTGTTGAAAGATTGTGAGATTGATGACAACACGATCGTTCGTCCATACAGCGTGATTGAAGGCGCGACTGTCGGAGAGGACTGTACTGTCGGTCCATTTACTCGTCTGCGTCCTGGTGCAGATATGCGTAATGACTCTCACGTTGGTAACTTTGTCGAAGTGAAGAATGCGCGCATTGGCGAAGGTTCTAAAGCAAACCATCTGACTTACCTGGGCGATGCAGAAATCGGCCAGCGCACCAATATCGGTGCAGGTACCATTACCTGTAATTACGATGGTGCGAACAAGTTCAAAACCATCATTGGTGATGATGTCTTTGTTGGTTCGGATAGCCAGTTAGTCGCGCCAGTTACCATTGCTGATGGTGCGACTATTGGAGCAGGTACGACTTTGACCAAAGATGTCGCCGAAGGTGAGTTAGTGATTACTCGTGCTAAAGAGCGCAGAATTACTGATTGGCAGCGTCCGGTTAAAAAGAAGTAATTCAACTTTTTCTAAAAAATTGAATAAAAGCCGCTCATCTTGAGCGGCTTTGTTGTATTTAGCAGTCGTCTTCACGGACAACGCGCGAGTTATCGGGGGTAGCAAAGTGCTTGGCCAGATCTCGGTTAGACAGAATGTAGCCGACCCATAAACCGCCCATACAAATCACAATTGCGATACCAGTGACCGACTGAGCCTGACTGGCCATTGCGGCAACAAATGCACTGGCAAGACTGCTCACACAGATTTGTAAGCTGTTTTGCAAACCAGCTGCGGTCGCTGGGCTTTGCTGGGCACTCTCCAGAGCTCGGTTTACAACAATAGGGTACAGAGCACCGTTGGCGACAGCGATCAGACAGAAAGGCGCCAGGATTGGCCAGATAGAGGTCAACGTCCAATGTGATGCAACGAATACCATCAGTGCTGCAATACTAAACAAGCCGATCAGCTGGCGTAAAACATTTTTATCGCCATATTTGCGTACACCCACTTTACCCAAGTAGCCACCAGCCATAAAGGCAATGGTTTGTGGAATAAAACTCAGGCCAATGTCTTTGGCTTCATAACCCAGTTGCGCCATGATTTCCGGCATACCGGTTAGGTAAGCAAAGAATGCTGCAGAAGCGGTGGCAAACATGATGACGTTGCCAAGGTAAGCCTTAGAACGGAGTAGTGCTTTAATATCTGCAGATACACTGGTCTGCTTTACTTCTGCCTTTTGGTCTTTTTGCAGCATGGTTGCAGCGACAAGCAATACACCCACCAGCATTAGCGCGATAAAAATACTGTGCCAGCCAAAGTTGTCCGCAAGTACGACGCCTAATTGTGGAGCCAGCGCAGGTGATAAGGCAACCAATGGCATAATGGTAGCGAAAATCTGCTGACTGCTGCTTGAGTAACGTTTAATCACCATGGCTTGCCAGATAACGGCTGGTGCACAGACACCGATCGCCTGAACAAATCGAAGAGTGAGCAATTGCCATACTTGATCGCAGAATGCCAGACCAAATGACGCAAGAGTAAATACAACTAAACCTGCGGCTAGCGTATTGCGGTGGCCAAACTTATCTGAAGCCAACCCCCACATCAGCTGACCAAATGCCATTCCCCCTAAAAATACGGTCAGAGAAAGGGCTATCTGTTCCGGGCCTGTCGCAAAGTCTATTTCCATTGCTTTAAAAGCTGGCAGGTACATATCGGTCGCGACAAAGCCAAGCATCGACAACACTGCAAGATAAACGAGTTGTAGTTTTGATATTTTCATTATTAACCAATCAAATTATTTAATTACTTTTTAACCAATATCAGTTGGCGCCAACCCTGATTTATTTGTTCTTTCATTCTATTTTTCGATTTACTAAAAATAAAACGCTAAAATTGTTGGTTATCAATCAAAAAATTTGAAAGGTACTTCGCGAATGTTTTCCAAATCCTCATTAGAAATGCTCGATACCGTTGCCCGGTTGGGGAGTTTTACCGCGGCTGCAGAGTTGCTGCACAAAGTGCCTTCGGCAATCAGTTATGGTGTTCGCCAGGTGGAGAAAGATTTGGATGTTGTATTGTTTAGACGTTTGCCTAGAAAAGTTGAACTGACCCCTGCGGGAGAGTTATTTATCTCAGAAGCGCGTGCTTTATTGCGTCAAATGGAAGAGGTTAAAGCTCAGACTCGTCGAGCAGCACATGGCTGGCAAACCACATTAAAACTGACTTTGGATAACGTCGTTAAGCTGGAAAAGCTCAAACCATTGATTGAAGACTTTTATCGCGAATTTGAGTTTGCCGAGCTGCAGATCAACATGGAAGTGTTCAATGGTTCATGGGAGGCGATTGCTCAAGGGCGGGCAGATATTGTGATTGGCGCGACAAGTGCGATCCCGGTTGGTGGCGATTTCGAAGTCAGAGATATGGGAACACTCGACTGGGCATTTGTTATGTCACCGGCACATCCCTGTGTTCGTCAACAGGCGTTAACGGAAGCGTTTGTCAGCCAGTTTCCTGCTATCTGTCTGGATGATACTTCGAACGTATTGCCTAAGCGACACACAGGTCATTATCCCCATCAGCGTCGTTTGTTGCTGCCAAACTGGTATGCGGCGATTGAATGTCTGAAAAATGGAGTTGGGGTCGGGTTTATGCCTCGCCATATCGCAATGCCATTGATCAATGATGGCGTGCTGGTGGAGAAGGTTCTACCGGACGACAAGCCCGTAAGCCGTTGTTGCTTAGTATGGCGTAAAGATGAAAACCATAATTTGATCCAATGGATGGTGGATTACTTAGGATCATCCAACCAGTTACATCAGGATTGGTTACAGGCTTAAATAAGCTCGGGGTAAATAAAAACACCTCGCTTTCACGAGGTGTTTTTAGATGGTTCACGATAAGAAGAACTTATAGGATGGGTTATCCGTTTCGTCTTTACACTGATAGCCAAGTTCGCGCAAATGGGCAGAAAACTGGGCTAAGTCGCTTTCATCTAGCTCGAAACCACAAAGAACACGCCCGTAATCGGCACCATGGTTGCGGTAGTTAAACAGGCTGATATTCCAGTGGGTACCTAGCGTGCTTAAGAACTTCAGCAGCGCCCCCGGATATTCTGGAAACTCAAAGCTGTATAGGCGTTCCTTGAGTTTTTTGGAAGGTTTGCCACCGATCATGTAGCGGATGTGTAGCTTCGCCATTTCATCATCAGATAGATCCACGACCGGATAACCGCCTTCGCGTAGATCGCGAATAATATGATCCAGTTCTTCCTGACCGCCCTGAAGACGCACACCAACAAAGATATTTGCCAGCTCATCATCGTTGTAACGGTAGTTGAACTCAGTCACTGCTCGGCCACCAATCAAGTTACAAAACTCAAAGAAAGCGCCCTGGCGTTCTGGGATTGTAACAGCAAGCAGGCCTTCACGTTTTTCACCCAGCTCACAGCGTTCAGAGACATAGCGCAAGCCATGGAAATTGGTGTTGGCACCAGACAGTACCGTACCAAGGTTTTTGCCTTCGAGTTTGTTCTGCTCAGTAAACTTCTTCAAGCCCGCCAGAGCAAGCGCGCCTGAAGGTTCTGCTATTGCTCGTGTATCTTCAAAGATATCTTTCACCGCCGCGCAGATTTCATCGCTTGATACGGCAATATGGCCATCAATGTACTTCTGACACAAACGGAATGTCTCTTCACCGATGCGTTTTACTGCCACACCATCAGCAAACATACTGACTTGATCAAGGACAACTGGCTCACCAGCATCTAAAGCCGCTTTTAAGCAAGAAGAATCTTCTGGCTCGACGGCAATGACTTTGATTTCTGGCATCAGTTGCTTGACCAGGACAGCGACACCCGCCGCCAGACCACCACCGCCTACCGGAACAAAGATGTAATCCAGGTGACCATTTTGCTGCAGCATTTCCATACCAATGGTGCCTTGGCCAGCAATCACCAATGGATGATCGAAGGGTGGCACAAAGGTGTAGCCATATTCTTCTGACAGGCGCTCGGCTTCCGCTTTCGCTTCATCAAAGTTGCTGCCATGCAGCACGACATTACCGCCAAAGCTCCGCACCGCATCAACCTTGATGTCTGGCGTGGTTTTTGGCATTACAATCGTGGTTTTGATGCCTAGTTTAGTGCCCGATAGTGCCATCCCTTGAGCATGGTTGCCCGCCGATGCTGCAATGACACCCGCAGCCTTTTGTTCTTCAGACAGGCTGGCCACCATGTTGTAGGCGCCACGCAGTTTGAAAGAGTGCACTGGCTGGCGATCTTCACGTTTGATTTGCACATTGTTGCCAATGCGTGCCGACAGGCGCGGCATATCTTGCAGTGGCGTAACCGTTGCGACTTCATAAACTGGCGCGCGCAGGATTTGGCGCAGATAGTCTGCGCCAGTTTGATTCACTTTTTTTGTGGGTTGAGATTCCATCATTGCTAGCCCTCTAGCTTAGATTTGTCTCGTACTGCGCCTTTGTCAGCACTGGTTGCCATGCTGGCGTACGCTTTGAGTGCAAAAGAAACTTCACGTTGACGATCGGCTGGTTTCCAACCGAGTTCGTCTTGTTTTGCACGACGTGCTGCCAGCTCATCTTCTGCTACATCGAGCGTGATAGAGCGACTTGGGATATCAATGGTAATGATGTCCCCATCTTGCACCAAGCCAATCGTACCGCCACTGGCAGCTTCTGGGGATGCATGACCAATCGACAGACCCGATGTACCACCTGAGAAGCGACCATCTGTTAGTAAGGCACAAGATTTTCCTAATCCCATCGATTTTAGGTAAGTGGTTGGGTAGAGCATTTCCTGCATACCCGGACCACCTTTAGGACCTTCATAACGAATAACAACCACTTCACCCGCTTTAACTTTACCACCTAAGATGCCATCAACCGCTGAATCTTGGCTTTCAAACACAATCGCAGGGCCTTGGAACTTAAGGTTTTCCTCATCAACACCAGCCGTTTTTACTATACAGCCATCAACCGCAATGTTGCCTGAGAGAACGGCCAGGCCACCTTCTTGACTGAATGCGTTCTCTTTGGAGCGGATACAGCCATCGGCACGGTCATCGTCGAGACGATCCCAGCGGCAGTCTTGTGAGAATGCTTTGGTGGTGCGTATACCTGCAGGGCCTGCGCGGAAGAACTTAAGTACTTCTTCATTTTCTGTTTGCATGATGTCGTACTCGGCAAGCTGCTGCTGCATAGTCATGCCCAATACCGTACTCGTACTGCCGTTTAGCAAACCAGCACGGTCGAGTTCACCTAAGATAGCCATTACGCCACCCGCACGGTGTACATCTTCCATGTGGTATTTCTGTGTCGATGGCGCCACTTTACACAAGTGTGGTACGCGACGAGACATTTCATCGATATCGTTCATATCGAAGTTTATTTCACCTTCTTGAGCCGCAGCTAAAAGGTGTAAAACGGTGTTGCTGGAGCCACCCATTGCGATGTCCAGCGCCATGGCATTTTCAAAGGCGTCGCGGTTAGCAATGTTGCGTGGTAAGGCGGACTCGTCATCTTGTTCGTAGTAACGTCGAGTCAGCTCAACGATACGTTTACCAGCGTTAATAAACAATTGTTCACGGTCGGCGTGTGTTGCCAGCATCGAGCCATTGCCTGGTTGAGAGAGGCCTAGAGCTTCTGTCAGACAGTTCATTGAGTTGGCGGTAAACATGCCTGAACACGATCCACAGGTTGGACAAGCCGAGCGTTCGACCTGTTCGCTTTGTTGATCCGACACGGTTGGATCGGCACCCTGGATCATCGCATCAACCAAATCGAGTTTGATAATTTGATCAGAAAGCTTGGTTTTACCTGCTTCCATTGGGCCGCCAGAAACAAAGATAACCGGAATGTTTAGGCGCATAGCGGCCATCATCATTCCTGGAGTGATTTTGTCACAGTTAGAGATACATACCATTGCATCGGCACAGTGTGCATTGACCATGTACTCTACAGAGTCGGCAATCAATTCACGTGAAGGCAATGAGTAAAGCATACCGCCGTGACCCATTGCGATACCGTCGTCGACAGCAATGGTATTGAATTCTTTTGCGATGCCACCTGCTTTTTCGATTTCACCGGCAACCAACTGACCCATATCTTTCAGGTGTACGTGGCCCGGTACAAATTGAGTAAACGAGTTCACCACAGCGATGATTGGCTTACCAAAGTCTTCATCTTTTACACCAGTTGCACGCCAAAGCGCGCGGGCGCCCGCCATGTTACGACCATGTGTGGTGGTTGCTGATCTATATTTTGGCATTTCCTAATTCCTTCTTACTTCTGCTCTGGTTACACACAGTCTAACCAGCCCACTTCTCTTTCGTGGTGCTGTTACATAGGCCATCGTAGGCCTCTCGCAGTAGTTTGTGATTGGACAACGCCTGGCGCTGCCCATTTCCATTGGTTCGATTGTTGCCACAGGGCTCTTATGCACTTACCTGTTGTTGTAAGTTGTGATTTGGCAGTTCATCGTTGCGGATTTTGAGTACCTCAACTTTACGAACATCCCACAGCTTCTCAATTTGATTGATCAAAAATGAGATTGGGCGATCGCTGTCGACGATAATCTCCACACTGGCGACTTTGCTTTCGTGGTTTTGAGTGGCTGCTACTTGTTTGATCACGAAACCTCGGTGACGAATCACACGTAGAACGCGCTCTAACAATACCGGTTTATCATCGGCTTTGATGTCGAGTAAATATCTATCCATGTGATTGTCTCCTAGGTGTTTTCCAACATATCACTGTTTGATGCGCCAGGTGGCACCAACGGCCACACGTTTTCTTCTTCGTCGATTAACACGTGAAGCATGTAAGAAGTTTTGCTCTCCAACATCTCTTTCAGTGCTGGCTCCACTTCTTCTTTCTTGGTGATGGTTTTGCCCGGAATGTCGAATGCTTTTGCCAGCATCACAAAGTCAGGGTTGTCATCAAGGATAGTTTCACTGTGTCGGCCATCAAAGAATAGCGATTGCCATTGGCGTACCATACCAAGACGTTGGTTGTTAAGAAGAACAATTTTCACTGGAATCTGGCGGCGTTTTAGCGTACCTAATTCCTGCACGTTCATCATGAATGAACCATCACCAGTAATAAGGATAGACTGATCATCCGGGCGAGCAACGGCAGCACCCATTGCCGCTGGCAGACCAAAGCCCATGGTGCCTAAACCGGCTGAAGTGATGAAGTTTTGTGGTTCACGTGGCTGGATATGTTGCGCAGCCCACATCTGGTGCTGGCCTACGTCTGTTGAAACCATAGAGCTATCCGGCATCATGTCAGACAACTGTTTAAGCAACAGCGGCGCGTAGATAAGTTCACCAGGATGGTCATAGCGCCACTTAAAGCCACTGCGTAAGCTTTCACTGTGGTGAACCCAAGGGGAGATGTCTTGAGTCAGTTCTAGCTGAGGAAGAATGGTCTTAATGTCGCCACGCAGCGGTGCATTGGCATGGCGAAGCTTATGAATTTCTGCTGCATCTATATCGATGTGAATCACTTTCGCGTTAGGTGCAAAAGTGTCGAGCTTACCTGTCACACGGTCATCAAATCGCGCACCAACCACAATTAATAGGTCCGCTTCCTGAACTACCAGGTTGGCCGCTTTAGTGCCGTGCATGCCTAACATGCCTAGATAGTGAGGGTCATGGCGTTCAATCGTGCCTAGACCTTTCAGAGTGCTTACCGCTGGCATTGGATTCAGACGTAAGAACTCTCGTACTGCATCAGTCGCTTTCGCTAGCTGAACACCACCACCAACGTATAACACAGGGCGAGTAGAAGCGGCTAACACTTCTTGTGCGCGTTTTATGTCTTCGGTAGGGACATCTTCGATTGCTGGGGCAACATATGGCGTAAGCAAATCGGTTGGAGTTTGAGCAAGCTGAACGTCTTTCGCGATATCAACAATGACAGGGCCTGGACGTCCGGTTTTTGCTACTTCAAAGGCTTCAGCCAGAGTCGGGGCAAGATCTTCGATCTCGGTAACCAGATAGCTGTGCTTAGTACAGGCTAGAGACATACCAATCACATCCATTTCCTGGAAAGCGTCGGTACCGATATGAGAGCTGGCAACCTGACCTGTGATGGCTACCAGTGGAACTGAATCAAGGAAAGCGTCGGCAAGGCCGGTGACTAGGTTTGTGGCGCCAGGGCCGGAAGTTGCCATACAAACGGCAACATCTTGAGTGGATCGAGCCATACCGATAGCGGCCATGGCTGCGCCTTGCTCATGACGGCATAAGATGTGCTCGACACCTCCGTCATACAAAGCATCGTAGATTGGCATGATGGCCCCGCCAGGGTAACCAAACACGGTCTGGATGCCTTGCTGTCTTAAAGCGGCTACGACAAGTTGTGCACCGGTCATCGTAAACCTCCTTTGCTACGTTGTGGCTCGTAGCTATTACCATTTGTATTGCACTTCATGTGCACTCCCATTCTTCCCGTTAAACTGTCTAAGGGTTAGACAGATGACAACTTGTAGTTGTAAAAAAACCCCCGGACTTTTCAGTGCGGGGGTTTTTTGTAATTTGTGGTTATCTTTCGCCCACAACACCCCGCGCAGTGCCAATAATGACCACGATAATCAGGGCTAGCAGTGAGTTAATGTAAGCGAAAAGATTCATCTGTCTGTCGTTCTGTTTTCGTTAAATTTTGTTGTGTAATGTTCTACGAAATTGTTTGCGTCATTAGTGGTATCACACAATTCCTCTGCATGACAAGCAAAAAGTCATTCTTTTTTCACATTAACTCTCAATTAAGACGCGGTATATAACATAAACACATAGTGAAAACATTTGTTTATAAAGCAATCAATAACTGGTTAGGGATCGTATGGGGCTGGCAATTATTCATAGTCGGGCAAGCGTCGGTGTTCAGGCACCGTCAGTTAGTGTGGAAGTACATATTAGTAACGGTATGCCGGGCTTTACTTTGGTTGGGTTACCAGAAACCACGGTAAAAGAGTCTAAAGATCGGGTACGTAGTGCCATCATTAATTCTAATTTTCAATTTCCCGCCAAACGCATTACGGTCAACTTAGCTCCGGCGGATCTACCCAAAGAGGGCGGACGTTTTGATTTACCCATTGCGCTGGGTATTTTGGCCGCTTCAGAGCAAATCGCGACAGATAAGCTCAAAAACTACGAATTTGTTGGCGAGTTAGCCTTGTCTGGAGGCTTAAGGCCAGTAAAAGGCGTGCTACCTGCAGCGCTCGCCGCAAGCAAGTTTCAGCGCCACTTGGTCGTGCCACATGCGAATGGTGATCAGGCGGCGCTGGTGGCTAAAGAGCAGCATAAGTCTGCTCAGTCGTTGCTTGAGGTGTGTGCTGAATTGTGCGGTCAGCATAGGCTGAGTTTGCATCAAGCGCCTGAGAGAATTATGTCACAAAACCATAACCGCGATCTGCAAGACATTATCGGCCAGCAGCAGGGAAAGCGGGCTTTGGAGATCGCGGCGGCAGGTAACCATAACTTATTATTTTTAGGGCCACCCGGTACCGGAAAAACCATGTTAGCGTCGCGCTTATGCGATTTGTTACCTGAAATGAGTGATGAGGAAGCGATGGAAACCGCGTCCGTCGCATCACTGACACAAAGCGAAATCAATGAACATAACTGGAAGCGACGACCGTTTCGTTCTCCACACCACTCCAGTTCTATGGCGGCATTGGTCGGCGGTGGCTCGGTGCCAAGGCCGGGTGAGATTTCATTGGCCCACAATGGCCTATTATTTCTCGATGAAATGCCGGAATTTGATCGTAAAGCTTTGGACTCGTTACGAGAGCCACTGGAATCGGGAGAAATCATCATCTCTCGGGCTCAGGGCAAAACCCGTTTTCCTGCCCGCTTTCAGCTGGTGGGCGCACTCAACCCCAGCCCGACAGGTTATTACGAAGGCAATCAGGCTCGTACTAATCCACAAGCCATTCTGCGCTATTTAGGTCGCTTATCAGGACCGTTACTGGATCGATTTGATATGTCGTTAGAAATTCCGGCGTTGCCTAAAGGCACATTATCGCAGGGAGGTGACCGAGGAGAGCCTACAGCAGTCGTTAAAGAGCGGGTTTATGACGCTCGCCAGAACATGTTAAGCCGTAGTGGCAAGGTAAATGCCTTGCTGGGGAGCCGTGAGATAGAGACGTTTTGCCCACTGCTAAAAAGTGATGCTGAGTTTCTGGAGACCGCTTTGCACAGGTTAGGGCTGTCTATTCGCGCGTATCACCGAATCATTAAAGTGGCCCGTACGATTGCCGATCTGGATGGGGAAGGGCGGATTGAACGCTCCCACCTAGCGGAAGCCCTTGGATATCGTGCTATGGACCGATTACTGAAACAGCTTACTGCTCAGGCTGTGTAATCAGTCCTTACCCCCAATAGCGGCCAGAAAATTAGAAGCGATAGCTGAAGCCTAACGAGAACAGGTATTCCTTCTCGTCATAGAAGGTAATGTTTGAGTCGGTTTGACTATAGCCTGCGAATGAAATGAAAGACCAGTCTTGCCAGTCAAACACATTTTGGTATTCGTAAGCGGCAAACAGGCTCAACGTATCGTCACTGCGCGTCTTGGTGAAGGTCTGGCTTTTAGATTGATAGTCGTGAAGCGTATAGCCGCCGGTGAGCGCTAAGCGATGACGATTGATGAATTTAAACCAGCTAAGCTCAAACCCATATGAGTCAAAGGATTCTGCTTTACCATCCGCATCTTGGTTAATGTAGGCAAATGCGGGTTGCAATATTGATGTGCGATCCAGTGAAATTCGATAGTCACCTTTGATGTAGTAAATATCAGCATCACGAGCCAAAGAGCGATCCGTTACTTCCTCTTTATCAATTTCTTTGTTGGCATAGGCAAGATCAAGATTGAAGTTTTTATCAATCAGCCCTTTAACCTGAAAACGGTACGCGTTACCGCCTTCGTCGGTTGTGCGCCTAGCTACACTGACCTGATACGGATTACGCCAGGTTTCGCCTTCTAGCATAGTTGGCAAGTACGATACATCGAGTACGGTGCCTGATGGCAATTGGTATTGATAGCCTAGCTGAAATGCAAGTGTACCAATGGCTACATCTGAACGAGTGGTACCAGCATAGACTTGCTGGTTGAGCTGCGTACCGAAGGTGTAGGCGATGTTTCCCAGGGGCGCTGCGACTGCCGAGCTATCGCTGTCAGCACTGTGATTCAGTGAGTCGATGGTTCTGTCGTTATCGGTATTAAAGTTAGATTCTGAGGTCACAAAGGCAGCGTTAAGTGAAATCTCACCGCTGAATCCAGCAGTTTCTGCGAGCTGAGCTTGAGCTGAACTGACGATAAAAGCCAAGGTCAAGACCGTTAGTCTTGGTTTCATTCATGATCTCCCTATTTGTGAATGAATGGTTCGAGCAATGGTTGAGCGTTTATTTGTATTGGAGAGTAACTTAATTTCTTTGCCCAACTTATACAATAATATATTCCCTTTGTTTCATATTGTGCAAGGTCAAGCGGGTAAGTGGTAACTAATCAGACCATTCTCATAAATGTTTCAATGTAGCAATGTGACAGTATAATTACACGCTGTTTTATTACTCACACTTTAGCACTGTTATCATGTTGGCATATTTGTTACTTCTTCTTAACGCGTCTCTAGTCATAATCAATTCGGCGATCTGTTCATTGGTTATTTGCTTGATCGCTGTGGTTAAACTGTCATTTCCAGGCGCAAAGCTAAAAGCGAAGGGAACGGAAGCAGCGAACAAGGTTATGTGGGCATGGGCAACAATAAATGCGGGGATACTCGCGCTGTCCAATCGCGTTGAATGGGATGTGCAAGTTGGCGATGAGCTAAAGAAAGATGGCTGGTACCTTTTGATCAGCAATCATCTGAGTTGGACGGACATTGTGGTGCTGTGTTGTGTGTTTAAAGATCGTATCCCAATGCCAAAGTTTTTCCTCAAACAGCAACTGTTGTATGTGCCATTTATTGGTATGGCTTGCTGGGCTCTGGATATGCCGTTTATGCGCCGTTTTTCGCGCGAATATTTGATCCGTCATCCGCATAAGCGTGGTCAGGATTTGGCCACCACGCGTCGCTCTTGCGCTAAGTTTAAGCATACTCCCACGACGGTAGTCAATTACGTAGAAGGCACGCGTTTTACGCCAGAAAAGCAACGCCAGAGCAAAGCACGATATCAACATTTGTTGCAGCCAAAGTCTGGTGGCATCGCTTACACGCTGGCTGCGATGGGTGATCAGTTTGATAGTATTATTGATGTCACGTTGGCTTATCCGGAAAATACCCATAAACCATTTAGAGACATGTTAATGGGCCGTATGAGCAAGATAGTGGTTCGTGTGAAGGTACTGCCGGTCGATGAACAAGTGCAGGGTGATTACTTTAACGACAAACCCTACAAGCGTCAGTTTCAGCAGTGGCTGGGTGATGTCTGGCAAGAGAAAGACCAGTTACTGAAAGAGATACACAGATAAAACAAAGGGGAGCCGGAGCTCCCCTTTGTGCAATCTATACGGATTATTTAAGTTCTAATAAGTAGTTTACCAGAGCAAAGTACTCATCCATGGTTTTGATGCTTTGTGCCTGTACCTGATACTTGTTGTTTACAATCACCGCAGGAACACCTGTCAGGCCACTGTTTTCGAACTGTTTGTCCATACGACGAACCATAGAATCGACAGCAAAACCTTTGAATGCGGAGTCAAACTTCTTCTCATCCACACCTTCATCTAAGAAGATTTGACGCAGTTCTGCATCGTCGCGCGGCGCTTTACGCAAATTGTGGATGCGGTTAAACATCACAGGGACCATTTTGTCTTCAATTTTAAGTGCAACCATAGTTGCGAATGCTTTGCTCATTGAAGGGCCCATGCTGCCACCCATAAAGGATACGTGGTTCTTTTGTAACTTCACGCCTTCTGGTAACTGCTTTTTAAGTTGCTGAATAACAGGTTCAAACGAACTACAGTGCGGGCAGTAGAATGAGAAGAACTCAGTCACTACTGGTTTGTTTGATGCCTCTAGATCCAATACCTTGTAATGTTCACCTTCTTTGAATTGCGCCGCCTGTGCTGAGAGGCTCAGCATCAGTACAGAAAACAGTGCGAACAGCTTTTTCATTTAAATATCTCCACTTTGAATTAGTTGGCTGACTTACCATTGAGGCATTAAAGAGAGGGGGGCTTCTTCTAAGTTGGCAATCTGCTCTTTAAAGCCAAGAACCTGACCTTCCCAGTATTTTGGCTCATTAAACCATGGAAAAGCCAACGGAAATGCAGGGTCATGCCAACGTTTTGCTAACCATGCCATGTAATGCACCATTCGTAGACCGCGAAGTGGTTCAATTAGTTTCAATTCTGCGGAGTTAAAATCACAAAATTCTTGATAAGCTTCCAGAACGATATCCAGCTGCATCAGCTTATCTTGTCGCTCACCGCTCAAAAGCATCCACAAATCCTGTACTGCAGGCCCATTACGGGAGTCATCCAAGTCGACGAACATAGGCCCATCACGCCATAGAATGTTACCCGGGTGGCAGTCTCCGTGCAGTCGAATACTGTCAAAGGTATCCTGCCAGTGGCTTTCGATAGAGTTAATAAGGATATCCAGATCATTGAAGAAACTGTTCTCCAGATGCATGGGAATCATGTTCGAGTTTTGCAGAATCTCCCTTGGCTGGTATAGGTATTCTTGTAAGCCGATACTTGGTCGGTGTTGAAAAATCTTTTTACCGCCAACCTTATGGATTCGACCTAAAAATCGACCGACGCCTTCCAGTTGTTCCAGATTGTCTACTTCAAACTGGCGTCCGCCAACACTTTCAAATAGCGCAAAACCGTAGCCTTGGTAGTGATGTAATGTTTGACCGTTAAGAATGGCAGGTGGTGCGACAGGGATTTCGTTGTCGATCAGCTCCAGTGTGAAATCGTGTTCTTCCTGAATTTGCTCGTCGCTCCAACGTTCAGGACGGTAGAACTTCACCACATAGCGGCGACGCTCTTCATCGGTAAACTGATAAACGCGGTTTTCATAACTGTTGAGAGGGAGAAAGCCAGATTCTGCGCGAATGCCGATGCTTTCTAACGCATACCACATAAAATCTGGGGTGAGGGCGTCAAAGTTAAACGTACCTTGGGACATATAAATAAAAAGGCTCATTGCTGAGCCTTTTTCCATTAGTCATCGAGTTTGAAATCAGAGTTTCTTGATAAACCTGCTTTCCACTTCGATGGTGAATTCATTGCTCTTATCGCTGAGTATAAACTGAATTGTGGTTATCGCAGAGTTTAGCTTGTCAGGATCGGCGCCAAGACTCATTGGTAAGTTCAATACTTCTCCAGGCTGTACCTGAATGGTTTGTTTACCATACCAGCTTACATCGCTCATACCTTTCACATCCAGTTGGTACTCTTGCACTTGCTGGGTCTTGTTGATCACTTTAAGCGTATAAGTGTTTTCTACTTCTCCGGCACTATTTACGCGGAACAGTTGGTTACGGTCTCGAAGTACGCTCATACCCGCCGGATCAACGGAGGCAATCTGAGCGAAGAACAAGCCGATCATAATCAGGAATACCGCACCATAGCCGAGCAGTTTTGGGCGCATTACCTTGGTGTGTTTACCAGATAAGCGGTGTTCGGTAGTGTAGTTGATCAACCCTTTTTCATAACCCATGCGATCCATAGTTTGGTCACAGGCATCAATACAGGCACCGCAGTTGATGCACTCATATTGCAAACCGTCACGAATATCGATGCCGGTAGGGCAAACCTGGACACACAAATCACAGTCGATACAGTCACCCAAGCCAAGTTGTTTTGGATCGGCCTTACGTGAGCGTGGGCCGCGTTTTTCACCACGCTTGGTGTCGTAGCCAACGATGAAGGTATCTTTGTCGAACATGGCGGACTGGAAGCGCGCGTAAGGACACATGTGAATACACATGATAGATCGCATCCAACCGGCGTTACCGTAGGTACAGACTGCAAAGAACATCACCCAGAAAACTGGCCAGAAGCTGGAGTTAAAAGTGAAGAAGTCGATCACCAATTGCTTCATTGGCACGAAGTAACCGACAAAGGTGAATCCAGTAATCAGCGCGATCGAAAACCAGGCAATGTGTTTGAGTGTTTTGCGTATTGCCAGATTGGCGGTGAGCTTGTTGGCGTCTTGTTTACGACGCTTATTCGCACTGCCTTCGAGTTTTTCTTCAAACCAGATGTACATGAAAGTCCAGACGGTTTGTGGACACAGATAACCACACCAGACCCGACCTAAAAAGGTGGTGATGAAGAACAGACCAAATGCCCCGATAACAAACAGCAGTGCAAGCAGAGTAAGATCTTGCGGATAGAGTGTGGTGCCAAAAAAGTTGAACTGTTGATTACCGATATCCAATAAAATCGCTTGGCGATCTCCGTATGGAATCCAAGGTGTCAAAGCAAACAGTAGCAGTAAAAACCAGCCGCCGTAGCGTCTTAGCTTTTGATAGGTTCCTTTACTTTCACGTACGTAGATGCGATTGCTTGGGTTAAAACGATCCCCGTTACCTTTGTGGGTTTTGGGGTTAAAAGTTTTCGGAGTCACATCTTTAATGTCGATCTTATCCTGACTCATGTACTCATCCTTCTTAGGCTTTTTATAATGTTCGGCGTCATTTCTGATGATGTCGCTCGATGACATTGCTATTTTTAACTATTTTAGTTAATACTGATAAACGGTGATTATACAACCAATAACAATTCCTTTTCTTTAACGTAGTCAATGTTTAACAACAAAAGTCAGTACAGTTAACCTGATAAATGGCTGAACAGTTATCACTCACTTCGGCGACTGTCATTTCGCTATAAAAAAGCGACTCAGATGAGTCGCTTAGGAAAATTTATGGCTGTACTAGACATTACTTGATGACGCCGCGAGCGCGTAAAAGCGCGGTTTTGAAATCGTCTTCCTGGTCTTTTTTCAATCCAGGGATCATTTCATCTTTACTGCTGTTACGCATTTTCAAATGGTAGATCAGAACGTCGTCGGTGAGATCTTCCAAGTTGCCCTCATAACCCGCTTCTTGAGACAGTTTGATAATAAACTGCACCAGATTCATGTCTTGGTCTTTTTGCCACTCTGGCTCTATCAGCTCAAGCAGTTCTTCGATACGATGACACTTCATTTCTTTCTCCACAAATTTTATAGGTATTTTGTTTAAGGTATCAAATTGTAGAGAGGATACAAATAGGCATGAGAGGAAAAGAAAAAGCGCAGCTGTTGCCGCGCTTTTTATTAAGCTGCTTTGTTAACTTTGGACGGAGTTTTCGACGTTACCGCTTTTTTCTCAACCAATGTTTTAGCAGGCGCAACTTGGTGTGCCTGAGGTGCAGCAGCAAAGCCACTGCGGCGGCGCATTGCACTACTATTGGTGTGTGCGAACCTGACTGTTGTTGGGCGCATTCAGTTACCTAACTGTCAGGCATATCCATTGCCGTTCTAATGCCCTGAATCACTATGAGCTCATCTTGAATTACTTAAAGATTCGCTCTTTTGGCTCGCGCCAATCCAGTTAGTGAGCAGGAATAACGATATGCATGCATATCAATTAATAGGTTAGCACTCTTGTTATAATTGGTCGATACTTGAGCAATTGAATTTTTTCGATTTGGTCATTTTAAACCGAGAATGAGTGCAAAAATTTGTTTTGATCCCCAGATCAGCAGTAGTAGTATGAGATCTCGACAAAGGAGGTGCATATGTCATTTTTAAAGAAGACACTTGCGAGTTTTGGTATCGGCAGTGCTAAGGTCGATTCGATCCTCAATCAGGATGTGATATACCCCGGTCAGAGTGTGGATGTGTCAATCCATGTTTACGGTGGCGCGACAGAACAAAAGATCGATAACATCGATATGAAGCTCTGTTGTCGTTATATAGCAGAGGCACCTGATGACCGAGGCTCTCGAGAAGGGCATAACATGCGTCGAGTGCCGCAGACTCATGTCCTGACTGAGTGGCGCCTCCCTTACTCGTTTGTCATTCATTCCGCAGAAGAGCGCACCTTTGATGTGAAGCTTGATGTTCCCTGGAATACTCCCGTTACGATTGGTGACGCGAAAGTATGGTTGGAAACGGGACTGGACGTTGCCGCCTCACTCGATCCGACCGATAAAGACACGCTTACCATTCGACCTGATCCACTGATGGACGCCATTTTATCCGCATTTGAAGCGCAAGGATTACGTATTCGCCAGGTGGAGTGTGAAGAGGTCAATGGCTTCGACTTACCATTTGTTCAGGAATTTGAAATGGTACCCACCGACGGGCCTTACCATGGTGTATGGCGTGAGTTGGAGTTTGTGGCTCATCGTAGTGAGGAAGATCTGAAGTTATGGTTTGAAATAGACCGAACGCGAAGTGGCGCTGGTGGCATGCTGGCGAGCCTGCTTGGCAGTGGTAAGCTTAACCGAGAACTGACGATTCCGGTGACGACCAGCCCTGAAGAAGTGGGAGAGATTGTCCTTAATTACCTCGACCAAACCACCGCCATTCACGATTCCGAAGTTTAAGCTTACACGTGTACGCTTAATGTGCCATACTAGAGTGAATTGACACGCTCTAGTATAGGTACTTCGATGTCATCACCACAGAAACCTGAATACAGTCAGAGTGAAGAATTTGCCAATTCTCTCACCCATGGCCTCGGGATGGTTCTAGGTATTGTAGGGCTGATTGTGCTGCTAGTAAGAGCATTAGATCAGCAAGCAGATACCCTGACCATAACCAGCATGGCGATCTATGGCTCAAGTATTATTGTGCTGTTTCTCGCGTCAACGCTGTACCATGCCATTCCGCACCCGAATGCCAAACGCTGGCTGAAAACGTTTGACCATTGCGCGATCTACTTATTGATAGCGGGTAGCTACACGCCATTTTTATTGGTGAGCTTACGTACACCTCTCGCGATTGGTTTGATGATCGTGATTTGGAGTATTGCTTTGCTTGGCATCATCATGAAAGTCGCGTTTATTCATCGCTTTAAGCATTTGTCTTTGACGAGTTATCTGGCGATGGGGTGGTTATCGCTGATTGTGATTTATGAGTTGGCTATCACTCTGGATATCGGTGGTCTGACGCTGCTAGCCGCAGGTGGCTTGATCTATTCTCTTGGCGTTATATTTTACGTCGCTAAGCGGATTCCATTTAATCACGCGATTTGGCACGGCTTTGTTCTGGCTGGGTGCGTGTGCCACTTCTTCTCTATCTACTATTTTGTCGAGCCGATCTAAGCTTGGCTAAATCAGCTCGACAACGTATGCGCGTATTAGCGAGTTTGTAATTCAACCACTTTTGCCGAAAACTGGTATTGCTGCGATTGTGGCACTGCCAGTTTGATGGTTTTACCTTGCTCAGCTTGTTGTGGGCGAAGGTAAGTATCTGCCATACGTTTGATCGACTGCCAAACAATGACCTTTTCTTTTGCGAGCGCTTTTCCGGACATATCGAACACCTCAACTTCGACCTCAATCTGAATTACTGACTGCGAGCTTTGGTTAGTGATCGAAGTAGGAAAGACCAGTTCGCCGCCTTGGTAACTTGCAGAGCCAATCAATATATCTACACCTGAATCTGATAGCTGCATGGTTGGTTTTTTTGCATTGACGGTAACCGTCGTGCCCACGGTTTTCGAGACGACAGGAATGGTTGCTATTGCTGGAACGGCAACAGGTTCAGTCGCCGCGGTGACCGTTTTGGTTGCTGACGCTGCAGTGGCTTCGGGTGCAGTGTTCTCAACCACATACTCCCAAGTAAAGTCATCATTTAACTTTACACTTCTTCCATCGGCTAACGTTACTATTTCGGCAGCATAGACCGATGATGTGGCCAGCAGAGTAGCCAAAGTAATCCAAGTTTTCATTGTTGTACCTTTTATTTCATTGCCGTTAACGACGCCAGAAGGCTGGAAAGAACAATACAAGAATAGTCAGAATTTCCAGACGGCCCATTAACATGCCAAAACTTAATAGCCATTTTGCGGAGTCTGGTAATGGGGCAAAGTTACCAGTCGGGCCAATCACAGAGCCCATACCAGGGCCAACGTTGGCGACAGCGGTAATTGAGCCGGAGATGCTAGTGATAGGATCTAAGCCGAGTGCACTCAAGCAGCCAGCAATAAATATAATGGTGATAAAGAACATCAACACAAAAGCGACCACGGATCGCACAATATCATCGTTTACGGGGCGTTGGTTATAGCGTTGGACAAAAACACCGGAGGGGTGAACCAGTTTCATCATCTGTTTGTTCAGCAGCGTCATTGCTACCTGAAAGCGGAATATTTTTATCCCGCCTGATGTTGAACCCGAGCAAGCACCTGCAATCATCAAGAAAGCAAACAATGTGGTTGGCAGAGCCCCCCACGCAGTGAAGTCTTCCAGGCCAAAACCAGTGGTTGTCACGACTGACACGATATTGAACATCGACACTCGCAAAGCATCGAGTATGGTGTAACCATCGCGAATGACTAACCAGCAGGCAATCACTAGGCTTGAGAAGAGGAACAGGTAAGCAAAGCCACGAACCTGTGCATCTTTAAGTAATATATCAACTCGACGTTTTCTCAGTGCCGCCACGAACAGCAAGAAAGGCAACCCACCCAGGAACATAAAGGCCGTCGCCACCCAGTGTGCTCCGTTAGAGAAGTGATTCATTGAGCCATCCGAAGTTGAGTAACCGCCCGTCGACAAAGTAGTGAACGCGTGGTTGATTGCCTCAAAGATTCCCATGCCTGTCAGTATATACCCGCCGATACACAGCCCGGTTAAGATCAGATAAACCAGCACGATGTTTTTGGCCACGGTCTTAGCCCTTGGGCTACTTTTATCTGACCAGTCAGAAGATTCCGTTTGGAACAGCTTCATACCACCGACGTTAAGCATTGGCAGAACCGCTACTGCCATGACGATGAAGCCGACGCCACCAAGCCACTGTAGGATGGAACGCCACAATAAGATGCTTGGAGCCATGTCATCCAGACCGCTCAGAACCGTCGAACCTGTGGTGGTGATCCCCGACATGGTTTCGAAATAGGCATCGGTAAAGCTGATGTGGTTAATGAAGACGAACGGCAACGCCGCGAAAGCACTGGCGATAGTCCAGACTAAGCTGGTGATGAGGAACATGTCGCGCACACTGAGTTTGAATTTAGCCGTTCGACCAATACTCAGGCAGATAAACGCAGCCAGGTGCGTAATCACCACGGCTTGGGCGAAGTCGAGAAATCCGCCCGTACCGGTGAAGAAAGCGACCAAAGTAGGCACGTACATGAAAAGGGCCAGTTTAGATAAAACCAGCCCGATAACAAACAGTACGGGACGTAAGTTGACCATAAGAGAGTCCTAGAGGAAAAATGGGCTCGGCTGGAACAGAGCTTCGACGTCTGGTACGTATTTTTTGTCGACTAGGAACATCACCACATGGTCATCTTGTTCGATGATAGTCCGGTCGTGAGCGATCAGTACTTCTTCACCACGAACAATGGCCCCGATGGTAGTTCCGGGTGGAAGTTTAATATCACCAATGGCGCGACCCACCACTTTAGAGGTGCTTTCATCACCGTGGGCAATGGCTTCGATCGCTTCGGCTGCACCGC
Organism: Vibrio sp. STUT-A11; assembly: GCF_026000435.1. NCBI lineage: Bacteria > Pseudomonadati > Pseudomonadota > Gammaproteobacteria > Vibrionales > Vibrionaceae > Vibrio > Vibrio sp. STUT-A11. The sequence continues at coordinate 3,328,919 of NZ_AP026763.1, read as the reverse complement.
GGCGTAGAGAAGATACGTTAACAATATCGGCACGGCGAACGTGGGTTAAAAGCGCGGAAATGGTGGCTTGCTGAGGCGAAATGGCCACATCAATCACGCCGCCTTGTACTAGATCGACATAGGCACCACGCTGAATCAGCACCATTACCTTCTTTGCACCCATGCGTTTTGCCAGCATCGCGGACATGATGTTGGTTTCATCTTCGTTGGTCAGCGCAATGAACACGTCGACCTGATCGATGTTTTCTTCGGTTAACAGCTCTTGGTCTGCAGCATCACCACAGAAGACGATGGTGTTACCGAGCTGCTCAGACAGTTGTTCAGCACGTTGGTAGTTTCGCTCGATTAATTTCACGCTGTAGGTCTGCTCTAAGCGTTTGGCTAAGCTTGCGCCGATGTTACCACCACCAACAATCATAATGCGGCGGTAAGGCTTCTCTAGACGCTGCAGCTCACTCATTACCGAGCGAATATGATTACTTGCCGCGACAAAGAACACCTCATCATCAGCTTCTATGATAGTCGTGCCTTGCGGACGAATCGGACGACCCTGACGGAAGATTGCCGCAACTCGGGTGTCGATATGAGGCATGTGCTCTCGTAGCGCTGAGAGTGCGTTACCCACCAAAGGACCGCCATAGTAGGCTTTTACGGCAACCAGGCTGACTTTCTGCTCTGCGAAGCTGACTACCTGTAGTGCGCCAGGGTATTGGATCAGACGTTCGATATAGCTGGTTACCAGCTCTTCTGGAGCAATTAGGTGATCGACAGGGATCGCACCAGACTTAAATAGGGCTTCTTTTTCTGCCAGATACTCTGGCGAACGGATACGTGCAACACGGTTAGGTGTGTTAAACAGAGTGAAGGCTACCTGACATGCTGCCATATTGGTTTCGTCAGTGTTGGTTACTGCAACCAGCATGTCGGCATCTTGCGCGCCTGCTTCGTGGAGTACATCTGGGTGACTCGCATGGCCATTGACCACACGCAGGTCATATTTGTCCTGTAGTTCACGCAGTCGGTCAGAATTGTTATCGACGATGGTGATGTCGTTGTTCTCACCAACCAGGTTTTCTGCCAGTGTGCCGCCAACCTGACCAGCACCAAGAATAATGATCTTCATACTCTTTTCTCGTTATCTGAAAAAGGCGATTGAATGACTCCAATCGCCCTATTTAGCCTGCTGTCACGCGTGTGTTTTAGTCAGCACAGCGTAGTAGAATCCATCCATATCTTCTTCACCTGGTAGAATTTGACGACCAGGGTGTTCAGGGTCAGAATCCAGCAATTTCGCATCAGCGGTGCGAGCTAAGAATGCTTTCACTTGCTCTACGTTTTCTTGTGGAGTGATTGAACAAGTTGCATAAACCATTGTGCCGCCTGGTTTTAGCTGTGTCCACATCGCATCGAAAATTTCGCTTTGCAGCTCGGCTAATGCCGCAATATCGTCGGCTCGGCGTAGCCATTTGATATCTGGATGACGGCGGATGACGCCCGTCGCAGAACACGGCGCGTCCAGCAAGATGCGATCAAACTGTTCACCTTGCCACCATTCTTTAGGATTACGTGCATCACCGCAAACCACTTTTGCCTGAAGATTGAGACGCTTCAGGTTTTCATGTACGCGTTTCAGGCGAGTGTCGTCACAGTCAATCGCGACCACTTCACTGCCGGATGTACGCTCAAGAATATGTGCGGTTTTGCCACCTGGTGCTGCGCAGCAATCCAGAATCAACTCACCATCTTTTGGCTTGAGGTAATTAATTGAAAGTTGAGCGGCAGCATCTTGTACCGATACCCAACCTTTCTCAAACCCAGGCAACTTGGTCACATCGCATGGCGCAGCCAATTTTAGCGCGTCCATCGCCTCTGTGTGCGGCGTGGCCTCAATGTTTTCATTTTTGAGTAGTGCCAGATATTCATCACGAGTATGGTGCTGGTGGTTTACTCGCAGCCACATCGGTGCCTTTTGATTATTGGCTTCGACAATACTTTCCCATTGCTGCGGATAAGCGTCTTGCAGCAGCTTGAGTAACCAGCTCGGGTGACCATATTTGCCAGCGTTGTGGCTGACGGCAATCTCGTCAAGCTCTTCCTGATTGCGTTGGTAATTACGCAAGACGGCATTGATCAGGCCACGCAGACGAGGGCCTTTGAGATCTTTGGTGCCTTCAACCGTTTCACCAACCGCTGCGTGCGCAGGAATACGCATAAAGCTCAGTTGATAAATACCAACCAGGATCAGGTGATGGAACACACGTTGTTTGCCTTTCAGAGGCTTATCCATTAGCTGGCTTGAAATGGTTTCAAGGCGAGGTAAGTAGCGAAGTGCTCCGTAGCAGATCTCTTGCAAAAGCGCGTGATCACGAGGTCGGATGGTTTGTTGAGCCGCTGGTAGAGCGCTAGAAAGAGAATGGCCCTTGTCGACGACAAGATACAAGACGTTGGCAGCCGCAGCGCGAACATTCATGATGAGTACCTTAAAGTAAAGGAGGGCATCTCTGCCCTCTAAAAGTTCGTATTATTAGGGGAATAACTCACCCTAGTATGGCTTAAATCAGCTGGGTGCCAACTTCAAACCAAGATGCACGCGAGTTCAGAATGTCTTGAACTGGCATGGCTTTTTTACCCGGAACCTGTAATTGCTCCAGAACTAATACGCCATTGCCTGTCGTAACATAGATACCGGTTTTGTCTGCTTGCACAATCGTGCCTGCTGGCTTATCGCTGGTTTGCTCTGCTACTCGGCTTTGCCAAACCTTGATGCTGTTTTCAGCCGCTGAAAAATGGCTCATAGGCCAAGGATTGAATGCACGCACGCAACGCTCAATGTGTGCGGCATCGTCGCTCCAGTTGATGCGAGCTTCTTCTTTGCTGAGCTTTTTCGCGTAGTTTGCGAGCTCATCATCTTGCTTAACTGGCACAGCTTTATCTGCAGCGATATCTGCCAGACAATCAATCAGGGCTTGCGGGCCAAGGTCGGCAAGCTTTTCATACATAGATGCGCTGGTATCCGTCGCTTCGATTGGCAGAGTTGCAATCTTCAGCATATCACCCGTATCCAGGCCAATATCCATCTGCATGATGGTTACGCCAGTTTCTGCATCACCTGCCCAGATTGAGCGTTGGATTGGTGCCGCACCACGCCAACGAGGTAGGATAGAACCATGTACGTTGATACAACCCAGTTTAGGGGTATCAAGAACCGCTTGTGGCAGTAGCATACCGTACGCCACGACAACCATTAGGTCGGCGTTCAGATCGGCTAGTTCTTGTTTCGCTTCGTCGGACTTAAAGCTTTCAGGCTGGTAAACCGGGATATTGTGTTCCAGCGCCAGTTGTTTTACCGGTGGCGCAGCCAATTTCTTGCCACGACCCGCTGGACGATCTGGGTTTGTGTAAACCGCGATGACTTCATGCTCCGAAGACAACAACGCCGCCAAGTGACGGGCGGCGAAATCCGGAGTACCTGCAAAGACAATACGTAAAGACTGACTCAAGGTAGACTTCCTTCTATTTGGTATGGGTCGCGATTAAGCGCTTAGCTGCTTCTCGTTATAGCGTTTGATCTTCGCCAGCTTTTCCTGAATGCGTTTACGCTTCAGTGGCGATAGGTAATCCACGAACAGCTTACCTTGTAGGTGATCAAGCTCATGTTGAACACAAATCGCTAGCAGGTCGTCGGCTTCAAAGGTGAACTCTTTGCCATCACGATCCAGTGCTTTAACCGTAACTTCAGCCGCACGAGGCACCAGTGCACGAGCACCCGGTACCGACAGACAGCCTTCTTCGATGCCATCTTCGCCGCGCTTATCCAGAATCTCAGGGTTGATAAGCACCATTGGCTCATCACGAGTTTCTGAAATATCAATCACTACGATACGCTTATGAATATCAACCTGCGTTGCAGCAAGGCCAATACCTTCTTCGTCGTACATGGTTTCAATCATATCATCGACGATTTTTTGAATTTCAGGTGTCACCTCTTCCACAGGCTTAGCGACTGTGCGCAGGCGATCATCTGGAAATGTTAATACTTGTAATACAGACATATTCACTCGAAATATTGAACTGTGCCGAAACAGCACAAACCTTGTTGGCTCAATTCTAGACATTTTATGACCTAAATGACAGCATCCTTGCATTAATTTCCATACCAACTACTGCGTAATAGACCAAGGATGAGGGGTATGAATCGCATTTTCCGCAACGTTTCCAGCATGATGTTGCCGTTATTATTCTCCTTCACTGCTGCAGCGAATGCAGATTCTGATCCACTCGCAGTCAAAGCTGATGCGCCCCAAACTTATCTGGTCGTGAAAGGTGACACTTTATGGGATATTTCGGCAATGTACCTGGATAGTCCCTGGTTGTGGCCTCGTTTGTGGCAAATTAACCCAGAGATAGATAATCCACATCTGATTTATCCCGGTGATAAATTGTCTCTGGTATGGATGAACGGTCAGCCAGTGCTGAGCTTAAAACCGGTAAAAAAACTCAGTCCACAGGCTCGAATTACCGAAAAGAAGGCGGTGCCGACGGTTGCGGAAGGTCTGGTGATGCCTTATCTCAGTTCTGACCGACTGGTGGATAAAGAGACGCTCGACAATGCAGTCAAAGTTATCGGCAGTTCTAAAGGCAGTCGGTATTTGACCGCAGAAGATGTGTTGTACATCAGCGGTGAGCAAACTGCGACGGAATGGGTGATTTACCGCCCGGTCGAGACTTTCTCTCGTGAAGACGTTTCAAAGGAAATCACCGCATTGCGCTTGATTGCAAAAGGGGATTTAGTAGAGGCGTATGAAGCGTTTTCAGGGTTGAAAATCACTGCTCAGTTGCAGGAAGTTCTTCGTAACGACATCGCTTTACCAAACCAGATGATAGATAACAGAGATCTTTCCACGACCTTCTATCCACTTCCTGCACCGCAGGGTAGCACTGCGAAGTTACTAGGAAATATCGAAGGTATTCACTTCAGTTCAACCAATCAGGTTGTTGTTATTGATAAAGGGACGGCGGATAAGCTGAAACAAGGCAGTGTGTTTGATCTCAAACAAGACGCTCATCCGGTTGCTAAAGATGGCGATGGCTTCCAAAAAGAGGTGGGTTTATTCGATAAAGCAATTATTCTGCCCCAAAGTAAAGTAGGTGAATTGCTGGTGATTCGTCCTTATGAATACTTCAGCTTGGCTTTGATTACTAACAGTACTAAACCAATTAGTAACGAGGTAACGGTCGTTTCGCCTCTTGCTGAAGTGCCTGTCACAGATGAAGCCACTCAATGATAGTGACCTTGTTGCCTGGCTAAAGCTGAGCTGCTTGCCAGGCGTTGGCGGGGTCAAACTGAATCAGTTACTCGCTAAAGATACGCCTCGAAACATCATCAACTCCTCTCATGAATACCTGCAGTGCCTTGGATTAAGTCAGAAGCAACTTCAGGCCTGGGCATCGGTCGATAAAGAAGTTGAAGCTTGCCTCAATTGGAAAGAGCTCGCTTCGAATCACCATATTCTGACTTTAGATGATCCGCTTTACCCTCCGCTACTTAAACAGATTGTTGCACCGCCACCGCTGTTGTTTTTGCAAGGCGATCCTACGTGTTTATCTCAGCCTCAGATTGCTATGGTGGGAAGCCGTAACGCGAGTGTTGACGGATTGCAGTACGCTCGTCACTTTGCCGCAGACTTTGTTAATAATGATCTCGTTGTGACCAGTGGACTCGCTTTGGGCATTGATGGTCATGCGCATGACGGAGCGTTGCAAGCGGGAGGAAGGACGATTGCTGTGCTTGGATCCGGCTTAGCGCATATTTATCCAGCCCGGCACCGTGGGTTGGCACAGCGCGTCGCAGAAAGTGGTGCACTGATTTCAGAATTTCGCCCAAATGCAAAGCCAAGGCCGGATCACTTTCCACGTCGCAACCGAATTATTAGTGGGTTATCTCTGGGGGTGTTCGTTGTCGAAGCGGCAGAGAAAAGCGGTTCTTTAATTACGGCGCGTTATGCGCTTGAGCAAGGACGAGAAGTGTTTGCTCTGCCTGCTTCTATTAATGCGAAAAATGCCAGTGGCGGAAATCATTTGATTCGCAATGGTGCTTGCCTCGTAGAAAAGACCAAAGATGTACTCGATGAAATACAGTCATTGCTTGATTGGTCTGTTAATCAGAGCAGAGATTTATTTTCTACCTTAATTGTTGAAGAAGAATTGCCATTTCCTCAGCTGTTAGCTAACGTAGGAAATGAGGCTACACCAGTTGATATTCTTGCAAACAGGACCAATATACCTGTCCAGGAAGTCATGATGCAGCTCTTAGAGCTTGAGCTCTCAGGGCATGTTGTTGCAGTTTCAGGTGGCTATATTCGAAAGGGGAGGGGCTAGCTATGATGATGGATATACTGATGTATCTATTCGAAACCTACATCCATAGCGATGCGGAGTTACAGGTCGAACAAGACGAGTTGGAAGATGAGTTGCTTCGTGCAGGCTTCCAGCAAAAAGATATCTACAAAGCCCTTGTCTGGTTAGAAGAGCTTGCCGCGCTGCAGCAAAGTGAAACATCTTCTGCGATATCGGCTTGTAGTGCATCGTCATCGACTCGTATCTACACAGCGAAAGAGATGCAGCGTTTGGATCTCGAATGCCGAGGTTTTTTGTTATTCCTTGAGCAGATTAATGTCCTGACGACAGAAACTCGTGAGATGGTGATTGATCGAGTGATGGGGCTGGAAACAAACGAATTTGAGCTTGAAGACCTCAAATGGATCATTCTGATGGTACTGTTTAATGTACCGGGTAATGAAAACGCTTATACGCTGATGGAAGAGTTGTTATATACCAAGGAACAAGGGATCCTTCACTAAGCCTCATTCCGGCAGGTTCGTGTTCCGTTGAGTGTGAACGCGAACTTGTCCATTTGGTATGTCTTTCAAGTAAACGGTAAGTATGAGTAGTAAAATCGACAACAGCCTTTTCTCTGCCCATGAACATGCGCTCGAACATGAACCGTGTCCAAAATGCGGAGCAGAGCTGATCCTTAAGCACGGTAAACACGGCCCGTTTCTCGGCTGTAGTCAGTATCCAGGTTGCGATTACATCAAAGCGCTGAACAGTAATGATGGTCACATCGTCAAAGAGCTGGGCGTACCTTGCCCTGAGTGTGGTAACGAGTTGGTGTTACGCCAGGGACGTTATGGCATGTTTGTCGGATGCAGTCATTATCCGGCTTGTCATCATATTGAATCGATTAACCAGCCCGAGCCGGAAAAACAGCCACAGGAGCTACATGCTTGTCCTGAATGTGGCAAAGGCCATTTAGTCGAGCGTAAAACACGCTTCGGCAAAACATTTTATGCCTGTGATAACTACCCGAGATGTAAGTTTGCCGTGAACCAGCCCCCAGTCAAAGGCCGTTGTGAAGAGTGCGGTTTTACTTTACTGGTTGAAAAGAAGCTCGCCAGTGGGGTGAAGTTGCAGTGTGCCAACCGCAAGTGTCAGCATACGCAAGCTCAGTAAACGATACTACCCATTAAAAAGGGTCGCATGATGCGACCCTTTGTTGTTCTTTATCTGGATTTTAATCTTATGACTGCTTGGCAAAACTATGCACAGCAGGAAAAGCCTCTTTATCCAATACGTTGGCTAATGCACATAGCCTGCGGTGAAGTTCTCCTGGGTAGTCTCCACACACATTAATGTGGCCCATCTTACGGCCTGCACGTTTTTCTTTGCCATACCAATGAATATGGCAACCATCCATCGCTAATACCGCTTCTGGCAAAGTGTCTTCACCGAGAATATTAACCATCGACGTTTCGCGAACCAGTTTCGTGCTGCCTAGTGGCAAACCACAAACCGCGCGCAAATGGTTTTCAAACTGACAGGTTTCTGCACCTTGCTGTGTCCAGTGACCTGAGTTGTGAACGCGTGGCGCGATCTCATTCACCAGTAAAGTGCCATCAACATCGAAGAACTCTAGGGCTAATACGCCTACATAACCGAGACTTTCTGCAACCGCAGTAAACATCTGTTTGGCTTGCGTTTGAAGTTCAGGTTCATCAATGGCGGTAGAAAGGCTTAGTACACCATCAGTGTGCACGTTCTCTGCCAGTGGATAAACTTCAATGCTGCCATCTTTACCGCGAGCTCCAACTAAAGATACTTCACAGTTAAATGGAACAAACTCTTCTGCCACAATGGCTTGAGTTGGTGTTGCAGCAATGCACTCGGCCATTTCTGTCCAGATAGCGTCTACCTGAGAAGCTTCTTTCAAGCGCCATTGACCTTTACCATCGTAGCCGCCTAATGCACTTTTCAGAACCATTGGCATCCCAACGTGCTCAATCGCAAGATCGAAATCTTCACGTGTTTCAATCACGTAGTATTTCGCATTACGCACGCCAGCGTTATCGAGTAGGGCTTTTTCAAGACGACGGTCACCGCCTGCTTTGATCGCTTCTGTGCTCGGAAGGAACTTTCCACTCTCTTCACAGATGTCGAGCACATCATGAGGGATATGTTCGAATTCTGCGGTGATCACATCGACTTGTTCAATGGCATTTTCCAGACCATGACCAAGCACATGTTGAGTAAGAGGATGAACGATATTGCCGCTACCCACATCGTAAGCAGAGATTTGAATATTCAGTGGTGCACCAGCCAGAGACATCATACGAGCCAACTGACCTGCTCCTAGAACCAGTACGTGCATCCGATTAGTCCTCAGCTGGGTTTGGGTTAGCCAGTACCGTTTCCGTCTGTTCGTTGCGGAATGCTTCTACCTTCGCCATGATACTTTCATCATGCGTACCCAGGATTTGTGCTGCCAGGATACCTGCGTTTGCTGCACCTGCTTCGCCAATCGCTAATGTGCCGACCGCAATACCTTTAGGCATTTGTACGATAGACAGCAGAGAGTCCATTCCTTTCAGAGCACGTGACTGAACCGGAACGCCAAGTACTGGCAAGCTCGTGAATGCCGCCGCCATACCTGGTAGGTGAGCTGCGCCGCCCGCACCTGCGATGATTACTTTGATGCCGCGCTCTTTCGCACTGCTTGCGTAATCAGCCAATAGTTGAGGAGTACGGTGAGCTGACACCACTTTTGTTTCGTAAGACACGCCAAATTGATCCAGCATGTCCGCTGCTAGTTTCATGGTTGGCCAATCTGATTTAGAACCCATGATGATACCGACTTTCATCTCAAACTCCTTCAAGCTGCAAAATTAGGTGAGCTGATAAATTTGTGCGCATTATACGGGGATTTTTATCTCAAGCAAACGTTTGCGTGCCTTTGTAAAGAGTATAGATACATTTTATAAAAAATTGCTTTAGTCTCTGAGAATGAATCTTTGTACACTTAGGCACAGAGAAAATAATACAGTCAGATAATCAGGAAGTCATCGGTGGATAACTTTGAACAGGTGCTCAATGCACTACAGCAAGGCGAAGTGATTGCCTATCCAACAGAAGGTGTTTTTGGCGTTGGGTGTGATCCCGATAATCCAGAGGCAATCCAAAAGCTACTGGAACTAAAACAGCGCCCGGTAGAAAAGGGGCTCATCCTTATTGCTGCCAGCTACGATCAGCTATTACCTTATATTGACGAATCTCAGCTGACGCAAGCGCAGTTAGATAAAGTTCATGCCACCTGGCCTGGTCCTTACACTTGGATCATGCCTGCGAGCGATAAAGTCTCTAATTGGGTTTCAGGACAGTTTGACTCAATTGCAGTTCGTGTGACTGATCATCCTTTGGTGCAAAAGATGTGTAATGCATTCGGAAAGCCGTTAACCTCTACCAGCGCGAATCTTTCAGGCTTGCCGCCGTGTATGACGACGGAAGAGGTTGAGCAGCAGCTGGGTGATAAGCTGGTGGCGATTCTTCGTGGTGAAACCAGCGGTCGTGATAAGCCAAGTGAAATTCGTGACGCCAAAACCTCGCAAATATTAAGACAGGGCTAACCCTGCCTACCAGCCTTCTAATAGGTACCAGATAATAGGTAATAACGTATGTCAGCAATCGATAAGCATGCCGTAAAGCAGTTCCTGATGTCGCTTCAGGATTCCATTTGTCAGCAGTTAGAACAAGAAGATGGAAAGGCCGTCTTTGTCGAAGATGCTTGGCATCGTGAGCCGGGAGAGCGTCTTGGTGGTGGTGGTCGTTCACGTGTTCTGCGTGATGGCGACGTGTTTGAGCAAGGTGGAGTGAACTTCTCTCATGTAGAAGGCAAAGAAATGCCAGCGTCAGCAACAGCGCATCGCCCTGAATTGGCGGGGCGCCGTTTTGAAGCGATGGGAGTGTCTTTGGTTATTCACCCTAAAAACCCGTATGTGCCGACGTCACATGCCAATGTGCGCTTCTTTATCGCAGAAAAAGACGGAGAAGATCCGATTTGGTGGTTTGGTGGTGGCTTCGACTTAACGCCGTTCTATCCTTTCGAAGAAGACTGCCAGTCATGGCACGATACCGCGAAGGCCATCTGTGCCCCATTTGGTGATGAAGTCTATTCGGATCACAAAGCTTGGTGTGACAAGTATTTCTTCCTTCCACATCGAAACGAAACTCGTGGTGTTGGTGGTTTGTTCTTTGATGACTTGAACCATTGGGAGTTCGACAAATGTTTCGATTACATCAAAGCGGTGGGTGAAGGCTTCTGTCAGGCTTACCTGCCCATCGTTGCACGACGTAAAGATATTGAGTTTGGCGAGCGTGAGCGAGAGTTTCAGTTGTATCGTCGTGGCCGTTATGTTGAGTTTAACTTGGTGTACGACCGTGGCACTTTGTTTGGTTTGCAAAGTGGTGGACGTACGGAGTCGATTCTTATGTCAATGCCGCCACTAGCACGCTGGGAATACAGTTATCAGCCTGAAGCTGGGACACCTGAAGCCGAGCTTTACGAGCGATACCTAAAACCACGTGACTGGTAAGCGCTGAATCTCCTTTTCTATATAGAAAGATAGTGATAGGGTCATCTTTAATCAGATGGCCCTGTTTTTCTCTATATTAAGGTAAGGAATAAAGGTAAGAAAATGACTCAGCAAGTTGATCGCTATGCCGTGTTTGGTAATCCCATCGGGCACAGTAAGTCGCCATTTATTCACACACTTTTTGCTCGCCAGACAAATCAATCACTGACTTACACAGCCGAATGCGCCCCTGTCGATGGATTTATCGAAGCGGTGAACGTATTTTTTGCTGAAGGTGGAAAAGGATGTAATGTCACTTTACCTTTTAAAGAGCAGGCGTATCAATTTGCTACTCGTTTGACAGAGCGTGCCCAACTTGCCGGAGCTGTGAATACACTTAAGAAGCTTGATGATGGTGAAATCATCGGTGACAACACGGATGGTGCAGGTCTGGTGCAAGACTTACTACAGCATCAAGTCGTTCTAGAAGGCGCTCGTATCCTAATCATTGGAGCTGGTGGTGCTTCTCGAGGAGTAATTCTGCCGTTACTTGAGCAAAGGCCTGCTTCATTGACGGTGACCAACCGTACATTTTCTAAAGCTAAAGAATTGGCAGCGCTGTTTTCCGATTATGGGCCTGTGTCAGCGAAAGAGATGAGTAGTATTACGCAAGAATACGACGTCATTATCAACTCAACGTCTGCGTCGCTAAGTGGCGAACTTCCTGAAATATCATCAGCAATATTTGCTCCTAACAGCACAAGCTATGACATGATGTATGGCAAGGGGGACACCACCTTTAATCAATGGGCTAAAGAGCATGGTGCTATTCATGCCTATGACGGCTTGGGAATGTTGGTAGGTCAAGCGTCTGAAAGCTTTATGCTCTGGCGCGGTTTACGTCCTGGAGCCAAACAGATTTTACGTGAGCTTAGAAAAAATCTTGAAGGTCAATAATCGATGAATCAATCCATTTTATTCCCAGACATCCAGTCTTGGGATGAAGCATCACAATCAATCCACTTTCCTGCGCAGCAATCGGGCGCACTGATTGAATGCTACGTCACGAAACAAAAGCTCTCCAAAATGAGTGGATTGGATATTGAAGACGAGCAAGAAGCTGTAGAAGCATTTTTAGCCTTACGCTTTGATCTGGAAGAAATGGCCGAAGAACTGATAGAAGATGAAGCCTTCAATGAAGAAGGCCACATTGTTATTGAATAATTAGGCTATCGGATGACTAACCAATTATTTCGACTTCATTCATGTAGTCGTTCTTGTTCTGGACGTAGTTATCTGAAGACTTTTGTAAAAAAGCGCGCTCTTTTTCTGACAGTGGGCGTGCTTGTTTTACCGGGCTACCAACATAGAGGTAGCCACTTTCTAATATTTTCCCAGGCGGAACTAAACTGCCAGCGCCAATCATCACTTCAGATTGTATAACAGCACCATCAAGAACGATTGCTCCCATACCTACCAATACGCGATCGTGAATCTCACAACCATGCAGCATGACTTTGTGACCGACAGTGACATCATTGCCAATAATTAATGGATAGCCGTTTGGGTTTTCCTGATTCTTGTGTGTCACGTGTAATACACTGCCATCTTGGATATTTGTTCGTTCGCCGATGTGGATATGATTGACATCGCCACGCGCAGCAACCAATGGCCAAACGCTAGAATCATCCCCAATAACGATGTCTCCGACTAAAACAGATGTTGAATCGACGTAAACTCGCTCACCAAGCTGAGGCTTTATACCTTTATAACTTCTTATTGAACTCATCTTTTCTCCTTATTATGGGCGATTAAAGGGTATATAGGGGTAGAAGAGTAGTAAAAACTCGCCTTTTAGAATAAAAAACACCCAAACGACAAATAAATCAAAAAAAACCTCAAAAAGGGCTTGCCAATGTGATCGCAATCTCTATAATGCCACCTCGCTGACACGGCAACGCTTCGAAAGAAACGATGTTGAGTTAGCAAGCCAAATTAGCCAAGCGGAAACGCTTGAAAAAAGTTTGAAAAAGTGATTGACACTAAACTTTAACTCGCTAAAATGGCCGTCCGATTTGAGTGGGGCGCATAGCTCAAGGCTCAATAGGAAAGCTCTTTAACAATATAGACCTATCAATCTGTGTGGGCACTCGTTGATGATAATCCAATTAGAAACTTCGGTTTCAAATTAGGTTTCAATGAACTGAGTGACCAATCAAGTCTTCGGACTTGGCACAGTCAATTCATTATCGTTCTCCTTTTTTATAAAGGAATAACGATAATAGCTTTAAAGTTACTTTTGTAGTTTTGAAGTCAGTATTCATTGAGCCGAACAAAATCTTAAATTGAAGAGTTTGATCATGGCTCAGATTGAACGCTGGCGGCAGGCCTAACACATGCAAGTCGAGCGGAAACGAGTTAACTGAACCTTCGGGGAACGTTAACGGCGTCGAGCGGCGGACGGGTGAGTAATGCCTAGGAAATTGCCCTGATGTGGGGGATAACCATTGGAAACGATGGCTAATACCGCATGATGCCTACGGGCCAAAGAGGGGGACCTTCGGGCCTCTCGCGTCAGGATATGCCTAGGTGGGATTAGCTAGTTGGTGAGGTAAGGGCTCACCAAGGCGACGATCCCTAGCTGGTCTGAGAGGATGATCAGCCACACTGGAACTGAGACACGGTCCAGACTCCTACGGGAGGCAGCAGTGGGGAATATTGCACAATGGGCGCAAGCCTGATGCAGCCATGCCGCGTGTGTGAAGAAGGCCTTCGGGTTGTAAAGCACTTTCAGTCGTGAGGAAGGTAGTGTGTTTAATAGATGCATTATTTGACGTTAGCGACAGAAGAAGCACCGGCTAACTCCGTGCCAGCAGCCGCGGTAATACGGAGGGTGCGAGCGTTAATCGGAATTACTGGGCGTAAAGCGCATGCAGGTGGTTTGTTAAGTCAGATGTGAAAGCCCGGGGCTCAACCTCGGAATAGCATTTGAAACTGGCAGACTAGAGTACTGTAGAGGGGGGTAGAATTTCAGGTGTAGCGGTGAAATGCGTAGAGATCTGAAGGAATACCGGTGGCGAAGGCGGCCCCCTGGACAGATACTGACACTCAGATGCGAAAGCGTGGGGAGCAAACAGGATTAGATACCCTGGTAGTCCACGCCGTAAACGATGTCTACTTGGAGGTTGTGGCCTTGAGCCGTGGCTTTCGGAGCTAACGCGTTAAGTAGACCGCCTGGGGAGTACGGTCGCAAGATTAAAACTCAAATGAATTGACGGGGGCCCGCACAAGCGGTGGAGCATGTGGTTTAATTCGATGCAACGCGAAGAACCTTACCTACTCTTGACATCCAGAGAACTTTCCAGAGATGGATTGGTGCCTTCGGGAACTCTGAGACAGGTGCTGCATGGCTGTCGTCAGCTCGTGTTGTGAAATGTTGGGTTAAGTCCCGCAACGAGCGCAACCCTTATCCTTGTTTGCCAGCGAGTAATGTCGGGAACTCCAGGGAGACTGCCGGTGATAAACCGGAGGAAGGTGGGGACGACGTCAAGTCATCATGGCCCTTACGAGTAGGGCTACACACGTGCTACAATGGCGCATACAGAGGGCGGCCAACTTGCGAAAGTGAGCGAATCCCAAAAAGTGCGTCGTAGTCCGGATTGGAGTCTGCAACTCGACTCCATGAAGTCGGAATCGCTAGTAATCGTGGATCAGAATGCCACGGTGAATACGTTCCCGGGCCTTGTACACACCGCCCGTCACACCATGGGAGTGGGCTGCAAAAGAAGTAGGTAGTTTAACCTTCGGGGGGACGCTTACCACTTTGTGGTTCATGACTGGGGTGAAGTCGTAACAAGGTAGCGCTAGGGGAACCTGGCGCTGGATCACCTCCTTATACGATGATTATCGTGATGAGTGTCCACACAGATTGATACGGTTTATGAAGTTTAAGAGATAGAACATCCCCCAAGATGTTCACTTAGTGTCCCGTTCGTCTAGAGGCCTAGGACACCGCCCTTTCACGGCGGTAACAGGGGTTCGACTCCCCTACGGGATACCATTGGGTCGTTAGCTCAGTTGGTAGAGCAGTTGACTTTTAATCAATTGGTCGCAGGTTCGAATCCTGCACGACCCACCATTCTTTCCACGAAGGATGGCTTTTGTTTCACTTTTTCTAAAAGTGAAAGCAAGAGAAAATAATGTGGGCGATTAGCTCAGTTGGGAGAGCACCTGCCTTACAAGCAGGGGGTCACTGGTTCGAGCCCGGTATCGCCCACCATTCTCTAAGCATTTTTGGAATAAAACGTCCAAACCAGAGCAAGCAATTGATACTGGTTGGCATTTTTGACTCTGAAAGTCTTTAGAAAATGTACTTCCTTGTGAAGAAACATAGCTCTTTAACAATTTGGAAAGCTGACAAATCAAACCTTGTCTTTAAATAGATAGGAGTTTGATTGTAAAGTTCTCAAAGTATTCCTAATGGAATACAACTAAAAACACATTCAAGTGTTCTTGGGAATAATCTTCGGATTATTCATATTTGAGTCCGGCAAAATCGAAAGCTATCTCGCTCATTCAAATAATGAGATAGCAACTTTGGTTGTTTGACCGTTTGATTTCACTTTTTAAAGTGAAGACAAAATGCAATTCGAAACTCCTTCGGGTTGTATGGTTAAGTGACTAAGCGTACACGGTGGATGCCTTGGCAGTCAGAGGCGATGAAGGACGTATTAACTTGCGATAAGCCCAGATTAGGCAGTAAAAGCCACTTGAGTCTGGGATTTCCGAATGGGGAAACCCACTTACATAAGTAAGTATCCTGTTGTGAATACATAGCAGCAGGAGGCGAACCGGGGGAACTGAAACATCTAAGTACCCCGAGGAAAAGAAATCAACCGAGATTCCGAAAGTAGCGGCGAGCGAAATTGGACTAGCCCTTAAGCTTTACACACGTTAGACGAACGGTCTGGAAAGGCCGACGATACAGGGTGATAGTCCCGTAGTTGACGATGTGTGTTCAGTGAAATCGAGTAGGGCGGGACACGTGATATCCTGTCTGAATATGGGGGGACCATCCTCCAAGGCTAAATACTACTGACTGACCGATAGTGAACCAGTACCGTGAGGGAAAGGCGAAAAGAACCCCTGTGAGGGGAGTGAAATAGAACCTGAAACCGTGTACGTACAAGCAGTAGGAGCACCTTCGTGGTGTGACTGCGTACCTTTTGTATAATGGGTCAGCGACTTATATTCAGTGGCAAGGTTAACCATCTAGGGGAGCCGTAGGGAAACCGAGTCTTAACTGGGCGTTCAGTCTCTGGATATAGACCCGAAACCAGGTGATCTAGCCATGGGCAGGTTGAAGATTGAGTAACATCAATTGGAGGACCGAACCGACTAATGTTGAAAAATTAGCGGATGACTTGTGGCTAGGGGTGAAAGGCCAATCAAACCTGGAGATAGCTGGTTCTCCCCGAAAGCTATTTAGGTAGCGCCTCGGACGAATACTACTGGGGGTAGAGCACTGTTAAGGCTAGGGGGTCATCCCGACTTACCAACCCTTTGCAAACTCCGAATACCAGTAAGTACTATCCGGGAGACACACGGCGGGTGCTAACGTCCGTCGTGGAGAGGGAAACAACCCAGACCGCCAGCTAAGGTCCCAAATTACTACTAAGTGGGAAACGATGTGGGAAGGCTCAGACAGCCAGGATGTTGGCTTAGAAGCAGCCATCATTTAAAGAAAGCGTAATAGCTCACTGGTCGAGTCGGCCTGCGCGGAAGATGTAACGGGGCTAAGTAGTAAACCGAAGCTGCGGCAATATACTTTTGTATATTGGGTAGGGGAGCGTTCTGTAAGCGGTTGAAGGTGTGTGGTAACGCATGCTGGACGTATCAGAAGTGCGAATGCTGACATGAGTAACGATAAAGGGGGTGAAAAACCTCCTCGCCGGAAGACCAAGGGTTCCTGTCCAACGTTAATCGGGGCAGGGTAAGTCGACCCCTAAGGCGAGGCCGAAAGGCGTAGTCGATGGGAAACGGGTTAATATTCCCGTACTTCTTACAATTGCGATGGGGGGACGGAGAAGGCTAGGTGGGCCTGGCGACGGTTGTCCAGGTTCAAGTGCGTAGGCTTGAGAGTTAGGTAAATCCGGCTCTCTTTAAGGCTGAGACACGACGTCGAGCATCTACGGATGTGAAGTCATTGATGCCATGCTTCCAGGAAAAGCCTCTAAGCTTCAGATTGTAAGGAATCGTACCCCAAACCGACACAGGTGGTCGGGTAGAGAATACCAAGGCGCTTGAGAGAACTCGGGTGAAGGAACTAGGCAAAATGGTACCGTAACTTCGGGAGAAGGTACGCTCTCGACGGTGAAGTCCCTTGCGGATGGAGCTATTGAGAGTCGCAGATACCAGGTGGCTGCAACTGTTTATTAAAAACACAGCACTGTGCAAAATCGTAAGATGACGTATACGGTGTGACGCCTGCCCGGTGCCGGAAGGTTAATTGATGGGGTTAGACTTCGGTCGAAGCTCTTGATCGAAGCCCCGGTAAACGGCGGCCGTAACTATAACGGTCCTAAGGTAGCGAAATTCCTTGTCGGGTAAGTTCCGACCTGCACGAATGGCGTAATGATGGCCACGCTGTCTCCACCCGAGACTCAGTGAAATTGAAATCGCTGTGAAGATGCAGTGTACCCGCGGCTAGACGGAAAGACCCCGTGAACCTTTACTACAGCTTGGCACTGAACATTGACCCTACATGTGTAGGATAGGTGGGAGGCTTTGAAACCAGCACGCCAGTGTTGGTGGAGCCGACCTTGAAATACCACCCTTGTAGTGTTGATGTTCTAACTTGGTCCCCTCATCGGGGATGAGGACAGTGCCTGGTGGGTAGTTTGACTGGGGCGGTCTCCTCCCAAAGCGTAACGGAGGAGCACGAAGGTGGGCTAATCACGGTTGGACATCGTGAGGTTAGTGCAATGGCATAAGCCCGCTTGACTGCGAGAATGACAATTCGAGCAGGTGCGAAAGCAGGTCATAGTGATCCGGTGGTTCTGAATGGAAGGGCCATCGCTCAACGGATAAAAGGTACTCCGGGGATAACAGGCTGATACCGCCCAAGAGTTCATATCGACGGCGGTGTTTGGCACCTCGATGTCGGCTCATCACATCCTGGGGCTGAAGTCGGTCCCAAGGGTATGGCTGTTCGCCATTTAAAGTGGTACGCGAGCTGGGTTTAGAACGTCGTGAGACAGTTCGGTCCCTATCTGCCGTGGGCGTTGGAGAATTGAAAGGGGCTGCTCC
Organism: Vibrio sp. STUT-A11; assembly: GCF_026000435.1. Classification (NCBI taxonomy): domain Bacteria; kingdom Pseudomonadati; phylum Pseudomonadota; class Gammaproteobacteria; order Vibrionales; family Vibrionaceae; genus Vibrio; species Vibrio sp. STUT-A11. The sequence continues at coordinate 3,310,707 of NZ_AP026763.1, read as the reverse complement.
TAGTACGAGAGGACCGGAGTGGACGAACCTCTGGTGTTCGGGTTGTGTCGCCAGACGCATTGCCCGGTAGCTAAGTTCGGGATCGATAACCGCTGAAAGCATCTAAGCGGGAAGCGAGCCTTGAGATGAGTTCTCCCTGATACTTTAAGTATCCTAAAGGGTTGTCGTAGACTACGACGTTGATAGGCAGGGTGTGTAAGCGTTGTGAGGCGTTGAGCTAACCTGTACTAATTGCCCGTGAGGCTTAACCATACAACACCCAAGGGGTTTTGATGGACTCAAAGCAAGAACATTGAATGTGTAAAAACGAGAATTAACAACAGCTTTCCAAGTTTTCTCTAGAAATAGAGAGTAAGAATTTGCTTGGCGACCATAGCGATTTGGACCCACCTGATTTCCATTCCGAACTCAGAAGTGAAACGAATTAGCGCCGATGGTAGTGTGGGGTTTCCCCATGTGAGAGTAGGACATCGCCAGGCTTCAAATTTGCAAAAAAGCCCGCTAGAAATAGCGGGCTTTTTTGTTATTTACGCTTTCCAAAATACGCTTCATAAGATTAACAAAACTTAATCTACGCACAACCGACCCTTAATTATCAATCACGTATCCTCTATCTAGAATCAAAAAGTAAGAGGATACAACGTGAACATTTTAGGATATCTACAGAAAATCGGTAAAGCACTCATGGTGCCAATAGCCGTACTGCCTGCAGGTGGTTTAATGCTTGGTCTTGGTTATGCTATAGACCCGTCGGGTTGGGGCGCAAATAGCCCAATAGCGACAATACTTGTGTATGGCGGTAAGGGCATTATGGATAACCAAGCATGGTTATTCGCCGTTGGTGTGGCTTATGGATTGGCCAAAGATAATAACGGTGCTGCGGCTTTATCAGGATTACTCGGTCTGTTAATTGTTGAAATGATTGTCGGGAACACGGCAGTGATTTCGCAGATCACTGGAATTCCTGTTGCGGAGATGAGTTCTTCGGAAGTTATTGCATCAGGAGCTGCTGTGAGCGCATTTACAGGGATCATGATGGGGATAGTGGCTGCCACTCTTTACAACCGTTTCCACACTATCAAATTGCCGGCGGCATTAGGTTTCTTTGGCGGTAAACGTTTTGTTCCTATCGTCACTTCACTTGCCTCAATCTTTATCAGTATTGTGATGGTTTATGTGTGGCCTGCTGTTTATGGTTCACTGGTAAACTTTGGTATCTCAATTTCTGAAATGGGTGCGGCGGGCGCTGGTATCTACGGTTTCTTCAACCGACTGTTAATTCCAATCGGCCTACATCACGCATTAAACCAAGTGTTCATCTTTGACCTTGTTGGTATCAACGATATTTCTAAATTCTGGTCTGGTACTGGTGAGCTAGGTGTGACGGGTATGTACCAAGGTGGTTTCTTCCCATTCATGGGTTACGGTCTGCCTGCTGCATGTTTGGCGATGTATCACTGTGCAAAACCAGAAAACAAGAAAAGAGTCGGCGGCATTCTTGGTGCATCAGCACTGACCGCAATTTTGACTGGTGTAACAGAGCCTATTGAATTTGCGTTCATGTTTGTTGCTCCTGCGCTGTATGTTGTTCACGCTCTATTGGCTGCACTTTCTCTATACATTGCAGCAAGCATGCAGTGGTTCGCGGGTTTCACATTTAGCGGCGGGTTAATTGACTTCATCTTGTCTTATAACTTACCTCTAGCGATCAAGCCTTATATGCTTATCGTACAGGGTATTTGTTTTGCATTTATTTACTATGCGGTATTCCGATTCGCTATTGTTAAGTTTGATTTGAAAACGCCAGGCCGTGAAGAAGCTGAGGCGATGGTGAAGAGTGAGACTTCTACTAATACCAAAGCCGCTCAGTATCTGAAGGCGCTGGGTGGTCATAGTAACCTTGCTTCTATCGACTCATGCATTACGCGTTTACGTTTAACTCTGAACGATACGTCTGTTATTGACGAACGTACTCTCAAAGCCATTGGCGCGATGGGGGTCGTGAAAATTGGCGCGAATAACCTACAGGTCATTGTTGGTACCGAAGCGGAACAAATCGCTCATGCGATGCAGCAAATTCCTGAGACGCAAGATCTCTCGGATGTTGTCGTTCCTGGTTTCTCCGTATAAAAGTCTTTCTAATTAAGCTAAAGGCTGAGTATTTACTTAGCCTTTTTGTATTTATTTAACTTTCAAAATAGAGTCGAGCACGCAGCCCTGGGTTGTTGTCACGCAAAAACAAGTGTGCGCTATGCAGATTGACCACGGCATCGACCAAAGATAGCCCTAAACCATTACCTGATTCTGTGCGACTTTGGTCCGCACGATACATTGGGCGGCAAACATACATTTTGTCGTAATCAGAAATGCCGATGCCAGAGTCGGCGATAACAACACCAAAGCAGTCCGCAATAACTTCGATCTGTCCTCCGTTAGGAGTGTACTTAACCGCATTTTCTAACAGATTAAACACCGCTCGAAAAAGCAGAGATCGATCGCCTGTGACAATACAGGAAGCATCTTGTCTGAATGTTAATCTCTGATTTTTTTCGTCGGCGACGGGAGAAATAAACTCCAGGGCATCCTGGGCTATTTTACCTAAATCGACGTTATCACTGTCGATATTCACTTGGCCGCAGTTGAGCTTTGCAATCTCAAGCATGCTATTGAACAGTGACAAAATCAGCTCTAATTCATCATAACAAGCTGAAAAGCTGCTTACTTGGGATGGCGATAAATCGCTTTGAGCTAGAATGTCTTCTAAGCGAAGTTTCAACCTCGCCATTGGTGTTCTCATATCATGAGCAAGCCCAGTGGTCAGCGATTTTAGGCTAGACTCGTTTTTGGCCATTTGCTCAATCATGAAATTAAGGTGAATGGCTAAAATATCAAACTCATCGTCCTGGCGAGATACGGCAATTTTCACATTCGGCTCTCCGCATAAAACGCGGTTCATGGCGTGATTCACTTTTTCTAATCGTTTGAGAATCAGCGCAGTAAAAAAGAGTGCCGAGATGATCATGATTACGGTAGGGAAAATGATGCCAGAGAAGACCATCGGGGTCAGTGATTTTCGATACTCTTCTACCGCACTTTTATCTACTCCTATCTCTAATTGGAGGTTGTTACCTACTAAAATATTATGCCTGTTGTCTTGCAGATCGACAGGATAGTACGGTTTAAAGCTGTCTGATTCGATGGTTTCGATGAGCTGGTAATAGAAAGGTGTCTCCGTTGCTCGTTTGGTTCTTAAAAGTTGCTCGACATCCTCCTGGCTCTGGTTGGCTGCAAAGTTGAATTCCAGAATTTCTTCATTGAGTTGTCGTGCTAATTGCTTATGGTGAAAGTTGTTAGAATCCCGATACAGTTGATGTATGACGACGATGTTGGTGATAGTGACAATTAAGAAAAGGCTCACCAATGTTTTAAATACCGAAGAACGGGTTAAAGCATAGTCATCGACGAAGGACATAGCCGACTCCTCTTACTGTGTGCAGGATCTCTGTACATCCAGCCTCTTCCAGTTTACGGCGCAGGTTAGCAACGTGGACATCGATGACGTTGGTTTTGGGATCAAAATGATAACTCCAGATATTTTCGAACAGGCGCATGCGTGATACCACTTGCTCATTATGCTCAATAACATATTGAATAAGCTGAAACTCTTTGGGTTGGAGAATTATCTCCTGCTGATTGCAGGTGACTTTGTGTGCTTTTAGGTCCACTTGCAAACAGTGGTAATTAAGAATGTGTTGATTTGATATTGGCCGCTGAGTGCGATTGATGATGATATCGACTCGTGCAATTAACTCAGCAAGAGCGAATGGTTTAATTAAGTAGTCATCGCTGCCAGCCTGCAAACCGTCCACTCTATCGTTTACGCTATCCATCGCGCTTAAAATCAGAACCGGAAGCTGTTCTTCTGCGGCTTTAATTGCTGCAAGAACCTTCATTCCGTCAAGGTATGGCAGCATCCTATCCAGGATGATGAGCTGGTATTCCGAGCTAAGAGCCATCATTAGCCCTTTCTTGCCGTCTTCGGCTTGGTCAACGATATAACCGTGCTCGGTCAGACCTTTACTGACGAACTCTCTGGTCGTTTCGTCATCTTCTATGATGAGTATTTTCACGGGGGATTCCTCTGTTTTGGCTGGTACTTTACTGATGTAGCAGAGAGAGGGAAATATGAAAAAGAAGGCTCGCGTGACTAATGCGAGCCAACACGATTTAGGGGGATAAATCGTTAAAATGTTGCTGGTTTGTCTCTATTAATTGTCACCAAGAGTCTACGAAAACTTCTCTTGAGGGGACCTTTTTGAAAAATTAAAGATCGTTAATGTGTTGATACCAATTGCGGCAATGCTCAAATGATTATTGAAGCTTACTCTACTGGGCAATAAAGCTTCCTTCGGCTAACTCCCATAACGCTCTGACTAATGAGTTTTCCAGTTGCGATCGTTTACAACAAACACCGAGTTGGAATGGTTTAATTGGGGCAAACGAGAGACGCTGAATGCTATCTCGTACAGGACTGTTATTAATCACCACATCAGGCGCGATTCCGACACCGCAACCTAAAGCCACCATGCTGACAATGGCTTCATGACCAGAAATTTGCGCGTAGATATTCGGTTTAATTTTCATTTTTTTAAACCAGGCATTGGCTCTGTCTCGCGCTGTTCCTGACTCAGGTACAATAAAAGGAACCTTATTCCAATCTGGTTGTTCTTTATGTAGCTCTTCAACCCATGAGCTGATACCAATGGGCGCTATCACGGAGAGTGGAATTTCACTGATAGTCGTAAACTCTACTTTAGATGAAAGATGCTCTGGCATGGCTGAAATGGCGATATCGGCCTCATCATTCATTATTTTATCGATGGCCTGTGCTGGGTCGCCCGTCAAGAGCTTGAATTCAATGTAAGGGTGCTTTAAGCGAAACGAGTTGAGCAGTTGAGGCAAGTGGCTGTAGCTGGCGGTCACGGAGCAGAACAGTCGAACTTCACCTTTCAGAACATCGTCTTGCACATTTATTTGAGATTGGAATTGTGTCCAGTCGTGAATCATCTTCATCGCTACTGGCTGAAATTTTTCACCAGCGGGCGTTAACTCCACACTCCGGTTGTCCCTGACAAAAAGCGGGTGGCCTATCTCTTCTTCTAATTTTTGAATCTGACGACTCAAAGCAGATGGACTCACGTGCATAGTGGCTGCTGTCTTACTAAAATTCTTGCTGTCACAGATATCAAGGAACAGTCGGATGGTTTTTATATTCATGAAATTACCGTGTTGCACTTTTTGCAATTACTAATTGTGAATATATCACTTTAAGCAATTAAATGTCTGTTCTAGTATGAACTCATTCGGTAAGACTAATACCGACCTCTACGGAAGAATCTTAAAGGAGCACCCTAATGGCTAACTATTTCAATACTCTAAACTTGCGTGAGCAATTGGACCAACTAGGTCGTTGTCGTTTTATGGATCGCAGTGAGTTTGCTTCAGAAGCAGACTACCTAAAAGGTAAGAAGGTTGTCATCGTAGGTTGTGGTGCTCAAGGCCTGAACCAAGGTCTAAACATGCGCGATTCTGGCCTGGATGTGTCATACGCACTTCGTCAGGCAGCAATCGACGAGCAACGTCAGTCATTTAAAAATGCAAAAGACAACGGTTTTGAAGTAGGTAGCTACGAGACTCTTATCCCTCAAGCGGATCTAGTTGTTAACCTAACTCCAGACAAGCAGCACTCTAACGTTGTTGAGACAGTAATGCCATTGATGAAAGAAGGCGCTACACTAGGTTACTCACACGGCTTCAACGTGGTTGAAGAAGGCATGCAAATCCGTGAAGACCTAACGGTTGTAATGGTTGCTCCTAAGTGCCCAGGTACTGAGGTTCGCGAAGAATACAAACGTGGTTTCGGTGTTCCAACTTTAATTGCGGTTCACCCAGAGAATGACCCTAAAGGCGATGGTCTGGAAATCGCAAAAGCATGGGCAGCTGCGACTGGTGGTCACCGTGCAGGTTGTCTAGAGTCTTCTTTCGTTGCAGAAGTAAAATCTGACCTAATGGGTGAGCAAACTATCCTATGTGGCATGCTTCAAGCTGGTTCTATCGTATGTTACGAGAAGATGGTTGCGGAAGGTATCGACCCAGGTTACGCAGGTAAACTACTTCAGTACGGTTGGGAAACAGTAACAGAAGCACTGAAATTCGGTGGCATCACGCACATGATGGACCGTCTGTCTAACCCAGCTAAAATCAAAGCGTTTGAGCTTTCTGAAGAGCTAAAAGATCTAATGCGTCCACTTTACAACAAGCACATGGATGACATCATTTCTGGTCACTTCTCTAGCACAATGATGGCTGACTGGGCGAACGACGACGCGAACCTACTAGGCTGGCGTGAAGAAACTGGTCAAACAGCATTTGAAAACTACCCAGAAACTGACGTTGAAATCTCTGAGCAAGAGTACTTCGACAACGGCATTCTAATGATCGCGATGGTTCGCGCAGGGGTTGAGCTAGCGTTCGAAGCTATGACTGCATCAGGCATCATCGATGAGTCAGCGTACTACGAGTCACTACACGAACTACCGCTAATCGCAAACACAATTGCACGTAAGCGTCTGTACGAGATGAACGTAGTAATCTCTGATACTGCAGAATACGGTAACTACCTATTCGCAAACGTAGCAACACCACTACTACGTGAGAAGTTCATGCCTTCGGTAGGTACTGATGTTATCGGTAAAGGCCTGGGTGAAACTTCAAACCAAGTTGATAACGCAACACTTATCGCGGTTAATGAGACGCTTCGCAACCACCCTGTTGAGTACATCGGTGAAGAGCTACGCGGGTACATGACTGATATGAAGCGTATCGCGGTAGGCGGCTAAATTACTGGCCTTAAGGTTCCATTTCGGTGTCGAAGGTGCTCATTTACTATCGTAAACTCCGTGCCTTCTCCTAGAAATGAAATCTTAATACTGCGTAATTTACATACTCAAAAGTAACGCAGTAAAAGAACTCCAGGCAGACTGGGGTCAATAAATACAAAACACAACATCTAATCAAAAGGCTTGGTCGCCGTTGACCAAGCCTTTTTTATACCTATCTGGAAAGTTAACTGGTCAGGGAGAGGGTTCGATAAACAAACTCTATTTGCCATGGATGGCAAATCGAAGCCCCATGGATGGGTTTATGCGTGTTTGTGTTCGATGCCTGTTTTATGGTTCTCTATAATTAAGTATGACCACTTTCTTACTTAGGTTGGTATTGTTTATGGCTCGTTTGGTGGGAGCACAAAAAAGGCTGACACCTGAGTGTCAGCCTTTGAATATCATTGGAAGCCGATGTTTATTTGTCTGCCAGTTTTGCTTCAAGCTCGGCGAGTTTCGCTTCCATCTCAGTGAGCTTCTGACGAGTACGAAGCAGAACCTGAGTCTGAACATCAAACTCTTCACGGCTAACAACATCAAGTTTGTTCAGCTGACCTTGAATCACTTGGCGAACTTTCTGATCAACATCTGCACCTAACTCTTTCACTGGTGCTGGCATAGAGTCATGAATCTGCTTGGCAATTTGCTCTAGTTTCTTTGGATCAAACATAGTGGTTAAAACTCCTTTTGATTTGCCCTCATTTTAAGTAATTGATACGGGAAAGTCGCTAGTTGGAATGCAAAAAATCGAGATAGGTACGGCAAACACAAGGGAATAAAAAAGGCCACCGAAGTGACCTTTTTAGCTTGGCTGGGAATTAGTGGTTGTCCGCTAATCCTCGTTGTGCCGCTTTTGCTTCATCAACACGGGCCAACTTTTCCAGATCTTTATCTTCAACAAACACTGGCAGTGGTTTGTGTTTTTCAGCTAAGTAGCTGTAGATAACAGGCAGTACGAATAGGGTAAACAGAGTACCAATCGCCAGACCAGCAACAATTACGATACCGATACTAAAGCGCTGAGCCGCACCTGCACCTGTTGCGTACATCAGTGGGATAAGGCCCGCGATCATCGCTGCTGTAGTCATCAGAATAGGACGCAGACGAACTTTCGCCGCTTCCATTACGGCTTCTGTTTTACCCAGTTTGTTGTGCAACTGCTCTTCTTTCGCTACTTCACAAATTAAGATACCGTGCTTGGTGATAAGACCAACCAGAGTAATCAAGCCAACCTGAGAGTAAATGTTCATCGATGCCGCGCCCCAGGCAAGCGCAATCAACGCGCCACAAATTGCCAGTGGCACAGACACCATGATAACCAGTGGATCTTTCACAGATTCAAACTGAATCGCCAGAACCAAGAAGATGATCGCTAGTGCTAAACCAAACGTTGCGTATAACGCACTACCTTCAGTCACAAACTGACGAGATTCACCCATATAGTCATGGTTGTAGCCGCTTGGCAGTTTCGTTTCAGCGATGTTCTCAAACCAGTTAATCGCATCACCCATTGCCGTGCCCGGAGCTGGTACCGCACCTACCGTTGCTGAGTTCAGCTGGTTGAAGTGAGGCAGTGAGCGTGGCTCTGCAATCACGTCAATCGTCACTAGGTTACTCAGTGGAACCGCGTTGCCGTCAGCTGCACGTACGTAGTAGTTGTTCATCGACTCTGGATTTAGACGCCACTTACGTTCTACCTGAGGGATAACTTCGTAAGAGCGGCCATTAAGGTCGATACGGTTTACGTAGCCATCTGCCATCATGGTGCTTAAAGTCACGCCAATGTCTTGCATGGTTACGCCGTATGCGCCCGCTTTGTCTTTGTCGATGTTAATTTTCATCGTCGCCGAGTCGTAGTTCAGATCAAGATCCGAATAAACGAACATTGGGCTCGATTTCACTTCCGTCAATACGTCTGTCGCGATAGAGAATAAGCTCTCAAATGCGTTTGGTGTGGTCAGAACAAATTGAATTGGAAGACCACTACCCGCACCTGGCAATTCTGGCATTTGGAACGCCGTTACCGCCATTCCCGGAACGTCTGCAACCAATCCACCTACACGTCCAGTAACGTCTGCCTGGCTTGCTTCACGCTCACTCCAAGGCACCATAGAGGCAATACCGAACGCTTGGTGAGAGTTTGGTACACCTGAGAACACCTGGGCAAACTGAACTTCTGGCTGTTCAGACAGAATGTTGTTTACCTGGTTCATGGTGTTCTGGATAAAGTCTAAGTTCGAATTAGATGGAGCAGTACCCATCAATACAACCACGCCTTTATCTTCAGATGGTGCCAGTTCACTTGGGATGAACTTGAACAACATTGGTAAGCTGGCAAATACAATCAACGCAAAACCAATCACAACGGGACGGTGTTGCATGACCGCACCCAACATTTTGGCGTATCGGCTGGTCATGCGCTCTAACACGCTATGTACTTTCTGTTCAAACTTGCTTGGGGCTTGATGAGCTTTAAGCATTTTTGAACACATCATTGGTGATAGGGTCAGTGCCACGATACCTGATACAAATACCGCACCCGCCAGGGTTAACGCGAACTCTTTAAATAGCGAGCCCGTGATACCACCCATCAGCGCGATCGGCGCGTATACCGCACCCAACGTTAGTGTCATCGCGATTACAGGCACAGCAATTTCACGCGTACCGATAATCGCCGCTCGGAATGGTGATTCACCAAGCTTGATATGTCGGTCAACGTTTTCCAGTACAACGATCGCATCATCTACAACCAAACCAATGGCGAGAACCATTGCCAGTAGGGTCATCAGGTTCCACGAGAAACCCATTGATTGCATTACCATCGCCACACCAATCAAAGACAGTGGGATGGTCACAATAGGGATCACTACCGCACGGAATGAACCAAGGAATATAGTGATAACAATCAGTACGATCACTGCTGCTTCAGCAATGGTTTTGATGACTTCGTTAATGGATTCGTTAATTGCGATAGTTGAATCATAAAGCACATTCATCTTGATCGTACTAGGCAAATTGCGCTCTAGCTGAGGCAGTAGATCAAGCACATCTGCTGCGATATTGATTGGGTTGGCACTTGGTGCAGCATTGATTGCGGCAACTACCGCCTCCTGACCATTTGCACTGGCTCGATATGAGTCGTGGCTCTTTTCTAGCGTCACTTTAGCAATATCGCTTAAGCGAGTGACATTGCCGTCGTCATTGCTAACAACAAGGTTCTTCAACTCATCAACATTGGATACCTGTGTATCTGCACTGCCGTTATAAAGTACAAACTCACCGACAGCCTGACCAGTAGCAGACTGATAGTTGTTGGCACTCAGCACGCCCATTACGTCAGTCGCGGTTAAGTTAAACGCGGCCATTTTTGCAGGGTCTAGCCAAACACGTAGCGCGTATTTCATACCACCGTACAGGTCGACTTTCGATACACCGTTAACGGTAAACAACTGTGGGTTGATTACACGTTCAAGGTAGTCGGTGATCTGACTTGAAGACAACTCATCACTGGTAAAACCGATATACAACACCGCCGTTGTCGAACCAGTCGACATAGTAACGGTAGGGTCTTCGGCTTCTTTCGGTAGTTGAGAGCGAACCGAGTTGGTTTTTGCCAGAACGTCCGAGAGTGCCGCATTCGGGTCGGTGTTCAACTTCATTTTTACGGTGATGGTAGATTTACCCAGCACCGATTGAGAAGTCATATAATCGATATTATCAGCCTGTGCGACCGCTTGCTCCAATGGCTGAGTAATAAAGCCCTGGATTAGGTCGGCACTGGCACCGTAGTAACTGGTCGAAACCGTTACTTCCGTATTCGTCATTTCAGGGTATTCACGAACCTGCATTTTGAAAATTGCTTGTAGACCAAGCAATGCGATCAAAAAGCTGATTGATACCGCTAAAACTGGACGTTTAATAAAAACATCAGTAAAGCGCATGAAGCCTCCGATTACAGCATTGGTGTTTCAGTTGGTGGAGTTGTTGCATCGCTTTCTACGACACGGACTTTAGCGTGGTTACTCAGACGAATCTGACCTGAGGTTACCACCACATCACCTGGCTTAACGCCTTCAAGAATGTGTACGATGTCTTTTGTACGCTCACCCACTTTAACCACTTGCTGTGTTACACGCTTTTCGCCATCTTGTTCAGATACGATGTAAATGCTGTCACCGTAAAGTGTGTAAGTAATCGCGGTTTGTGGCAGAGTCACCTGGTTTTCAAGTTTAGGCAGGATGATATTCGCACGCGCGAACATACCACTACGTAATTTACCGTCGTTGTTTGGTATATCTGCTTGTACCTGGATCAGACCACTCTGTACATTAACCGCTGGCTCAATGGCTGTAATTGAACCTTTGAAGGCGATTTCTGGGTAAGCATCGACAAAAATATCGACAGCTTGGCTGATGTGGATACGAGAAATATCGGTCTGCGGCACTGTGAAACGTAGACGCATAACGCTGGTATCTTCAAGACGCACGATATCCGTACCCGCTTGCAGGTACTGACCCAGGTAAACATTACGGATACCAACCACGCCTGAAAACGGTGCTTTGATTTCACGACGATCGATCGCCGCTTTCAAGCTCTCGATGTCAGCGCTAAGAGAAAAGTAATTCGCTTCTGCTTCATCATAAGACTCTTTAGAAATCGACCCTTTTTTGTACAGGCCTTGGTAACGCTTGTATTTTGCTTCCGCGGCAGGCAGCTTCGCTTGTGCACTTTTCAGGTTGGCTTTCTCAACAGCTGAATCAAGAAGTACCAAATCCTGGCCTTCTTTCACTTGAGTTCCCGATTCAAAAGCGATTTGGTCAATGACGCCACTGGTTTCGTTCGCTACTGTTACCCCTTGGTTTGGCTCGATAAAACCAATTGCCTCAATCACCGGAACCCAATCAACTGACTGTACCTCAGTGACGGTTACCGGAAACTCCGCCTCTGGGCGATTCGCCATGTATTCGGCAATCTTCTGTTGCTTGAATAAGTTGAAACCTATCACACTGCCGAACAGCAAGATTGCGATAAGTAACATAAAAAAAGTCCACTTTTTCATTCTGGTCAGAACTCCAATTAGTGTTGAATGATTGCGTCCCAACTGGCTTCAATGGCAGCTTCTATGGCTGCTTCGTCCAGTTGATAAAACCCCAGGGCATGATGTCGGGCGAGTGCAACGGTCGCCTCGAAACTCAGTCCCGAAAGGATCATATTGTCGAGTGGCTTAAACACTCCTTGCTCTTTACCTTGGTCAAATAGTCGGTCTACCTGATCAAACATTTTACGCTCAAGTTCCAGCGTTACTCTATTGCTTGCATAGGGCAGGGATTGATATTGAACTCTATTGTTCAATGTGTCCACATTTGAGCCAGCTAAACACCAAATGTTAAGCCACATTTTTGTATAACGTTCTTTTAAAGGCATATCGTCGCTCACGCCCGCTTGCACTTCTATTGCAATGCGCTTTGCGACGTTTAATCTAACTTCGTCTAAAAGGTGGTTCTTATCGGAAAAGTAACGATAGATAGTACCAGCCGCCACACCCGCTTCTTTGGCTAGCTTTTGCATCGAAAACCCCTGAAAACCCAGCTCAGCAATCAGTTTTTCCGCCGCACAAAGAATCTGAGCTTTTTTATCTAAAGTTGTATTACTCGACATAGTTCCACTTCTAGTGAATGAACGTTCATTCATTATAGACTTAAAGCTATACGAGTGTGCAATAAAAAATGGTTAAATTTTTACTTTGCTATAAATGGAGTTAGTCAACACCGACAAACGGAAGGCTGATAAACGTGGTAATCGTTCATACTCACTATTATCATAGGCGCCACGTTTATTGCCCGCTGAGAAATTCTATGAAGCTGAACCCTAGTCAAGATGAAGCCGTAAAGTACGTATCTGGTCCGTGTCTGGTGCTGGCAGGTGCTGGCTCGGGTAAAACTCGTGTTATTACCAATAAAATTGCGTATTTGGTTCAGCAATGTGGCTACAAAGCGCGAAATATTGCTGCGGTAACCTTTACCAATAAAGCCGCACGAGAAATGAAAGAGCGGGTAGGTCAGACGTTAGGTAAAGCGGAATCTAAAGGTTTGATGGTGTCGACCTTCCACACCTTGGGGTTGAACATTATTAAGCGCGAGTACAAGCAGCTTGGCTTAAAAGCAGGCTTCTCCTTGTTTGATGATCAAGACCAACTCGCGCTACTCAAAGAGCTAACCGAAAAGCAGCTCGACGGAGATAAAGATCTGCTGCGTCAGCTTATGAGTTCAATCTCTAACTGGAAGAACGACATGCTAACGCCAGAGCAGGTGAAAGCTCAGGCGAAAGGTGAGCAACAGCAGTTATTTGCCTTCTGTTTCGATATGTACCAGAAGCAGATGAAAGCGTACAACGCGCTCGATTTTGATGATTTGATTCTGATGCCAGTACTGCTGTTACGTAATAATGAAGACGTGCGTCAGCGTTGGCAGAGCCGTATTCGCTACCTGCTGGTGGACGAATATCAAGATACCAATACCAGTCAATACGAGTTGGTAAAACTCATTGTGGGTGAACGCGGCCGTCTCACCGTCGTAGGGGATGATGACCAGTCTATCTATTCATGGCGTGGTGCGAAGCCGCAGAACTTAGTGCTACTGGGTGAAGATTATCCGAACTTACGCCTGATTAAACTCGAGCAAAACTATCGCTCTACCAGTCGTATTCTTCGTGCTGCCAATATACTCATCGCCAACAACCCGCACGTGTATGAGAAATCACTGTTCTCAGAGATCCCCGATGGTGAAAAGCTCAAAGTGCTGTTGGCGAAAAATGAAGAGCATGAGGCGGAGCGCGTCACGGGTGAGCTGATTGCGCACAAGTTCCTCAACCGCACGGAATACCGAGACTACTCGATTTTATATCGTGGTAACCATCAGTCACGTTTAATTGAAAAGTCGCTGATGCAAAACCGTGTGCCATACAAAATCTCGGGTGGCACCTCTTTCTTTGCTCGTGCAGAAATTAAAGACATCATGGCGTATCTTCGAGTACTGGTGAACCCAGATGATGACAACGCCTTTCTGCGCATTGTAAACACGCCTCGACGTGAAATTGGTCCGGTCACACTAGAGAAACTGGGCAGTTACGCCAATATGCGTGGTAAAAGCCTGTTTGAAGCCAGTTTTGAAATGGGACTCGAACAGCACTTGACTGGTCGAGGTCTGGAAAACTTGCGACGCTTCACTCAATGGTTAGTTGCTATTGCCGATCAGTCGGAAAGAGGCGATACCGTGACGGCGGTACGTTCACTGGTGCGTGATATCAACTACGAAGACTGGTTGTACGAAACGTCCACTAGCCCGAAAGCGGCCGAGATGCGGATGAAAAACGTGTCAGATCTCTATTCCTGGATTGTGGCTGATTTAGAAGGTGATAATTACGATCAAGAAGAGAAGACGTTAAAAGAGGTGGTTCAGCGTTTAACCTTACGTGACATGATGGAGCGTGGAGAAGAAGATGAAGACAGCGATGCGGTGCAATTGATGACATTGCATGCGTCAAAAGGTCTGGAATTCCCGTACGTTTATCTGATTGGTTCAGAAGAAGGCATTTTGCCGCATCAAACCAGCATTGATGAAGACAACGTAGAAGAAGAACGTCGCCTGATGTACGTGGGGATTACTCGTGCTCAGAGAGAGCTGACTTTTACGATGTGTAAAGAACGCCGTCAGTATGGTGAGTTAATCAAGCCGACGCAAAGCCGATTCCTTGATGAATTGCCTTTCGATGATGTGGAATGGGAAGTCAACAAAAAGCCAGTATCGCAAGAAGAGCGAATGGCGAAAGGCCAGGCGCACATTGCCAACTTACGCTCGATGTTTAAGAAGTAACATCATCTAAATCATCAAACAGCAAATAAAAAGGCTTGCCAAGTGGCAAGCCTTTCTCTTTTAACGCTTTGATTCAAGAAGAATTATAGACCTGCAATCATATGATCGATAGCTGCCGTGATCTCGTCGTCAGAACAGTCCATACACGTACCTTTAGCTGGCATCGCGTTGAAGCCTTCAAGTGCATGTTTGATCAGTACATCTTTACCTTGAGCTATACGAGGTGCCCACTCGTCAGCATTGCCAATCTTTGGCGCACCGTTTACACCAGATGCGTGACAAGCAATACAAAAAGTACCGTAAACTGTTGCGCCATCACGAGGACCGGTTGGTTCTGCTTTTACAGGCTCAGAGCCTGCCAGATAAACATCGCCGACAGGTTTGATGCGTTCTGCGATCGCATCGTATTCACTTTGGCTGATGTCAGAAGCTAAAGCTGCCGTAGAAAACGTTAAGGCAGCGAACAAAACGCTAATCATTTGTCGAGACATATCCATTAAACCCACTTCACATTCCCGAGGTAAGTGACTTACCTATTTATATAGTTAGAGTATTGATACCGATTAAAGAAGCCCGATAAAACCACTTTAATGGCATAGAATGATTAGACAACTTGGTTGCAGCTGTTAAATCAATGTAAATAATGAGTGATTATATCCCGATAGCTTGTTGCATTAAACAACAAGTTATCGATGACAGGGCGTGAATCACATCAAAAATTCTCTTTAAAGGCATATAACTGTCGAAAAAGAGACCAAACGATAAAAAAAGTAAAAAAAGTACTAGACGGCATAGTGTGATATCCGTATTATTCCACTCCGCCGATAGGGCATGCGCCCGTAGCTCAGTTGGATAGAGCGTTGGCCTCCGGAGCCAAAGGTCGAAGGTTCGAATCCTTTCGGGCGTACCATTGCCCTGAAGGATAAGTCGGTAAAATTCAGTGGTGGCTATAGCTCAGTTGGTAGAGCCCCGGATTGTGATTCCGGTTGTCGCGAGTTCAAGTCTCGTTAGCCACCCCATTCTTTCTTTTTTAGAGAGAACAAGGTAGCATTGCTTCCTGTCTTGACTTAAGTCGAGATAAAATATTTCGTCGGTGAATAGCGCAGCTTGGTAGCGCATCTGGTTTGGGACCAGAGGGTCGGGGGTTCGAATCCCTCTTCACCGACCACTATTTAGCTATTATGAGTAAATCTGGTAATAGCGCACCTTGGTAGCGCATCTCATTTTTTGAGAATAGCGGACCAGAGGGTCGGGGGTTCGTCTGATGTTTAAATCACGCTCTTCACCGACCACTATTAAAGTTTATGGCTTACAGTAAGCGGTAAACATGACAATTTGATGGTGGCTATAGCTCAGTTGGTAGAGCCCCGGATTGTGATTCCGGTTGTCGCGAGTTCAAGTCTCGTTAGCCACCCCATTCTTTCTTTAAAGAATACATGCTCGGTGAATAGCGTATTTTAGTAGCGCATCTCTGGGTTTTGAGAATAGCGGGACCAGAGGGTAGACCCTCGGAATACTATCTCAAGCAATAAATATATCGGTGAATAGCGCAGCTTGGTAGCGCATCTGGTTTGGGACCAGAGGGTCGGGGGTTCGAATCCCTCTTCACCGACCATCTTCAAAGCCTCAGCGAAAGCTGGGGCTTTTTTACGTCTAAGATCGTGAATAGCGCAGTTTGGTAGCGTATCTCATGCTTTGAAATATAGCGGACCAGAGGGGCGGGGGTTCGCCTGATGTTCAAATTCTGGCTCTTCACCGACCACTATTAAAGAAGCCGCAACAGAAATGTTACGGCTTTTTTGCATTCTGAGTTCTAGGCATTATTGCAGAGGGCCGGGGTCTGGGAGCCCAGCCGCGTCGAATCCCTCTTCACCGACCATCTTCAAAGACTCAGCGAAAGCTGGGGCTTTTTTACGTCTACAGATCGTGAATAGCGCAGTTTGGTAGCGTATCTCATGCTTTGAAATATAGCGGACCAGAGGGGCGGGGGGTCGCCTGATGTTCAAATTCTGGCTCTTCACCGACCACTATTAAAAGAAGCCGCAACAGAAATGTTGCGGCTTCTTTGCGTGTTAAAGGTCCTAGGGGGCTAGGCCCTAGAAGTGCACGCCGTAAGTTCGGTTAGAAGTGCAAGCTTAGGAACTTGTTGTTTTGGAATACGGAACACTGATTACGGAAGGGGTGAATATCATCTGTATTCAGTAATCAGTATTCCAAAAAAGCAAATAAAGGAATTTACGTTTATCACTCTATTTCCAACGGGCTCCTCTAGGACCTAGGATTCTAGGACCTTTTTACCTAGGACCTTTTCTTTCTATTGCGCGAGCGTTTTGAGGATTTCTTTTAGCTCCACGGTGTCTTTTACTTCGTAGTCAGGCTCAATATCCGTCTGATTATCTGCGCCTTTTGGGTTCACCCAAACGCTGAGAATATCCATATTGTTAGCGCCTGCAATATCTGCTGCTAAAGAGTCACCGATATGAAGCGCCTCTTCTGGTTTAACGTCTGCTAGCTTAAGAGCCTTATGGAAGATGCTTGCCGCAGGTTTTTCTTCAGGTTCTTCACCACCAACAATAATGTGATCGACCCATTCACTCATCTCAGTTGCTGCGAGTTTCGGATGCTGAGAGAAGATTGGCCCGTTAGTGATTACAACGAGTGTGTAGTGCTGACGCAGTTCAACCAGCATCTCTTTTACCCCTGGTAAAAAGGAGAATGCATTCATGCGTGCAGAGTCAAAAAAACTTTGTGCCTGTTGAGCTTGCTCTACGCTTATTTCGATGCCTTGTTCTGCAAGGATGGTTTTTATCAGGCCACAACGGAATGCATTTTCATCCGGTAGCAGAGCAACGAGATCGGGAAACTCTGCATTGAGCTTTTTATACACGCCTTGTAGGTAGCGTTGTAAGAAGGCATTAGAGTCCGCGAGCTGTGGATAGGTTGCTTTCATCCAATTTGCAAATTCTTGCCCTGCCACTTTATCGGCTTGAGATGTGCCACATAAAGTTTCGTCCATATCAAAAAAAATCGCTTTAAGCACAGGGGCTCCTATCTTTTACAACTCTGCTACTGGGGCTTTTATTTAGTCTATTATCTCATGCTAGCTAGTATCGTAAAGACTTAAAATCAAAGCATGGCAGAGCCCTCTGCCATCAATCGATTCAAACCGAGTGAACGATTTCAGTGCCATTCATTGTACGTTTGGCCACCAAGTTCGAATAACTAGCCTAAAATAGAGTATTAATCTTTTTTGCAGAACGGTTCACGTTTTACTTTGACCTAGTGTTGTTTTGGTTTGGATTATTATCTTTCAATATCGTTTTTAGATGAAGTTTTATGCCTGAGAGATCGATTTCATGCCAGATATTGTTTGCTGATTGTTAATGATTGCCTGTGAATAATGTGGTTATGTCTAATGTTGGGTTTTTGCCTAAATATAGAGCATTTTCCTGCTTTTATTGGTGCATAGCGCACAAAAATAGGTTGATATGAAAGCGGTTAAATACTTGTTAATGCATTTTTATTCGCCAAATATGCGTTTAATTAACATTTTCATGGCGGAATATACTTTAATTGTTGCTTTTTTGTGTGATTTTTGCCAAATTGTGTCCGCATTAAAATTTCAGAGTATTATTCTGAATTTGAACGGATTCATTCAGGCGATGAATTGCGTCCCAGGTGGGCGTGATTCAATGCCACACAGACAAGGTAGTAGAGGTCTGAAATGTCACTATTAGAAGTGAAAAACCTTCGTATTGAGTATCCATCCCGACACGGTGTTCACGCAGCCGTGAAATCGCTTTCGTTCCAAATTGAACGTGGTGAGATTGTGGGTGTTGTTGGCGAATCAGGTGCGGGTAAATCCACCGTGGGTAACGCTGTTATTGATTTGCTTAGTCCTCCGGGTCGTGTTGCCAGTGGCGACGTATTTCTGGATGGCGAAAAGATTTCTGGTTTATCCCCGGAAGCGATGCGTAAGGTTCGTGGTTCGAAAATAGGCTTTATTTTCCAAGACCCAATGACCTCTCTTAACCCTCTGTTTACGGTTGAGCAGCAGCTTAAAGAAACTATTCATGCCAACATGAAAGTGTCGGATGAAGAGGCTTATCAACGTGCGCTTTCTCTGATGCAGCAAGTGGGCATTCCTCAACCGGAAAACCGTCTTAAACAGTATCCTCACCAATTCTCAGGTGGTATGCGTCAGCGTGTGGTTATTGCCATTGCTCTGGCGGGTGAACCTGATCTGATCATTGCTGACGAGCCAACGACGGCTTTGGACGTTTCAATCCAAGACCAAATCCTGAACCTGATTCGTGAGTTGTGCGTCAAGAACAACGTTGGCTGTATGCTGGTTACGCACGATATGGGCGTGGTTTCGAATGTGACCGACCGTGTCGCAGTTATGTATCGTGGAGATCTGGTTGAATTTGGCCCGACAGCAAAAGTGCTCGGTAACCCAGACCATCCATACACGCGCAGCTTGATTTCTGCGGTTCCTCGCTCAGACAGAAAGCTCGATCGCTTCCCTCTGGTCAGTTACATCGAAGAAGCGACAGAAATGAAGTCGCTAGACATTAAGAATCACTGGTTAGGACAAAGTCAGGATCAACGTGAGTACACTGGTCCGTTGTTGGATGTGAAAAACGTCAACCTAAGATTCGTGACCAAAGACTCGCTGTTTGAAAGCCGTCGTGAGTACGTACAAGCGTCGAATAACGTCAGTTTTGAAGTTCACGAAGGTGAGACGTTTGGTCTGGTGGGTGAATCTGGCTCTGGTAAGTCGACAATAGCACGTGTGATTGCGGGCTTGTATGAACCAAACTCTGGTCAGGTAAAGTTTGAAGGCCTGGACCTGACAGCGATGAAGTCAGAAAAAGAGCGTCGCCCTGTTCGCCGTCAAATGCAGATGGTATTCCAGAACCCTTATACGTCAATGAACCCTCGCATGAAGGTGGCGGATATCATTGCTGAGCCTATTCGTTTCCATAAACTAACTAAAAACGAAACAGAAACACGCCAAATCGTGAATGACTTGCTTGATCACGTTGGTTTGGGGCGTATGGCTGGTCTTAAGTATCCACACGAATTCTCAGGTGGTCAGCGTCAGCGTATTTCTATTGCGCGCGCACTGGCAACGAGGCCCCGTCTTTTAATTTGTGACGAACCAACATCAGCGTTGGATGTTTCGGTACAGGCACAGATTCTTAACTTGCTGAAAGATCTGCAAAGTGAGCTGAACTTGACTATGTTGTTTATCAGTCACGACTTACCGGTAATTCGTCAGATGTGTGACCGAGTCGGTGTAATGCAGATGGGTACGCTACTGGAAGTGGCACCAACTGAGCAGTTGTTTACCGCACCTCAGCATGAATACAGTAAGAAACTGATTTCTCTGATGCCAGAATTTACTGGGCTAAGAGAAGAGATTAAATCGGCATAAACCAAGTTTTTAGCTTGGCTGATCTTGAAATAAAAACAGACGCAAACACAACAACAAGGGACTTTGATCCCAGCATGAAGGAGTTATGCAAATGAAAACCATGAAAAGCAAATTAGCAGTGGCGCTAATCGCGGCGGGACTAAGTTTTAACTCGTTGGCAGCAGACATTAAAGTTGGCTACGCTGCTGATCCGGTATCGCTTGACCCGCACGAGCAGCTATCTGGTGGTACACTGCAAATGTCACACATGGTATTTGACCCACTGGTTCGTTTCACTCAGGAAATGGATTTTGAACCACGCCTGGCAGAAAGTTGGGAGCGTATTAACGATACGACAGTACGTTTTAAACTGCGTGAAGGTGTGAAATTCCACTCTGGTAACACAATGACTGCAGATGACGTTGTATGGACATTTGAGCGTCTGCAAAACTCTCCAGACTTTAAATCTATCTTCGAACCGTACGAAAAAATCGTTAAAGTTGACGACAATACCTTTGATCTTGTGACTAAAGGCCCATACCCACTTGTGCTGCAAACGGCAACGTACATCTTCCCAATGGACAGCAAGTTCTACACTGGTAAAACGGAAGACGGCAAAGACAAATCTGAGCTAGTGAAGCATGGTAACTCATTTGCATCAACTCACGTTTCTGGTACTGGTCCGTTCATCGTGACATCACGTGAACAGGGCGTAAAAGTAGAATTTGAACGCTTCAAAGATTACTGGGACAAAGAGTCAAAAGGTAACGTTGATAAGCTAACGCTAGTGCCTATCAAAGAAGATGCGACTCGTGTTGCTGCACTACTTTCTGGCGGCGTAGATATGATTCACCCAGTCGCGCCAAACGATCACCAACGTGTGAAAGACGCTGACGGTATCGATCTGGTAACACTGCCTGGTACTCGTATTATCACGCTACAAATGAACCAAAACAGCAACGAAGCGTTGAAAGACGTTCGCGTTCGTCAAGCGATTGTGCATGCCATCAATAACGAAGGCATCGTGAAGAAAATTATGAAAGGCTTCGCAACGGCAGCTGGTCAGCAAAGCCCGGCAGGTTACGTTGGTCATAACGAAGAACTGGTTCCTCGTTACGATCTGAAGAAAGCCAAAGAGCTGATGAAAGAAGCGGGCTACGAAGACGGCTTGACGCTAACAATGATTGCGCCAAACAACCGTTACGTGAACGATGCCAAAGTTGCACAAGCAGCGGCGGCGATGCTGTCTAAGATCGGCATCAAGGTTGATCTGAAGACCATGCCTAAAGCGCAATACTGGCCTGAGTTTGATTTATGTTCTGCTGACATGCTGATGATCGGCTGGCACTCAGATACTGAAGATTCTGCAAACTTCAACGAATTCCTAACCATGACTCGTAACGAAGAAACTGGTCGTGGTCAGTACAACTGTGGTCACTACTCAAACCCGGAAATGGATAAAGTAGTAGAGGCGGCTAACGTTGAAACGGATCCAGCGAAACGTGCAGAGATGCTAAAAGGTGTCGAAGCAACGTTATACAACGACGCAGCATTCGTACCGCTACACTGGCAAAGTGAAGCGTGGGGCGCGAAGTCTAACGTGAAAGCAGCAGACATCGTGAACCCAATGGTTATGCCTTACTTTGGCGACCTAGTGGTTGAATAAGCACATTAAGTAGTGATTAGGAGGGAGTTCGTTCCCTCCTGAAAGAGCCCTATGACAATTGAATTATTGTGGGGCTCAATACCAGGCTCAGTTTTATTTCAGTCGGACTGAGCCCGTTTAAAGACTGAATTTTCTCTCTAAATTTAGAGATCTATGGATAGTTAAGGGGCAAGGAATGTTTTCGTTTCTGGTCAAGCGCCTGTTTCAGGCACTGATAGTGATGTTTGTGATCAGTTTGGTGGCGTTTGCCATTCAGGACAACCTGGGTGACCCGCTGCGTGAGCTTGTAGGTCAGTCGGTTTCGGAATCGGAGCGTCAAGCGCTGCGTGATGAACTGGGCCTGAACGATCCCTTTATCACAAAGTACACTCGCTTTGTTGGTAATGCACTGCAAGGTGATTTGGGTACTTCATACTTTTTCAAGCGTCCAGCGGTTGAGGTCATTCTTGATAAGCTGGTTGCGACACTTGAGCTCGTGTTTGGCGCGACGCTCATCATTATTGCTTTCTCAATACCACTTGGGGTGTACTCTGCGATTCACCCGAAAAGTATCTTCACCAAATTTGTTATGGCGATGAGTAGTGTCGGCATTTCGATTCCGGTTTTCCTGACCGCAATCATGCTGATGTACGTCTTCTCCATTGAGCTAGGCTGGCTGCCTTCCTACGGGCGGGGTGAAACATCGAACCTTCTCGGTTGGGAGTCAGGCTTCTTTACCCTTGATGGTATCAAGCACCTGATCCTACCATGTATTGCTCTGGCTTCTATTATGTTGCCGCTGTTCATTCGTTTGGTTCGTTCAGAAATGCTGGAAGTGCTGAGCTCTGAGTACATTAAGTTCGCAAAAGCAAAAGGTCTGAACTTACAAAAAATCTATTACCAACATGCACTGAAAAATACCATGCTGCCAGTACTGACAGTGGGTGGTGTGCAAATTGGTACTATGGTGGCCTACACCATTCTGACTGAAACTGTATTCCAATGGCCGGGTACGGGTTTCCTTTTCCTTGAGGCGATTAACCGTGTAGATACACCGCTAATCACAGCCTACGTTATTTTTGTTGGTTTGATCTTCGTGGTAACCAATACCATCGTCGACTTGCTGTACGGCATCATCAACCCAACTGTGAACCTAACCGGAAAAGGAGCTTAATCATGAGCCAATCAAATCAAGTTGCCGCTCCTGAAGCCGTTCCTTCAGCGTGGCAGCGTTTTAAAAAGTCAGATTTTCTGTACTACTTTAAGCGTGACAAAGTCGCGATGACAAGTTTCACTGTGTTTATGGTGTTCTTAGTATTAGCTCTTGCGGCACCCATTCTGGCACCAACCGATCCTTATGACCTGACGTCGATCGATATTATGGACTCGGAACTTCCTCCTTCATGGATGGAAGAAGGCGATGAGCGTTTTGTTTTGGGGACGGATGAGCAAGGTCGTGACATTTTATCGACGATTCTTTATGGCTCTCGCTTATCACTGACCATCGGCTTTCTGGCTGTGGGTCTACAGCTGATTCTGGGGATCATCATTGGTCTGTCTGCGGGTTACTTTGGCGGCCGTATCGACAGCTTCTTAATGCGTTTTGCTGATGTTCAGCTTTCGTTCTCAACCATGATGGTAGCGATCATCGTTTCGGCGATTTTCAAAGCCAGCTTTGGCAGTGACTTCTACAGCCAATATGCAGTGGTTATGCTGGTGGTGATCATCGGTGTGGCAGAATGGCCACAGTACGCACGTACTATCCGTGCATCGGTTCTGGCAGAGAAGAAAAAAGAGTACGTAGAAGCGGCACGTGTGATGGGCTTTAAAGCGCCACGTATTATGTTCCGTCATATTCTGCCGAACTGTCTGTCGCCAATATTAGTTATCTCGACGGTTCAGGTAGCGAATGCGATCATGTCTGAAGCGGCACTGTCATTCCTTGGCTTAGGTTTACCAGTGGATCAGCCGTCTTTGGGTGCGCTGATCAGTATCGGCTTTAACTACATCTTCTCGGGCGCTTGGTGGATTACCGCTTTTCCTGGCATTGTGTTGGTGACATTGGTACTGGTAATCAACCTATTGGGTGACTGGTTACGTGATGTATTTAACCCGAAACTGTATAAAGGTTAAGAATCTAGACATTAAGTGTGGTTAATTCGCTTAATTCCTTGCTAAAAAAAGAGCCGGATGTATTTCCGGCTCTTTTTTTGCTAGTTATTCCTTGTTCACCGTTTTTTGGCGGTCTTCCGCCATAATGACCTTACCCACGAGTTTATAGTGAAGCGTATGGAATTGAAGAAGGCACAACACTTATCACGACGTATCCAATTATGCCTCAGCCTAGCTTTGGTCTTGGGCGGCGCTCAGTTTTCTCCTTATGTGTTGGCTGAAGAGTTTCTTTGTCAGGCGACTCAGGCTAGCGACAAAGAGCTACCAAAGCTTGAGCAAACCTGTCCTATTGGTAATGGAGTATGGGGAAAGAAAGTGCCGCAGGGTGGCAGTGATTTCTACTGGATTCAATGTGGTTTGCTGCCAAAGCCGATGTCACTGGCCAAAGCTAAACCCCTCTATAACCAAATCACCACTGATGTTTGGATGAAAGCAGAACCCAGCGGCTATCGCTGTCTGATTGGTCCGTACACGGACCCTGCTAAAGCAGCGGCTGATTTGCGTGGAGTGAAAACCTTGCCCAACTACAAAGATGCGTTTATTCGTGTGGTTGGGAAGCGTAACACCTCGGCGTCGAAACAAACCAAGGCTGTGACGAAGTCAGTTGTTGGCAACGCGCCTGCTGCCTCGGTTTCGAGTGTACGACCGAACACCGATGCGTTTAAATCTCCATCGGCGACCGCTGAAAAAAAAACTACCGCAGCGAAGCAAGTTGCGACTAAACCAGCAGTTCAAGCTAAGCCGGAAAAGAGAGTATCAAGTCGAGATGGTATTGTGGTTCGCTTAAAAACCGTACTACAGGGTAAAACGTATGTCGCGCCGTACTTGGTTGATAATCGGAACCAGTTTTACATGGAATATGGTAAACCGTGGAACCGCCTCAACTATAAAGACGCATTACAGATATGCCAGCAATTAGACATGTCGTTGGCAACGTCTGAAGAGTTTAAGACATTAAGAGCTTCAGGTGTGATGGAAAAGAATAAATGGCCGCTTCAACTGCCGTATTGGGGCAAAGGTAAGAAAGGTTTGTTTACCGATCGTGAGCCTAACCAATTAACGGGCACTTCGTTACTCAATGTGATGTGTGTGAAGTGATTTTTGTATAGAACGAAAAAAGCCCCGCAGTACGGGGCCTGGTGCTTGGGGGAAGCGTTGTTATTCGTTATCGCCAGTACCTGTCCAAGTTACATTGAACTTCACTGCTTCAATGTAAGCTCCCTGGCTTTCTTTGACTTTACCTACAAAGCTGTAAACGTTGCCTACAGTTAATGCTGGTAAGTCGAAATCGATAGCAGCATGGGTGATGTCGTTTTCAACATTGTCGTAACACTCAAAGCCACCTTCGTAAGCATCGACAGAGTCGACACCGTATCCCAGCCCTTCGCCTGTGAACGTCATACTGCGGTAAAACTCACTCACATCGGCACAGGTAAAATCTTGATTATCGAACTCTAGAATCAGATTCGCATCCATTGAGCCGTTATCATTGGTGCTGCTATTTTCTAGCAATGATACAGACGCTTTACCCGTTGCATATTGACCTTCAACTGCAGTTGGTAGCGTCATTGGGAACATACGGTTATCAGAGATATCGTCTGATTGAATCTGGATACGTGCTTCAGCATCGGCTTTTACACTGAACAGTGTGTAGATTTCTGTTTCGCCGCTTTCAGGGAAATACCAGTACAGCGTTTTCGCACCTTGTGAAATTTCGTCAGCATCTTTTATGGTCAGTTCAGCCCGTTCTGTACCTTCATCACCAACAAAAGAGGCAAGGATTTTATTCCCTTGTACTTCATAACTACCAAAGTAGAAACTATTTGTTCCATCGGTAATTTCGCTACACTCTGTCAGGTTGCTCAGAGAGCGTGTGTTACCATTAACTTCACCATTGTTAAAGCTCAGTGTGTCACACCAGACACGAGAATAGTTAAAGCTCTCAGTTTCTGTGCCACTACCGTATTCAAGACGGTACCACACCTGACCTTCCAGAGGATGCAGCGTTGGCTCAACCACCGTTCCCTCTGCGATTTTCGGTAGCGCAAAGGTAACTAAAGTGTCTTCGGCATTCACCCCGTCGTTCGCGTACACATAAATATGCTCGGCACCTGCATTGGCAACATGTGGCACTAGGCCGTCGAATGAAATCGTACCGCTGTCATCGATAAGCACCTGGAAGCCTGTGTCTTCACCACCATTTTTGCTCAGTGAGGTTTCCACTTTGTAAGTGAGGACATCTGAGTCAGCATCGGTAAACAGTGCTGCAATATTCAGGGTGTCTTGTGGCTGTTCGCCTTTTACCCATTGCCAGCCGTTCACTTCTGCTTGAAGGTCTGCTTTTGTGGTGTCATTGACTGCTGGAACTGTGTTTGGCGTTTCGATAGTCACTGTCAGGGTTGCAGGGTAAGAGAGTGAGCCTTTCGCATCTTCAGCAAAAACTTGGTAGATAAATTCGCCCGCTGCTGTTGGTGCACCCGTGATCATGCCAAGGCTATCAATATCGATACCATTTTTATCACCGCCAATAGCACTCATGGTGAAAGTCAGTGCATCACCTTCCGCATCGCTGAAGTAATCGGCAGCATTTATCGCCAAGAAGGTATCGCCAAGTTGAAGGGTGACAGGTTTTAGAGGTGTTGCTACCACAGGGCGGCTGTTCTTCTCTACGGTAACGGGACCATCGTTAGGTACATTAACGACTGGAGCGAAGTTATCAATCTCTTCAGGTGTGCTACTGCTGATGATCTCTTGTGCTTTCTCTGCCACTTTAGTCGTGATTTCTAGCTGTTTTTCAACAGGTTGGTCTTGGTGGTCAACCAGCGTTTCACCAATTACTTTTAGTGCTTTAGCATCATTAGAGGACTCTGAGCTAGTGAGATAGTCACCGAAAATCAATTCAGCGCTCGCGGTTAAGCCCGATTGTGTTACAGCAGCAACAACCTCATCAGCCGCCACTTGTTTCGCTTCAACCACATCTAGGGCTGAGTCACTGGCTAGCTGTGTCTTAACCTTTTCAATTACCATATTGGTCATTGGGTTGACGATCACCTGGTCACCATCACTTGAAGGAGAAGCAAGTACGAAGTCAGACGCTACAATACCACGGTCTTTGTCGATGGTTTTTCCTGCGATTGCTTTGATACAAACATCCATACCCGCATAGTCATCTTTACTGATGGTTGCTTGACCATTTTCATCGGTTACTTCATCAGTATCGAATTCACAACCATTGCTTAGGTCACCGTCTTTATCTACCCACACTTCAGCGTTTTGTAGGTAGCCATCAATAGCTGTGATAATCAAGCCGCCCGGAGTTGGTGGTGTGCCGCCGTCGGATGAACCTCCCTCAGAGCCTCCACATCCAGTAAGAGCGATAGCCACTGACGCTGCTAGTAAACTAAGTTTTTTCATGTGTTTCTACATCCTTTCTTTGAATTAAACTCTCATCACTCGGAGGGAGTAAGTTTTTGCTTGTGAACGTTTTTTGGGTACAGATAGGTGATTTGTATCAGTGAATATGGCGAGATTTCAAGATACGAAAAACAGCAAAAAAACCGTAAAAAAAGTTTTGTTTTTTTTATCAATAACGGGGTTGGAATTGTGTAGCGCAACGCTATTATCTGCCGCAGAAAAGGATAAAAAGGACAATAATAATGAAGACTTGCGTGGGTTTCGCGTTGATGTGTATGGCCTCGGCAACGGCAGCGAGCGAGATGGATGATCGGTATGGCTATTCGTATTTTTCCCTGGGGTTAGAGAACGTAGTGTATGAGGAAACGGGCGTAGCAAGTTCCAGTGTGAACTTACTGAATCCGGTGATTAACTCTGGTGGCTTATACCGTATTAATCAAGACTTCGATTTTTCTATCGATGCACTTGCAACGTTCTCACCAGTTAATGGTGAGGAAGAGTGGCGTTGGAACGGCCAAGTTATTCAAAATAACGAAGCGGAGTACCTGAAAACTGCCACCAATATCTTACTGCACTATAAGCTGGATAATCGCTGGCGTTTGGTCGCTGGCCCGTCATTCACTTATCAAACGTTTACTCGTTTCAGTGTCAAAAACTATACCGAACAGGGTAATCAGTTCTTTCAGGGTACATGGGAGGAAACCAACACAAGTGTGTTTGCTGATATTGGGGTGGCTTATGATGATGGCACGTTATTCGCCGATAATAACTGGCATGTTTCTGGCAAAGTACTAATTGGTTTCCCTTTATATAGCAAAACCTCTTCTACTCAGTTTAGTGATGTCGATTTTGCTAGCCACAGTCTTCGTACCAGTTTGGAGGGAACGGTGAGCTATGAGGTTTTTGAAGGTTTGCATTTAGGTTGGTTTGCCTTAATTGGATTTGAAAAACGTCTGGAATCGGATTCTCACATTATAAGTACCTCATACTGTAAGACCATGACCGATGGCATTTGTCAGGAGCAGGTAACCGAGAATTACCAAGCCACGTTGCCTGAATCGGAATTGCTGACATGGAGCACGGGCTTACAAGCATTGTGGAAATTTTAGGCGTACTAATGTGGTGGATGATAGATCTGGTTTAATTTGATCTCTTCTACCCACTGGGCGAACTGGGGGTTAGCATGCAGATTCGGGGCAATGACCGCTTGCTTTTCATTTCGATGTCAGGCGGGACTGCAACCAACTGCGAGAGAATTTAAGATCTTTCTCAATCAAACTCGCACTGCACTCGAGCAGTTCGCTGATTTCTTGGCTTTTCATTCCCATCAAATACTTAAGCTTTAAGGCACTGGACTGTCGTGGGTAACGGATACTGAAGCTATCCAGGGTTTTATCCATGATGATCAGCTGTTCGAAGCGATCTTCTTCTTGGTTCATCGCGGTGTAATGTTGGCGCTTCTGGGCTTGGTGTGAGCGTGCATGATCGATGAGTATTTGGCGCATGACTTTAGCTACCATCAAAAAGAAATCACGTTTGGTTTTAATATCACTTCTGTTGTAGTTGGATATTTTTAGGTAGGCATCGTGAATCAATGCCGTGGTGCTATTGACGCTATCGACTAATACTTTATTTTCAGGGCCGTATTTTTCTGCGTTTCTCTTTCGCTCCTGCTGGGAAATTTTGCGCAATTGCAGGTAGGCGAACTGATACAACTCACTTTCAGCTTGTTTGTTGCCTGATTGCCATTGATGAATAATTTGAGTCAGTGCTTTGGGTTTTGTCATTGTTATACATCCTTATTTACTTTGACAAATTCAGAAATTGTGTGGGTTTCAATGCGATCAGAACCATCTAGATTACGATGAACATCTTGTTGATAACGATATAAAATGCCTTGCTCCCAAGCTTTCCCTGCAGGCAGATATTCCCAGGTCGTGTAGTTAATGTCTGTGAGCGCCTGAGACCAACGAACCATCACATTCATTTGTGCGAGGTCTGCTTTGGGAGTAGGGTTATCAATCCACCACATATCGCCATATTCCCAAGTGACGTCCAATGTGTACAAACTTGGGTTTGTTGGACAGGTTTTTGTCGACAGGGGTAGGCGCAATACTTGCTGGTGACCTATTAATAGGCAGGATTGCGTTATGGTTTGACCGTGATATTGGGTCTGCTGCCAGATACCACGATAATTAATATAATGGTCATCCGATTGCGGGTAAGTAAACCACAGCATTTCGGAGCGATTGCTGTGTTGAATATACTCGCTATACCCCAAGCCTTGTACCTTCTCCATTAATAGTTTGGTACGTGGGTCGAAGTTCATGGCCGCAGTACGGTATTTCCAATCACCGTCATCATCAAATTCTTCGGTAGAGAAGCCATTTAAATCGTTTCTCGTACAACCTGTTAGTGAGCAACCGACCAAATTGTGCCAATTAGAAAAGTGACTGAGTGGCTCGATGACATCTTCGGTTACTTGATGGCTGAGCGATAAAAAGCAGCCCTGAAAATGATCCCCCGTACTCGGGTGCTGAATAAGAGCGTCGTCAGTGATGGTATATGTTGTTTCAGCAAAGGGAGGACGATATTCAGGGTAATTTCGGTAGCGTAGGTCATACGCACACACGTGGCCTTGCCAGTCTTTCTTTTTGATCACTATGTGTTTGAAGGTGGTGCCGCGAGGCTGAAAGATAATGTCATCGGATGTGAAGTGTTTTTCAATATAGGCTTGGCTCTCATTGAGGTGCTCAATGGCGTCTAGACTGGAAAACCAATCAAAATCTAGCAGGTTCGTTGCATCATCAAAATAGCCCTGTCTGAGCTTGGGTAAAAGTTGGCTTTGATTTGCGATAGATGGCGCTGCAGTTAAAGTGATTGCAGCGGCACATACCAATATCCATAGTGCCACCAAATGTGTATACATCCTGTTTTAGCCTTACTGTTCAGTGCTGTACTCAGACGGACAATTCGAGTGACACTTTTTTTGGGGGGGGAGGTGCTTATCTGGCACGGGTGTCATCATCGCCAATAACATTTTTTGCTTTACCTGTTTGGGGATCTCTGGATTAGCCAGTATCCGCCTTCGTGTTAACTCCATCATGGCGTTAACCGGCAATTGTTCTAGATTCTGTCCTTTTGTGTGGAAGATAAGGCGAGTGAGTTCGTACATCATGTTTTCTGTCACTTTTTTCTCTTGCTGCAGCTGGATATTCTTTTGCATTATGGCACTGCCAAATATCATACCGGAGAGCACAATAATGGCTGTCAATGCCGATGCTTGAGGCCTTCGCTGAACTAATCGAAGTGCGCTGTAAAAAGGCCAATGGATCTTCTGCTTGATCGGGCGACGTTCGAGAATTCGTTCGATATCGATTCTTAAGGCTGTGACGTTCTGGTATCGTTGCGTAATGGTGGTGCGCGTGGCGCTTTTTATCACCCAATAGATATCCGACCAAATCGCTGGAGATGGAAACATTAGTGCCAGAATTTTACCCAAAGAGTAAACGTCGCTTTGTTCAGTTAGATATTGCCCTAATTGTTGCTCCGGGCTGGCAAAGTGTTGGCTGAAAGCGATCAGCGCCGACGGTGGCTCTCCTCGGTTGGAGTGTGCTTTTTGGGTTAAGTTAAAATCGAGCAACTTGGGGCGATGGTTGTGGTCGATAAGAATATTTTCTGGCTTGAGATCGGCATGCAAAACGTGATGTTGATGAGCGTGTTCCATCGCCTGGCAAATTTGTTTAAACAGCAGCAACTTATCGTTTGTTTTCAATTTAGTTTCGGACAGATACTTATTTAAGGTTTGACCGAATACTCGTTCCATCACAATGTAAACTGAATCGTCGTGTAAACCGCCATCAAAGACTTTTGCGATGTAAGGATGGTTTAATCGAGCGAGAAGCTGAGCTTCATCGAATAGAGCACGTTGTTCCAGCACGTTGCTCAAGTTACTTTGAATAAATTTAATCGCCAGATCTTGCTCAAATGTTGCATCTGCTCGCTGCGCTGCATAAACAACACCCATACCGCCGCGACCAAGCTCTTGGGTTAAGCGGTATTTACTTATAACTTGGCCGCTAAGATCAATGTCCCGAGCTGTAGCTTGCTGAGCGCCAAAACAAAGTAATTGAGTCAGCTGATCTTCTGCGGTTTTATTAGTTAAAAGAGGGGTGAGTTGTTGATATAGCTTAGGTTGACTTTGCTGTAATGCTTGAAGGAATTGCTGCTTTTGAGAGTCGTCCAGATCAAGAAGATGATAATAAATCTGAGTTGCGTTATAACCTAATTGCACGGTGCCTAATTTCTTACTCTTTTAGGCGCATTATTTTATATGAAAACTGATATTAATGTTATCTATTTATTTGGTTTCAATCACAGTATTGGTATCGTAACCTGGTGGATACTTGTACATTAAGATACTGATTTAATGAACTATTTATCCTGAGCTTGTTCGAAGGATGTCTATTGGTCATAATGTTACAAGTAACATTACTGACAGTTCACATATTTATGAATCAAAAGATTAAGAAAACACGTGCGACATTACAGGATGTTGCTGACCAGGTTGGTGTCACAAAGATGACGGTTTCGCGTTATATGCGCAATCCGGAATCCGTTGCGGAAAAGACGCGGGTTAAGATCGCAGCTGCGATAGAAAAGCTGGGTTATATTGAAAACCGGGCTCCAGCAATGCTGTCTAAATCCTCCAGTAAAGCGATCGGTGTTTTACTTCCTTCTCTGTCTAACCAAATTTTTGCTTCTTTTGTGCAGGGCATAGAGATGGTCACCAAAGCGCACGGTTATGAGACGCTTCTGGCCCACTTTAGCTATGATGTAGAAGAAGAAGAGCGCAAGATCGCGTCATTACTCTCTTATCAAGTTGATGGGCTGATCTTAACCGAAAGCAACCATACTCCGCGTACATTGCAGATGATCAAAAATGCCGGTGTGCCTGTGGTAGAGACCATGGAATTGCCGGAACAACCTATTGATATGGCGGTAGGTTTGGACCATGAAGATGCATCCTATAGCGCAGTAAAGCGTATGTTAGATTCTGGCAAGCGTACCATTGTCTACTTTGGTGCCCGTTTGGATACGCGGACTAAGTTACGTATGCAAGGTTATGAGCGCGCCATGTCTGAAGCCGGTCTAGAAGTGAGACATGTATTAACTGGTGAACATTCCAGCTTCTCTCTTGCCCATGAGTTACTTGAACGGGCTTTGGAAAGCTACCCTGATCTTGATGGTGTGTTCTGTACCAACGATGATATCGCGATTGGTACTATCCTCAGCGCCCAGCAGCGTGGGATTAACGTCCCGGAGCAACTGGCAGTGGTTGGCTATAACGCACTGGACATCGGCCAGACGATCAGTCCGAAGCTGACCAGTGTGGATACGCCGCGTTTTGAGATTGGCAAGAAGAGTGCAGAACTGCTGATAGCGCGATTAAAAGGCGAAGAGCAGCAAGAGTTGGTGGTCGATATGGGCTATGACATTACTGCGGGTGAGAGTGTGTAATATTTTGTCGAAAAATATAGATAAGCGGAGTACTCCAATCGTTTAATGATCCTATCCGCGTCATTCCAGCGAGCCCTAGCGAGACTAGGAATCTAATCGCAGTGCGCTGAGCAGCTAATGAAATAACGTTGGTCATAAAGCGCTCGGAAATTAGATCCTGAATCACTCTCCTTCGTCGCTGTTCATGAAGACGGGAGGCTTAAACATGCCATTCGCTATTAGACGAATGGCATTAAGTTCTGGATACTCGGTTTATCCGTTCTTATACCCTAAACAATGAAGCTCGCGCCCTGATCTGCACTGGAAACGTTGTGGCGGATCACTTCGAAAAATCCACGTCCCCATGTTTGCTGGGTTGACTCAGTATCAAGCTGCATGACTGTGCGTCCACTGGCGTCTGTTAAGTTGTTCAACTCGCCAGTCTGGCAATCAACGCGTATAACGTCACCAGTACGGACTAAACCAATCGCGCCACCACGAATCGCTTCGGGTGAGACATGAATCGCGGATGGAATTTTGCCTGATGCGCCAGATAAACGACCATCGGTTACCAGTGCCACTTTAAAACCCATTTTTTGCACATTGCCTAAAATTGGCATCAGCTTATGCAGCTCTGGCATACCGTTCGCGGCTGGACCGTTATGCGTTACAACGACAATGCAGTCTTTGTTGAGCTCACCTCGTTTGTAGGCTGCTTCCACTTCGTGCTGACACTGGAAGACCACCGCAGGTGCTTCGATGATGCGCTGCTCTTCTTTTACCGCCGAGACTTTAACTACCGCTTTACCTAAATTGCCGTCTAATACACGAGTCCCCCCCGTGTTTTGGAATACCGCTTCTGGAGCGGCGATAACATCGCCATCCAAGCTGCCGTTGCAGGCTGTCCATACTAATTGACCATCGTTCAAAGATGGCATCGTCATCTGAGCAGAGAACTCTCCGAAAACTGGTTTCACGTCGCGGTGTAGTAGGTTGGATTCGTCCAATCGATGTAGCAGGGCTGGAACGCCGCCAGCTGCCTGAAATGCATTCATATCTGCCGGACCGTTCGGGTACACGCGCGCCAGTAGAGGCACGACTTCCGATAAATCACTGATGTCTTGCCAGGTGAGTAAGATACCTGCCGCACGTGCGACGGCGACCATATGAATGGTGTGGTTGGTACTGCCGCCTGATGCCAGCAGCGCAATGATACCGTTGATCAAACTCTTTTCTGTCACGACCTCTGCCAGAGGACGGAAGTTGCTGGAGCCTGCAGTCATGGACGCTATCTTCACTGCCGCATGATCGGTCAGGGCTTTACGTAGCTCAGTATGAGGATGAATAAACGCTGAGCCCGGCAGCATTAATCCCATTGCTTCAAACACCAGTTGGTTGGTGTTTGCCGTGCCGTAAAAAGTACAGGTACCTGGAGAGTGATAAGCGCGACACTCCATATCCAGTAGAGCATCTTTTCCTACTTCACCCGCTGCGTATTTCTGGCGCACATCGACTTTTTCTTCATTGCTGATGCCGGTGGCCATTAAACCAGCAGGTACAAAGGCAGCTGGCAGGTGAGCGTACGAGAGTGCTCCCATCAGTTGTCCCGGTGCGATTTTATCGCAGATGCCAAGCAGCAATGTGGCATCAAAGACATTATGACTTAGAGACAACGCTGTCGATTGAGCAATTAAGTCGCGGGAAAACAGCGACATATCCATACCAGGCTGACCTTGCGTCACGCCATCGCACATCGCTGGTACGCAACCTGCCACTTGAGCCGTGTGTCCATACTGTGCCAGTACTTGCTTAATTTGTGCTGGGTATTCTTGGTAAGGCTGGTGGGCGCTCAACATATCGTTGTAAGCACTGATCAGCGCGACATTGGAATGAGTAAAATCGAGAATATTATCTTTCTCGGTAGAACATGACGCCGCCACCGCATGCGCAAGGTTGCCACAAGACAGGCCTGTACGGCCTTTACCTGCTTCAGACTGACTCTCGGTACGAGCTAAAAATGCGGCGCGGGCTTCGCGGCTGCGTTCGATAAGACGTTCGGTTACATTGAGAATAACGGAGTGGGTCATGATGCCTCCTCAACCGGTTGCTGTTTCAAGAGTTCCGCTGCAGAGCGTTCAACAACGCCACTGATGTCACCTTCAATACTGACGACCAGAGTTTGAGGTTCATTATCTGGGCGCTCAAGGGCTTCAAACTGGCTTTTCACCATGTTTTCTTTCATGAAGTGGCCTTGGCGCAGGCGCATGCGATTAAGGATCAATTCCATGTCGCCATCCAAAAACAGGAAAGTCACATTATTGTTGCCTTCTCGTATCTGATCGCGGTAGATCTTTTTCAGAGCAGAACAGACGATCACACCGTGTTCGTTTTTGCTTTCCAGACTGTAGGCTGCATCACGAATACGCTCTAACCATGGCTTGCGATCGTCATCATTCAGAGGTTGGCCAGATGCCATTTTCTGGATGTTCGCTCGTGGGTGAAGATCATCACCATCAATGAATTTTCGTCCTAGCTTTTTCGCTAGTTGCTCGCCGATTGTACTTTTTCCACTCGCACAAACGCCCATAACGATGACACTACTACCAGCCATAACTTATCCTCATAACTAAAGTTGCGCGTGATCTCAATTTTTGAATTCACTTGAAAATATGGGTTTATCTTATTCATGTTATCGGTAACATGTTACCGGTAACTTAAATAAATGTGAACCAAAACACAAACTATAATTCTTAAAGGTGAACCTATGGAGCAGCTAGCCCAAGCCCCAGATCCTACATACTTATTAACGATTGCAGGCCTTGCTATTGCAGCGTTACTCGTTCTAATCATTAAATTAAAAGTCCATGCTTTTGCGTCCCTGACTATGGTGAGTTTGGGTACGGCAATCGCAACGGGCGTATCGACTGACAAGGTCGTACCTACCATGATGAGTGGCTTCGGAGGCACGTTAGCTTCGGTTGCTTTATTGGTTGGTCTTGGTGCGATGATCGGCAAAATTTTAGAAGTGACTGGCGGTGCGAAAGTGCTGGCCGATACTTTGATTGGCCGCTTTGGTAAAGAGCGTGCACCACTGGCACTCGGTGTGGCATCGTTGATGTTCGGCTTCCCCATCTTTTTCGATGCGGGTTTGGTGGTAATGATGCCCATTATCCTGAGCGTTGCGGCTCGGTTTGGTGGCTCACCACTTAAATACGCGTTGCCCGCTGCAGGTGCATTTGCCGTAATGCATGCGTTTGTTCCTCCGCACCCAGGACCTGTAGCCGCTGCGGATTTCCTTGGTGCAAATATTGGCCTGCTGCTGATGGTTGGTATTCTGGTTGCGATTCCGACTTGGTATCTTGGCGCTTACTTATTTGGTATTTATGCTGGTAAGAAGTTTGAGATCCCACTTTCTAAAGCATTCTTTGACAGTGATGCGTTCGCGGACGACAGCAAAGCGCCAAAGTTTTCGACAGTAATGACGCTGCTTATTCTGCCTGTCTTACTTATCTGTTTGGACACGGTTCTTAACACGTTAGCCGTTGCTGGTGTTATAGATGGCAACTCTTCGCTGGTTTCGTTCCTGCGTATGCTAGGTAAAACCCCAGTAGCCCTGCTGATCACGCTGGTGGTATGTCTTGCTGTATTTGCTAAAGATTACGGTATGGCGAAACTGGAAAAGCTGTGTGGCGAGTCACTGGCACCGATTTGTGGCGTTATTCTGGTCACAGGCGCAGGCGGTATGTTTGGCGGTGTATTGCGTTCAAGTGGCATTGGTGATGCACTGGCGGGGGTATTAACCAATACTGGCATGCCCGTTATTGTTGCAGCATTTGTTATCTCAACCTGTCTGCGCGTTGCCCAAGGCTCTGCAACTGTGGCGCTGACGACTACTGCTGCACTTATCTCGCCTGTTGTGGCTGCGTCTACTGGTTTGAGCGAGCTTGATCTATGCTTTATCGTGATTGCGATTGCTGGTGGTGCGACAGTGCTTTCACACTTCAACGATTCTGGTTTCTGGTTGGTTTCTCGCTTGCTGGAGATGGATGAAAAAACCACATTAAAAACTTGGACGGTAATGGAAACACTACTTGGCGGTATTGCGTTTATTATCGTAGCAACATTAAGCTTTATTCTTTAGAGGTTACCCATGACAACACTTGAACAACGATTAAAAGAAATCAAAATCGTCCCGGTTATTGCGATCAACGATGTCGCACAGGCACTGCCACTGGCTAAAGTACTGGTAGAGAACGGTCTGCCATGCGCCGAAGTGACTTTCCGTACAGAAGCGGCAGCGGAATCAATTCGTACTATGCGTGAAGCGTACCCAGACTTGTTGATTGGCGCAGGTACCGTTTTGACGACTGAGCAGGTTGATCTTGCTATTGATGCGGGTGCGGACTTCATTGTTAGCCCGGGCTTTAACCCAACTACCGTGAAATACTGTCAGCAGCGTAATATCGCGATTGTCCCGGGTGTGAATAACCCAAGCTTGGTTGAGCAGGCGATGGAAATGGGTCTGCGCACTCTGAAGTTTTTCCCGGCAGAACCATCGGGTGGCGTGAACATGCTAAAGGCACTGACTGCGGTTTACCCAGTGAACTTTATGCCAACGGGTGGTGTTAGCCCTGCTAACGTAGAAGATTACCTTGCACTTAAGTCGGTTATCGCTTGTGGCGGTACCTGGATGGTACCAACAAAACTGATGGATGATGGCGACTGGGAAGGTCTTGCTGAATTGGTTCGTGCCGTTAAAGCATAAGTGAACTTTGTTCTACCACTTATTTAGTGGTGTATCGGAAATATGAAAAGGGCCTTGAATGGCCCTTTTACTTTGAAGTGGTTATTACTACTATCTAGGCTTACCTAGCAGGCGATAACAACCGGATGACCGTAAGTTGGATGCGCAATGATATCCACTTTGTGATGGTACACCGCTGCAATGATCTCAGGTTTGAGTGCCTTGCTTGGAATATCGTCGGCGGCGATCTTTCCCTGGTTAAGAATGACAATTCTATCCGCATATTGTGAAGCTAAGTTGAGATCATGCAGTACTGCCACAACTGTCGCCCCTTCATTGGCTAGCTTTCGAGCCAGCGTTAGGGTGGTGTGCTGGTGATGAATATCTAACGCCGACGTTGGTTCATCAAGCAACAGAATTTTATTATCCCCACTTTGCTCTAGTTGAGTCAGCACCCGAGCCAAATGTACGCGTTGTTTTTCTCCGCCAGATAAGGTCGGGTAGGAGCGTGAACCTAGGTGCTCTACATCCGTCACACGCATATGATTGCTCACCACATCTGCCAATTGTCGGTTAGACATGGTTAAGCCAATACCGCCAAGTTCAATCACTTCTTTGGCCATAAAGTTGAATGACAGAGAGCTGCTTTGCGGTAATACCCCCAGATGTTTTGCAAGTAATGGTGCAGGCCACTGTGCTCTGTCTTGACCAAAGATTCGAAATTCACCTTTTGCGCTAATCTCGCCTGTCAAAGCGTTGAGCAGGGTACTTTTGCCGGTGCCATTCGGGCCAAGGAGTACGGTGAACTCACCTCGGTTTAACGTGAGGTCAATGTCATCAAGTATCTTCTTATCACCCAGTGTGACAGACAAGTTGCCTATTTCTATTGTCTTATGGCCTGAGTATTGAATCGGCTCATTATTGTCTGTTGCTGATGAAAAACTAAAACCTAGACGAGACAGCATTAGATCCTCCCCTTTTGTTTGATGAGTAGCCAGACAAAGAAGGGTGCACCAAGTAGAGCGGTGACAATACCCACTGGCATATCTAAAGGAGCCACAACCGTTCTCGCCAACATATCAGAAATCAGCAACAGCAGAGCACCAAGAAATAGCGTCACAGGCAACAGAGAGCGATAGTTTGGCCCGATCATCATCCGTGCTAAGTGAGGAACGATAAGTCCTATAAAGCCAATCATCCCGCTTAATGCGACCGTCACACCCACACCAAATGCCGCCATAACAATTAAGCGGCGCTTTAGAGCTTGTACATTAATGCCCATATGACGTGCTTCGGCTTCACCTAATAACATCGCATTAAGCTTATCAGCGTCTCGGTAGTAGGCGATAAATAGAATGATGAGCGTTGCAAAGGCAAGCCATAAGCCTTTTTGATTTGCTCCTGCCAGCGAGCCCATTGTCCACAGAGACAGGTCTCTTAGTGCCTGGTCGTCAGCATAGTAGTTCAGTAGACCCAAAGCCGCGCCCGCTAAAGCTGAAATGGCGACACCAGAAAGTAGCATCATAGTCACCGAGGTACCGTTCCTGCCAGTACCTAAACGGTAAACCGCGAAGGTTGTTAGGGCACCACCAATACAAGCAAACATAGGTACGGTACCGAACAGTAGTAAGTTTGGATAGTGGCTGGCGAGGTCACCAAAGGCCACAATTGCAAGCGCAGCGCCCAGAGCTGCACCTGAAGATACCCCGATAATGCCTGGATCGGCTAACGGGTTGCGGAATAAGCCCTGCATCACCGCGCCACTAATGGCTAAAATGCCCCCGACCGCGATGGCCAATAAGGTACGAGGTAAACGTACCTGTTGAATGATCATGGTGACATGATTAGGGAGATCGTGATTTCCCAACGGCAGAAGAGACATCAAACTGTCAGATAAACTGATGTTCATGGCTCCGGTACTGATCGAAGCAACGGTCGCGAAATAGAGTGCAACCGCAGCTAGACTACATAATGTTTTGGCTGAAACCATTCTTGAATCTGTCATGACTTTTTTATCGATGGCTATTTATATTAAAAGGCTGGCTTATTCGAATTTAAGGAACGTGTCATACAGTTTGTCCGTGAGTTCGATGCTCTCAAGGCCAAAACCGCCTATGATTGCGCTACTGCTAACGGGGATAATTCTGTCTTTACCCGCCACAGGTGTCGCTGCTAGCAACGGGAATTCTTGTAAAATACCTTCCTGGCCACCCAGCGTCTCCCAGGCACGGTCGCTGACCAATAAGAAATCAGGCTGCATTTTGACGATAGCTTCAGGCGTTAAGGGTTTGTAAGAGCTCATTTCCGATTTTGCTGGGTTTTGCGCGCCAGCTAAATTGATGATCACATCAATGGTGGTTTTGTCACCGGCTATGGTGGCGGGTCTGCCTTTTGTCAGCATGGCAAACAGCACCTTTGGTGAATGGCTTAATTCGCGTGATTTAATGTTGTTTAGTTGCTCATCAATCGATGCTTTGAGCGATTTGGCCTTGTCTTGAGTTCCGGTTATTTGGGCGATTTTGTCGATACGGCTAAACAGATCTTTTTCCG
Source organism: Vibrio sp. STUT-A11 (assembly GCF_026000435.1). Taxonomy (NCBI): domain Bacteria; kingdom Pseudomonadati; phylum Pseudomonadota; class Gammaproteobacteria; order Vibrionales; family Vibrionaceae; genus Vibrio; species Vibrio sp. STUT-A11. The sequence continues at coordinate 3,270,452 of NZ_AP026763.1, read as the reverse complement.
TATCGCCCGACGGCACGGTTTCTACTTTAATACCGCCACTTTTTAACAGCGTTAAGGTATTTTCAGGGCCCATTTCATTAGAGCCAATGAGATGGGTCGGCTCCAGAGCCATCAAACCCTCAGCAGAGAGCTGGCGGTGATAACCTACTTGAGGAAGTGCTTCATCACGGTTGTATTTACGACTCGTGACGTCTACAGCAACGAGCTGATCTTTTGCGCCTAAAGCGATGAGCAATTCTGTAATGCTGGAACCAGCGCTGATAATCCGATTATTGGCGTAGGTCTCTGGTTGAGCTTGAGTTGTGGCGGTCGACAAAATTAGGCTAAGTGCCAAAATGAGCTTTTTCATTATTGTTCTTCCATAACGATATTGGTGGCTGAAATTTGATGTTTTTGCATGAATGCGAAAAGGTTGAGCATGGATTCCACATCGGCTTTTTTATCTGCAGCAATAACAAAAGGTTTATCTGGAAAGCGAGTGCGAGTTTTGAGCAACGCTGTGGTGAAAGCGTCCCAGTCACTAAACTTCTCTCCGTCTAATGCCCATTTTTCTTCTTCATTATGCAAAATGCCGATAGAAATAACTGGCTTATCAGGTGAGCTAAGCTGACTCGCTTGTTCGGTTTTTGGGATATCCACGTTTAGAGTCTGCACACTGACATTGGCGGTCAGTAACAGAAACACCATAACGATAAAGATGATGTCGATCATCGGGGTGAGATCGGGCTTGAATTCTTCGTCGAGAAAACGAGATTGCGACTGGATCATCACAACACCTCTTCTGTGGTGGCAGTGGGTAGAACTTGTTTACCCGAGAAAGGATCAACCACAATGCCTTCGATATGGAGGTTACTATGATTTAGCGTGTACTCAATTTTCGCTAATGTCTTTTCCACCCACATTCCAAGTAATTGAGCGCCCATGATAGCGGGTAAAGCAATGATCAAACCTGCCGCTGTGGTTGTCATCGCAAGGCCCAGGCCATCCGCTAGGGTTGCTGGAGAAATGACTGCAGTGGCATCGGTCATGCCGCTAAACATTTCCATTAGTCCAAGCACCGTACCTAGTAAGCCAATCAGCGGGCTAATCACGCCTATCATCGACAGTAAGCGAATACCCGAACGAAACTGCTGACGTTTTTTAAATAGCCAAATGCCAACCGCTTCTTCTCGTAGAGGTTTAGTAAAATGACGATGGCCGAGAAGCATACGCATGGACTGAAAAATCAGTTGGCGACCTTGTAATTGATTTTGAATAAAGTCGTCCACCTCTTGCGGACGGGAAAAATCCAGTTTGTGAATGCTTTTGAGAATAGCTGTCGTGTGCGTACGGCTGTTCAGCAGCATGTATATCGTCCGCTCTATTAAAATAACGACAGTGAGGAATGACATAGTGATAAGTGGCCATGTCATGATGCCGAGTTGGCTGTGGATATGAGTTAATGTTTGCATGATAGCGACTACTGTAGTTGGAAATTAATAGGAATTTGTACACGGTGAGCAATGGCTTGCCCTTGAGCTACTTGCTGTGAAAAACGCCATTCTTTAATCGTACTTAGCGCTTGTTGATCCAGCACCTTATGCCCGCTCGATTCGAGCAGCACCTGTTTCACCTGATTGCCTTTTTCGTCCAGCCACACCTCAACAAGCACTTTCCCTTGCAAGCCTCGTTTTCTCGCTATTCTTGGGTAAGTCACAGGTGTTGGTTTCGCACTAAATTTAGGCTTCTTAACCAACATTGGTTTGCTGTCTTGAGCACTGTTTTTGGCTGGTGTCTCGGTCCGAGGCTTTTCTAGGCTAGCTGGTTCAGTACTTATTTCTTTGACCTTAGGCTTTGTGGTCTTGGGTTCAGGTGTATTTGGTTTTACTGGCTTTTTAGGTTGGGCAACCTGCTTTTTCTCTGGCGGTTTCGGCAGTGGTTTTTTAGCAACAATTGGTTTGCTTGCCTCTTTAGGCGTGATGACTGGCTTGTGAATTGGCTCAGGCGTTAAGGGTTTTGTTTGTTCAGTCGCACTCGGCTTTTGTTCCTGTGGGGGAGTAACGGGCGTCGGCTCTTTGACGACTTTCTTGTCTATTGTTGGTTCTGCTACAGGTTTGGCGGCAGCCATTGTCATAAGCTGAATCCGTACCGATTGCGCGCCATCTTCAGTCGAAACATTGATGGTGTTTTGCTGTGGAGTAAACGACAACGCAATACCATGTAGAATGCATGTTATTAAGCCAGCGATAAGATAACGAAGCCTTGCCATTTTATACCCACTAATTATCAACACCGTAATCTTACAGTAATGAGGTTGTTAATGATATTGATTGTTATTTACATTATTGTTTTCGATCGTTATTATATCGAACAATTTCTTGATTGCAATTTTATCAATTGAGCATTCATCGCTGCTTTGAGCGATATTGATGGATACGCAGTAGTCAGATTGAGGTTTTTAATTCAGGCATCATCAAACGATAATTCAGTTGATTTTGACGGCCGAAGCTGAACAGTTTTGGGCAGTAAGCTTGGCAAACCTTGCCATCTGCCATCCAAAACCAAAGAAGACCAAAGTTATCCCATTCAAGGCGTCGTTAAGAGCGTTTGAATATTAAGAAGCTTGAACATTAAGAAGTAACCAGGAGTCATCATGTACACCACTTGTTCCGAAGTCGAAGTAAAACAAAAAGTAGCAGCCGCATTGGCGGAAGATGCTGGAACCCCTGTCTCTAGCATGTCTCAACAGCTAGGTTTGAATGAAGGTGCAATCACTTTTGCGTTACCTGAAAATATGGTTACTCGCGTTGCAGGCGAGCATGCCCAAGCTATTTTAGAGCAGCTTCCTGAGTGGGGGCCTGTTACCACTATTGTTCACTCTTTTGGCTCAATATTTGAAACTAAAGCTAAGTTCCCCAAAGGCAAAGAAGCACATGGTTACTATAACTTGATGGGCAGAGACGGTGAATTACATGGTCATTTACGCTTGGATCTAGTTGAACATATCGCATTTGTTAGCAAATCATTCCGAGGCACGGAAAGCCACTATATTGGCTTCTTTAATGCAGCTGGCGATTGTGTTTTTAAAGTGTACCTGGGAAGAGATAAGAAGCGTCAACTTTTCCCTCATCAAATAGAAGCGTTTACGCAAATCAAAAAGGAGTTTGCCGCGTGAAAGTAGAAAGTCAGCCACAAGAAAGTGCTCAACGAGAAGAAATTCGTCGCGAACGACTACAAGGGCGTTTAGAGCCTGAGGTTCGTGAATTTCGTGATTCGCGCAAAACGTTGCAGTTGGCAACCATTAATGAAGCGGGTATTCCGAACTCCACTTATGCCCCTTTCGCTTTTGATAGCAAAGCGTATTACATCCTAGTGAGTGATATCGCCGCTCATGGCAAGAATTTAAAAACCAATCGCAATGTTTCGATTCTAATGATCGAGGACGAAAGCGAATGTAAAAACATCTACGCACGTAAACGACTCACGTTTGATACGCGCGCGGAACTGGTAGCAAAACAAACCCAAGATTGGCAACAGGGCGTTGCAGCACTGCGAGCTCGCTTTGGCGAAATTATTGACAATTTAAGTCAGCTTGGCGACTTCAATCTTTACCGCTTGGTGCCTGACTCGGGCCGTTATGTAAAAGGGTTTGGGCAAGCCTATGTGATTACGGGCGATGACATGCTTGATTTTGTGCACTTAACAGAAGGGCATGTTAAAGCTGAAAAATAGCACATGAAGCAACTGTAAGCGCTAAATAACAAACGCTTAAGAAAGTAAAGTAACCAAAACCAGCTCAACTGATAACAATATATCCATAAGTTTGATGCTTTCAAAGCGGCTCGCATGCGAATGCCGCTTAGATTCTTGCGCTTCAAATTCGGGAAAACCATTGAGCATACTTAACATTTAGATACGGACAAATTAATGATTAAGCCAACTCCTCTTGCCATCGTTATTGGCACCTTACTATCAGCATCAGCCGTCGCTGAAGAGACTAGCTACTCACTTGATGAAGTGGTTGTGTCAGCAACACGCCTCAATACCCAGACGATAGATACTGCTGCATCGGTGACGGTTATTGATGAGGAAGAAATCGAAGAAAACATGGTCAAGGACATTGATGACCTGTTCAAATATACCCCTGGGGTGAACGTACAGAGTAACTCACGTCAAGGTGTACAAAGCATCAATATTCGCGGAATCGAAGGAAACCGCATTAAAGTGATAGTGGATGGGGTGGCTCAACCAAATCAATTTGAGTCTGGTGCTGAGTTTGTAAACTCATCACGTGTTGATGTTGATACCGATATGATCAAAGCGGTCGAAATTGTCAAAGGTGCAGCTTCTTCACTGCAAGGCTCTGACGCTATCGGCGGTATTGTGGCGTTTGAAACCAAAGACCCGGCAGATATCTTAAAAGGTCGTGATTTTGGTGGTTATGCCAAGCTTAATTATTCATCGTCGGACAAAACCTTCAGTGAATCTGTTGCGATAGCAAATAAAGTGGGTGATCTGGAATCTCTGGTTGCTTATACGCGTCGCGATGGTGAAGAGTTGGATAACTTCGGTCAACCGGATGAGCAAGACAGCAGTGCAAACAATCTATTGGTGAAACTACAATATCAACTCAACGCTGCTCACCGCATAGAATTCTCTGGTAACTATATTCGCAATAAAAATAACCTTTCACTCGATTATCTCACTAGCATGGTTCCGTATGAAAATGCATCTGGTAGTGATGAAACCGAACAATATCAACTAGGTATCAAGCATATCTGGGATGCGGAAACGTCATTCGCTGATCGAATTACTTGGCAACTAGATTGGATGAGTAAAGAAGAAACCGGTGTAACGGATCGAACAAGAGTCTCAAATGGCAACGTTCAGAAGAAAGATTACCTGTATTCTGACGAGGGGATTCAATTTGACGCTCAGTTCGATAAGTATTTTGTTACGGGCGGTGCAGAGCATAACTTAATTTATGGCGCTTCTTTCTCAGACAAAGACATTGCCAACACCAACAAAGAATTTAACTCAGTTGGTAGTGACCAAGTTATTTTCTACATTCCTGATGCGCAAGAAACGCGTTATGGCTTATTTGCTCAAGATGAAATCACGTTTGGCAAATGGATTGTCACGCCAGGGGTTCGCTTTGATTCATTTGACACCGATCCAGGTGATACCAGCGCCAACCCAAGCTTGAATGCGGCAAGTGAATACAAAGACTACTCTGATTCTGCTGTAACTGGACGATTAGGTACCGTTTATAAACTCAACGAGGAGAACCGCTTATTTGTTCAAATAAGCCAAGGCTTCCGTGCACCAGATTTCCAAGAGCTCTATTACTCTTACGGCAACCCGATGTACGGTTATGTGAACAAACCAAATCCAGATCTAGAAGCGGAAGAAAGTATTTCTTATGAAGGTGGCTGGCGTTACAACACAGACCTAGTCAGCAATGAAATCTCACTCTTCTACAGTGACTACGATAACTTTATTGATAACCAGTTGGTTTCTGGTAGCTTCATGACTGGTGATGCGGTTTATCAGTCGATCAACATTAACAAAGCCACTATCAAAGGTGTTGAGCTTGCAAACCAACTCTCTTGGGATGAGTTCATGCCTGTGGAAGGCTTTAGCTCACGTATCGCAGCGGCTTATACAGAAGGCGAAGATGGCGACGGTAACCCTCTTAACAGCGTAAGCCCTTGGAATACCGTTGTTGGGTTAAGCTATGATTCTATCAACCAGTGGGGTACGACGGTTAACCTAAGCTATACTGCGAAAAAATCACAGAGTGATATCGACGGTGATTACCAACCAATCGATGCTGCAACCGTGGTTGATATTACCGCTTACTACAAGCCAATTAAGGATCTGACGCTACGTGCGGGTATCTTCAACGTGACCGACGAAGAATACTACAACTGGAACGATGTTCGTGGGTTGTCTGCGGAAGATAAAGATCGATCTGAAGCTAAGCGTAACTTCTCTCTAACCGCCAAGTATGAATTTTAATCTTGTAAGCTTTATTCGTTAGCTATACCAACTAAAAATCCCCGAGTACTAATGCTGCTCGGGGATTTTTTATTACACTATCAATTGATTGCGTGTTGATTTATCTCATGGTAACAAACTCTTCCGAGCCAGTTGGGTGGATTGCCACTACTGAGTCGAAGTCTGCTTTGGTTGCGCCCATCTTCATTGCTACGCCGAAGCCCTGAATCATTTCGTCAACGGTGAAGCCGATGCCGTGCAGACCAACGACCGTTTCGTCTTCGCCAGCACATACCAGTTTCATCTTACATGGTTGACGGTGTTTTGTTACCGCGGTGTACATTGCCGTGAAACCTGATGTGTACACTTTCACGTTATCTTCGCCGTACTTCGCGATAGCTTCTGGTTCAGTCAGGCCGATGGTGCCAATTGGTGGGTGGCTGAATACGACAGTTGGAACTAAGTCGTAATCCATCTTCGCGTTTGGCTTGTTGTTGAACAGACGCTCAGAAAGCTGACGACCAGCTTTAACCGCTACTGGCGTTAGCTCAATACCACCTTCCATGATGTCACCGACACAGTAGATACCTTTCACGTTAGTTTCTTGGTATTCGTCTACTTTGATGTAGCCTTTGTCATTGGTTGCAACGCCTGTTGAAGCCAGATTGATGGCGTCTGTCGTTGGGTGACGGCCGATTGCCCAGATTAACTGGTCAACATTTTGGCTTTCACCATTTTCCAGGTGCAGAGTCAGAGTGCCATCTTCTTCTTTGACGATTTCTTTTGGTACAGAATGGGTGTGCAGTTTTGGACCTTCAGCGTCCATCACTTCAACCAACGTTTCGATGATCATTGGATCGAAGCTACGTAGTGGCGATTCTTTACGTACGAACAGGTGCGTTTCTGTACCTAGTGCGTGTAGTACGCCTGCGATTTCAACCGCGATGTAGCCAGCGCCAACAACCGCAACGCGTTTTGGTTGCTCAGCCAGGTCGAAGAAGCCGTTTGAATCGATGCCGTATTCTGCGCCCGGGATGTTTGGAATGGTTGGACGACCACCGACTGCGATCAGGATGTGATCGGCGGTGTAGTGTTCACCGTTTACTTCCACGGTTTTCTCGTCAATAAACTTAGCAAACCCTTTGATGACGTTTACTTTGTTGTTACCTAGAACGCGGTCGTAAGATTGGTGAATACGGCCAATGTACGCCTGACGACTCTCTACCAGTTTGCTCCAGTCGAAACCTTTCACGTCGACATCAAACCCGTAATCTTCCGCGTACAGGTTCATTGCTTCTGCGATTTGTGCGCCATGCCACATCACTTTCTTTGGTACACAACCTACGTTTACACAGGTGCCACCAAGGTCTTGTGCTTCAATCAGCGCTACTTTCGCGCCGTACATGGCTGCACGGTTTGCAGATGCGATGCCGCCACTGCCGCCACCGATACAGATATAGTCAAAATGAGTCGCCATTACTTTCTCCAAGAGCGTATGAATTTCTGGTTAACAAATACATTGGGGTGATGAGATGTTAACTCAATATCGCCGCAACATTTTGTTAAGAAGTCTGACTATGATAAATCGAATCCGACCAATTCCTAAATGGGAAAAAGCGACAATACTTATGACAAATAGCGATGAGAGACACAAAAAGTAGAATAAGTGCGGGTGAAGGGCGAAGCTGAGGGGACAAAAGCGCAACGATGGTTTCGTTGCGCTGAGAGAGTTATGAGCAGAGACGTTTACTCTGGCACAATCCAGTCGACTTTCCAGTGACCAGTCGCAGGCGCTATCGCTTCTTTTAGGAATGGCAGAATCTCTTTCATCTGACTTTCCAGTTTCCATGGTGGGTTAATCACGATCATGCCCGATGCGGTCATGCCGCGCTCATTGGTGTCAGGAGAGACGCCAAGTTCAATTTGCAGAATCTTACGAATCCCTAGCGCTTCTAAACCTTCGATCATGTCATCAATGTCGATGCGGTTAACCACCGGATACCAGATAGCGTAGATACCCGTCGCCCAACGCTTGTGACTCTGGTGAATAGCGCGCACTACATCACGATACTCTTTTGCTAGCTCGTATGGTGGGTCAATCAGCACCAAGCCACGACGTTCTTGCGGCGGTAAGCTCGCTTTTAGGCGCTGGAAGCCATCTTCTTTGTAGATGCTCACCTGACGATCGCGATGGAACTCTTGCTCTAAAAGAGGATGGTCAGCAGGGTGAAGTTCAGTTAAAACCATACGGTCTTGTGAGCGGATTTGGGCACGAGCCACACGAGGCGAGCCTGGGTAATAACGCAGGTTCTCACCATTGTTTAGTGCTTTGATCGAGTCGATGTAGCTTCTGATATCTGCAGGAATGTTCGGATTATCCCAAATGCGAGCGATGCCTTGTTTGTATTCGCCAGTTTTTTCCGACCACTCATGTGTCAGGTCGTAGCGGCCCACGCCCGAATGGGTATCGTGATAAACGAATGGTTTATCTTTCTGTTTTAGCGCATCAAGAATAAGGCTTTGAACAATGTGTTTGACCACGTCGGCATGGTTGCCTGCGTGGAAGCTGTGGCGGTAACTTAACAAATTAAACTCTCGAAACACTCTTTATCTGAGTGTGGTCTGTGATTTCAGATGCAATAAGTTTTTGCAATATTGAAGGTATTATACCCAACAACCTCGAAGATGCAGAATATCCGTTTGCTTTGTTTAATTATTAATCTCATCACTATTGAAATTTCTTTAAGTCACCCATACTTACTAAACATATTGAACCTAAGTGAGTGCCAGTACTCCAATAGAGTTAGCCTCATTTAGGCATAACTACGCTCAAGGACAGAGTTGCTCTCGCTGATCACCGTGGTCATCGCTGCATAGAGAAAGAGAACGGATATCTCTCCATCCATGTTGCTGGCTTGCCTGCGCCTTGAGTTGACCTATTTTATAGGTAGTCACAAAGCCAAAACACAAAAGGAATTATTCATGTCTAATCCACTTCTTACGTTTTCGGACCTGCCTCCGTTCTCGCAAATTAAACCAGAACACATTAAACCTGCGGTGGAGCAGGCGATAGCGGATTGCCGCGCTAAAGTTGAGGCGGTGTTAAAAGAAAGCACTCACCCAACTTGGGAAAGCATTATTGCGCCGATGGAAGAAACAGATGACCGCTTAAGCCGTATCTGGTCACCTGTCGGCCACATGAATTCAGTGGTAAACAGCGAAGCACTGCGTGAAGCGTACGAAAGTTGTCTGCCTATTCTGTCTGAATACGGCACTTGGGTAGGTCAACACAAAGGTTTGTATGAAGCATACAAAGCGATCAAAGCCAGTGACGAATTTGTAACGCTGACTCGCGCTCAACAGAAAACCATTACCGATGCACTACGTGATTTTGAACTATCCGGTATTGGTCTGCCATCGGACGAGCAGCACCGCTACGGTGAAATTAGCAAGCGCATGTCCGAGTTGAGCTCAAAATTCTCTAACAATGTGTTAGATGCGACCATGGGCTGGACCAAACATATTAGCGATGAAAAAGAATTAACCGGCATGCCGGAGTCTGCGCTGGCTGCAGCCAAAGCAGCGGCAGAAGCGAAAGAGCTGGAAGGCTACCTGATCACGCTGGATATTCCATCTTACCTGCCAGTGATGACTTACTGTGACAATCAGGAGCTACGCCGAGAAGTGTATGAAGCGTACGTGACTCGTGCGTCTGACCGTGGTCCAAATGCAGGGCAGTGGGATAATTCAGACATCATTTCGGAGCAGTTAAAACTGCGCTATGAAATTGCGCGTATGTTGGGCTTCAACACCTTTAGTGAGAAGTCGCTCGCAACCAAAATGGCAGAAACGCCAGAGCAGGTGTTAGGTTTCCTGAACGATCTGGCTACCCGAGCGAAGCCACAAGGTGAGCGTGAAGTGGAAGAGCTGCGTCAGTTCACTAAGAGCGAGTTTGGCGTTGAAGAGCTAAACGTGTGGGATATCGCATACTACAGCGAAAAGCAAAAACAGCATCTGTTCCAGATTTCTGATGAAGATCTGCGTCCTTACTTCCCAGAATCTAAGGTCGTAAGCGGTCTGTTTGAAGTGTTAAACCGTGTGTTTGGCATGAAAGTCGAAGAGCGCGAAGGTGTGGATACCTGGCACGAGTCGGTTCGATTCTTCGATATCTTCGATGAACAAGGCACACTGCGTGGCAGCTTCTACCTCGATCTTTACGCTCGTGAACACAAACGTGGCGGCGCCTGGATGGATGATTGCCGTGGTCGCCGTATTACGCTATCTGGCGAACTGCAAACGCCAGTCGCTTACCTGACCTGTAACTTCAACCGTCCGGTTGGCGATAAGCCTGCATTGTTCACTCACAATGAAGTGGTGACGTTATTCCACGAGTTCGGCCATGGTATTCACCACATGCTGACGCAAGTTGACACTGGTGCGGTATCTGGCATCAACGGTGTGCCTTGGGATGCGGTTGAGCTGCCAAGCCAGTTCCTGGAAAACTGGTGTTGGGAAGAAGAGGCACTGGCGTTCATTTCTGGTCATTACGAAACCGGTGAACCTCTGCCTAAAGAGATGTTAGAGAAGATGCTGGCGGCGAAGAACTTCCAATCGGCGATGGGCATCCTACGTCAACTAGAGTTTGGCCTGTTCGACTTCACTCTGCACACGGAATACGACCCTGAAGTGGGCGCGCGCGTGCTAGAAACCTTAGCGGAAGTGAAGCAGAAAGTTGCCGTGGTGCCTGCGGTAGAGTGGGCGCGTTTCTCACACGGTTTTGCGCACATCTTTGCTGGTGGTTACAGCGCGGGTTACTACAGCTACTTGTGGGCAGAAGTGCTTTCTTCAGATGCATTCTCACGCTTTGAAGAAGAAGGCATCTTTAACAAAGATACGGGCCAAAGCTTCCTGAATAACATCCTTGAGATGGGCGGCAGTGAAGAGCCGATGGAACTGTTCAAACGCTTCCGTGGCCGTGAGCCACAAATTGATGCTCTGCTGCGTCATTCAGGTATTGCCGCGTAAGCATTAATGCAATCTTCAGTTCAATGCCGTTCTCTTCACAGTGAACGGCATTTTTAAATAACCCCGTCATCCTGGACTGCGACGAAGGAGCGTGATTCAGGATCTACTTTCCGAGCACTTTGTTGCTAAAGCTTTTTCTAACACTTCTCAGTACACTTCTATTAGATTCTTAGTCTCGTTATGGCTCGCTGGAATGACGTAGGTAGAAAACTACATAATCCAGAACTATGGATTTACGTTGCGGTTAATCGGGTTTTGCAACGAGATTAACGTCTCGGTGGACTGAACTTCATCAATCGCCTGCAGCTTATCGATCAGGACAAATTGCAGCTCTTCAATCGACTTACACATCAGTTTGACGAAAATATTGTACGCCCCTGTGGTGTAGTAAGCCTCAACCACCTCATTGAGTGCGTTGAGCTTCTCAAGTGCAGAGTGATAGTCACGAGCCGCATTAAGGTTGATACCGATGAAACAACACACATCGTAGCCAAGCTTCTTGGTATTAACGATGACCTCGGTTCCTTCGATGATCTCCGCCGACTTCATTTTCTCAATCCGCACGTGAATTGTGGCTGGGCTGACATCGAACTGCTTGGCCATTTCCGCATAAGGCGTTCTGGCATCGGCCATCAGGGTTTTTAAAATTGCGCGATCGAGGTCATCGAGTTTCGGCATGCTCGTATTCATACGATTCGTTCCATGGTTTTTGTTATGGGTTTATTTTAACCAGCTTCGCAGTTACTGCAAGAATGCCAGTAGTGAGGTAAACTCAGCGCCAGTTACCGCGATTTTTTTATTGGAGCCTCCTTTTGCAACTGCAATTGATTTGTGAAGACCCGTCTCAACAGTCCCATCTTGATGAGCTTGCTGCTCGCTGGCAACTGTCCCATTCTGAACACAGTGACTTTGCTTTAGTACTGACTGCCGAGCGTTTGGAGCTGCGCAAAGTGGATGAGCCCAAGCTGGGGGCGATTTTTGTCGATTTGATTGGCGGAGCGGTTGGGCATCGTCGTAAATTTGGCGGCGGCAAAGGTCAGGCAATCGCAAAAGCGGCAGGCTTAAATAAAGGCGCAACACCAACGGTGCTGGATGGCACTGCAGGTTTGGGCCGAGATGCATTCGTACTGGCTTCTCTGGGCTGTCAGGTACAGATGGTTGAGCGTCACCCAGTGGTTGCCGCCTTACTGGACGATGGCTTAGCTCGTGCGAAACAAGATCCAGAAATCGGTGCCTGGGTCTCAGAGCGAATGTCATTGATTCACGCTTCAAGCCATGATGCGTTAAATCAATTAGCGCAAGATAGTGAGTTTGTGAAACCCGATGTGGTGTACCTTGACCCAATGTATCCACATCCGGAAAACAAAAAGAAATCCGCATTAGTGAAAAAAGAGATGCGCGTATTCCAGTCTCTGGTTGGCGCTGATTTGGATGCGGATGATTTGCTGGAACCGGCGATGGCACTGGCTACCAAGCGTGTTGTGGTCAAGCGTCCGGATTACGCCAACTGGTTGGATGACGAAAAACCGAGCATGGCGATAGAAACCAAAAAGAACCGCTTCGACGTTTATGTTAAAGCCTCAATGGCGTAACTTTCTGACTGCTAACTCTTTTACTCCATAGCGCGAATTTTCGCGCTGTGATCCCGCTTTTCTTTCGTAACAAAGAACGCTATTTTCCACTTGCTAATTCGGCATACTGACGGTATATCTAAGTAAGAATTATTATTATTTCATGCGTCGATGAAATAATAATTAGCTATTTGGAGTCGTCGTATGGCTAAACGCTTATGTAAAATGAATCGCAAACAGATCGCAACCAATCTGGGTGATATCCACCGTTTAGTGGTAGCGCCAAAATTTGTCTGTCGCTCGTGCGCGCGTTCTTCCGCTTCTAAAAATACCTTGTGCAAGCCCGCGGCTATTCCGCCGCAAGCATGCCAAGATAAGCCACTTCACGAGCAGCAAGCTTGTGGGCTGTTGGCTGAAGCGCTTCCAGCAGAGCCTATTGCGGTGACGCCAAAGCAAAGCGCAGAAAAAGCGGCGATCGTTAAACGTGTGGTGGAAAGAGTAAAAGAGAAAAAGCTGGCTGCTCAAGTGACACCGCCCGTTGCTATCAAAGCTCCAGACCTGTTTGACTTAGCCGACAAAAAATCGCTCAAGAAAGCCAAGAAGACGCTGAAGAAGCATTACAAGCAACAGAAGAAGCTGCTTAAATTGGCCAAGAAGCAGCAAAAACTGCTCAAACGTCAGCAAAAGTTGCAAAAGCGCAATGCCAAATTGGAAGTACTGTTGCCAACGCCATTAACGGCTGTGATGAGTGAAAGCCAACAAGCTAAAGTGCATTAATCGAATGAAAAAACGCTCTCCATTCGGAGTAATGCAAATCGCTTAACGATTTTATCTGTGTCATTCCAGCGAGCTCAAGCGAGACTAGGAATCTAATAGCAGCGCGCAGAGCTTTTAATGAAATTATTTCGGCCATAAAGTGCTCGGAAATTAGATCCTGAATCACACTCCTTCGTCGTTGTTCAGGATGACTGGAGACTTAAACATGCCGTTAGCTGCTAAACGAACGGCATTTCTCCATTCGGAGAGCGTTTTTATTGTCGTTATCAAGGGAATTACTTATTCGCGTAGCTCATCTCGACGCGTTTTTTCACCCAGGTCTCGTTTACCCACAGTGAGAACATGATAATAGCGCCGCCAATAGCCAGGCGAGTGATGTCAACGTCGCGGTTCCAAATCACAATGTTGACAATCAAACCAGCCGGAACCAGCGCATTATTCATTACAGCAAGTGCGCCCGCATTCACCAGAGTTGCACCTTTATTCCAGGCGAAATACCCAAACCCCGATGCAATCAAACCAAGATAAGTCAAAATGCCCCACTGGGTCGCGGTGGTTGGCAGTTTGTCGATATTCCCCATCAGCGCGAAGGCAACCGTTGCCACACACAGTGCACCCAGGTAGAAGTAACCAAATACGGTATGTTGAGGCAGGTCGACAGGCTCGTTTTCCATGATGTATTTGTAACCCACCTGACCGATGGCAAAGCACAGGTTCGCGCCTTGGACGACCAAAAAGCCGAGCAGGAAATTTTCGTTGATGCCTGCAAACTTAATCCAAGCAGCTCCCACAACCGCAATCAACGCCGTGACTAAATACCAAGGCGAAAAGCGACCTTTGAGTAGGTCGTAAATCAACGTGACGTAAATCGGGGTGAATACCGTGAAGAGCAGGACTTCGGGAACAGAAAGGAGTAGGAAAGACTGATAGTAGAAGCAGTACATCAAACCGAGCTGGAAGCCGCCGACAATCATCAATTTGGCGATCAGCGATTTAGGCACGCCACGGAATTTCAGAAACGGAATAAATACGATGCTGGCGAGCGCCACACGCATAAATACCGAGAACCAAGAATCAACCTGACCGGCGAGATAGACGCCGATCAGGCTAAATGAAAATGCCCAGAGCAGGGTGACTGCAGATAGATAAGCCATAGATGAGAACTTTTATCAATAACAAATATGCTTGCAGTCTAACCAAGTTTTATCAAAGCGCCAATCAGTCTTTTAGCGGTACGACCAGCATATCGACAGGTGAGCGGTTAATCAGCTGGCGTGTCGCAGACAGAATCTTACTCCAGAAATCCTGATGATGACCGCAAACCACCAAATCAATGTTGAAGTCCTGAATGGTGTCGCACAGCTCATTACTTAAATCACCACTGCCGACTAACGTATGGGTGATAGGATACTCAGCGTATTCCGAAAAGTTGGCTAATTGAGTGCGCGAGGCTTCCATGGCTTGGTGTTGTGCTTCCGCCATGTTGATATCGATAAGCCCGGTGTAGAGCTCGGCGTAATTCACATCGATGTGAATGAAAGAGACTTTCGCATCCAGAGGTTTAGCCAGAGATACGGCTTTCTTAATCAACACTTTACTGTCGTCTGACAGGTCTACTGCCACAAGTATGTGTTTGTAACTCATATTGCTATCTCCTTGTAAGGTCATATACCCAAGTAACCTCGAACTGACCCCAGCACTTAGGCTTTGACTTCTGCATCTTGAAGTCACTTGGGTATAGTTTCAGATTAGCACTAACCCCCAATAAATTTTGCTAAAGTGATCTCATATCAATAGTGTATACCCAAATAACCTTGAGATGCTTGGTTCTGCATCCTGAAGTTATTTAGGTATACCTCACAAAGTCTTAATGTGTTAATCATGTTATAGTTATATGAAATGCAGGAATATAAACAGGAGCTAACATGCTGTCTCAAACTATGGTCGATCAATTGAATGATCAAATTAACCTAGAATTTTTCTCATCCAATCTATACTTACAAATGAGTGCTTGGTGTGAAGACAAAGGTTTTGAAGGCGCTGCTGAATTTCTACGTAAGCACGCAGTAGAAGAGATGGAGCACATGCAACGCCTTTTCACCTATGTAAGTGAAACTGGCGCATTGCCAATTCTAGGCGCGATCGATGCACCAAAGCATGACTTTGCTAGCCTAGGTGATGTTTTCCGTGAGACGTACGAACACGAACAAATGATCACTGAGAGAATCAACAAGCTGGCACACGGTGCTTTTACAAGCCAAGACTACTCAACATTTAACTTCCTACAGTGGTACGTGGCTGAACAGCACGAAGAAGAGAAGTTGTTTAAAGGGATCTTAGATAAGATCGAACTTGTTGGTGAAGATGGTAAGGCATTGTTCTTCATCGATAAAGATCTAGCACAAATGGCGAAAGAAGGTTCATCTTCAATCATGGATGCTCCAGCTGCATAAAGCGTTCCCCAGCGCGATAAGTAGCGATTAAAAGACAAAGCAGTGATCGTCTTTTTCTCTTGAGCATTGTTGAAGATGTAGGGAGGAAAAGATGATCAGTGGAGACACAATCTTATTTGCGCTAATGGTAGTCACCGGAGTCAATATGGTCCGGTATCTGACTGCTCTTCGTTCTTTAATTCACATCATGCGTGAAGCCCATCCGTTGTTATATCAACAAGTGGATGGCAATGGGTTTTTCACTACTCATGGAAATGTCACTAAACAAGTGCGTTTGTTTCACTACATCAAGAGTAAAGAGTACCATCATCACCATGATGAGATATTTACGGGTAAGTGTGAGCGTGTACGAGAGCTGTTCGTCCTTTCAACTGCGTTACTTGGCGTCACGTTGCTCGCGGCTTTTATTCTATAAGTTGGATAAACAAAGCCCTTCGTTCGGTGCTTGGAATTTAAGCGCTTTTCCCGGAAAACATTTCTCGGTAGAATGTCGCCCGAACAAAGCAAGGATGTGCACTGAGCACATCCTTTTTTATTGTTTTGGATTTTTATAGAGCCTAAGAGTTACCGATGAGTAAGAAATTTGATGTTGTAGTAATTGGCGCTGGCGCTGCGGGTTTGATGTGTGCTGCAGAAGCTGGTAAGCGAGGCCGCAGTGTATTAGTGCTCGACCACGCGAAAAAGCCTGGGCGTAAAATTCTTATTTCTGGCGGTGGCCGCTGTAACTTCACCAACTATGACGTGTCGGCCAATAACTACTTATGCCAAAACCCTCATTTCGTAAAATCGGCACTATCTCAGTACACCAACTGGGATTTCATTGCGATGGTCAGCAAATACGGTATCGAGTTTGAAGAACGTGACCATGGCCAACTGTTCTGTGTGGATGCATTCACCGCCAAAGACATCGTAAAAATGTTACTCGCGGAGTGCGATATGCCGAATATTCAGCAACGTTACCAATGTGATGTCCACTCCATCGAGAAAACCGACGTAGGCTTTCGTCTGCATGCAGGTACAGAAGTGGTTGAGTGTGAATCATTGGTCATCGCGACCGGTGGTCTATCGATGCCAAAACTTGGCGCGACGCCGTTTGGTTATAAAGTTGCCGAACAATTTGGTCTTCCAGTCATCTCAACCATGGCAGGCTTAGTGCCATTTACGCTGCACAAAGAAGACAAAGAAGATTTTTCCGATTTGTCTGGCATTGCTGTGCCAGCAGAAATCACGGCTGAAGACGGCACTATGTTCAAAGAAGCGCTGCTTTTCACTCACCGAGGCTTGTCTGGACCTTCTGTTTTGCAGATCTCTTCATTTTGGCGAGCGGGGCAAAAGGTTTCGATCAATCTGATACCGAATGATGATGTTGCCGTTCTGCTGGAACGCAGTCGCGAGAAACACCCAAATCAATCGCTGAAAAATACGCTGGCGAAAGTCTTGCCAAAACGCTTGGTGGAAGTGTTGATCGAACGTAAAGAGTTAACCGACAAGCCACTGAAGCAATTTAACCCGAAAGAGCTGGCTGACATTGTCGCGCGTTTAGAAAACTGGAATGTTGCGCCCAACGGTACAGAAGGTTACCGCACGGCGGAAGTGACACTAGGTGGCGTGGATACCGACCATCTCTCTTCTAAAACGATGGAGTGCAAAAATATCAAAGGCTTGTACTTTATCGGCGAAGTGATGGACGTGACGGGTTGGTTAGGCGGCTACAACTTCCAGTGGTGTTGGTCGAGCGGCTTTGTCGCTGGTCAGTGGGTGTGAGTTTTTATACTTACCTATATTTATCGATACCATTGCTGAACACTGAATAAAGCAACTTATTCAGTGTTCATGCTCGTTGTTTCAATTAGATATTTATGCTTCTGACTACTTGTTGAATGATACGTCGGTCATAGAAATAGCTTGTTGGGAACAACTGGAGGGCTAAATAGATATCCCTGTCCGTAAATGCACCCTTTGTCTGACAGGTATTGTGCCTGTTCTTGCGTCTCAATTCCTTCTGCGACGACTTTAAGTGATAAGGTTTTGCCCATCGCGATGATCGCATTAACGATGGCGTTGCTGTCGCTGTGACTCGGTACATCTTTCACAAATGAACGGTCGATCTTCAATTTGTTGATCGGCAGACCTTTCAGGTAAGAAAGTGAGGAATAGCCGGTGCCAAAATCATCCAAAGATATTTCAATACCGAGTTCTCGCAGTTGATTTAACGACGCAATGGCCTGTTGTGGATCGATCAACAAAAAGCTTTCGGTAATTTCAATATCTAAATGCTGCGCGGAAAAACCAGTCTCTCGAAGTATCCCCCGGAGTCGGTCAATAAAGTTTGATTGCTGCAGTTGGAGTGCGGACACATTGACAGCCATTCTGCCGAATTTAACTCCGGATTCCAGCCACGAGAGGCCTTGAATACAAGCCTGTTTAAGTACCCAATCCCCGATGCTTTGAATCAGCCCCGTTTTTTCTGCAATCGGGATAAAATCAGCAGGAGATACCAAGCCAAACTCTGGATGTTGCCAGCGTAACAGGGCTTCCACACCCACGATCGTGTTTTGTTCCAAATCATATTGAGGCTGGTATTCCAAACGCAGTTGATTGAGTTCTATAGCCTGATGCAGGGCAGATTGAATTCGCACGTGTGAAATGGACTTATGGGTTAGATCTGGGGAATAAAAAGCGTAGCCGTTACGCCCATTTTTTTTCGCTAAGTACATGGCTGTATCAGCATTTTTCAGTAGCGTTTCGCTGTCATGTCCATCTGTGGGGTACATGGCAATCCCAACACTGGCAGAGACTCTCAGTGAGTCGTGACTGGTCAGCTTAAATGGTTGATGGAATACACCTAAGATGCTGTCCACCGTTTCGGTCAGCGCGACATCACTTTGGGCTTCTGGAAGAATAATCACAAATTCGTCACCGCTGATACGGGCGACATGGGCATTCAGGTGTAAGATGTCTTGTAGTCGCGTCGCCAGTTTGGACAGTAGTTGGTCACCACAAAAGTGGCCCATGCTGTCGTTGATGTGCTTAAAGTGATCGATATCCAGAAACAGGGTTGCAAAGCCTTGCTGTTTCTTTCTGCCCGTTTCTATGTGTTGCTCGATCAGACTGAGTAAATGAGTACGATTTGGCAAGTTGGTTAACGGGTCATAAAACGCCATTCGCTGTAGCTTTTCTTCATGCGCTTTGCGCACCGAAATGTCTTCAAACACGCAGATATAGTTGATCAGCTGGTCTTTGTCGTCCATTACCGCACTGATGGTGGCAAGTTGAGGGTAAAAGCTGCCATCTTTCTTGCGGTTGATGAACTCCCCTTTCCACTGTCCGTTAGTTTGTAGCTCAGACCATAACTCTAGATAGAAGTTGTTATCGTGGTGTCCAGAATGAAGGATTTTCGGTGTATGACCAATTACTTCTTCTGCACTGTATCCCGTGATGCTCGTGAAGGCCGGGTTGATATCGATGATGTTTGCATCACGATCGGTGATGATCATCCCTTCTTGCGAGTTATTGAAGATTTTAGATGCCAACGTGAGTTGGGTTTCTATGGTTTTCCTTCGAGTAATGTTTCGTGTCATACCGAGAACACCAATCAGTTCACCTGCTCGATTTCGCACGGGTGACTTAATCGTTTCGAGCCATGTTGGATTGTTGTTCGAATCGATTTGTCGGCACTCTTCGACAATATTTTGATTACCAGTTTCTACCACTGAAATGTCCGCTTGAATGAACTTTTCAGCACGTTGTTCGCTGAACAGGTCAAAATCATTGTTACCGATGATCTCCTGATTGTTTTTTTGCCAAGCTTGTTCAACGCTTCGGTTTGTCATTGCGTACAGGCCATCGATACCTTTGATCCAGATATGGTCTTCAAGGCAGTCGATAAACTCTTGCAGTGTTGGCAGCTGATTTTGAGTTTGCTTAAGTCGCAGATGGCGATCCTGTTCTTGATGGTAATATTGGCTGACATCAAAGCTGAACCTACCTGCCAGTGCGCTCAACCACGCAGACACGGAGTCGCTTTGTGCGTGTGAGTAAGTCAGTGTCACAGCAGCAAATAAATCGCCATTAGGTAACCACACCGGACAAATGCTGACGGCCTGATGATCACAAGCCGTGTTGACTGTTTCGAATTTAAAAGGGGTAAAGCGTGCAGTAGTCTGCTCTACCTCGGCAACAATAGCATCATGGTCCTGCGCTGAGGTCGACACTTCACTGAGCTGCCAATGGCTGTTGCCATTTAAGGTATACACTCGTCCCTGTGCATGGTTGGCATCACAGCACTGTTGCAGGGCATGTTGCCAGTCTGCTAATAAAGAAGATGGAATATCAAAGCGAAACATAATTAGTACGGTATCCTGGAGTGCCCAGCGATGTGTTTATAAAAATTAAAGCCGAGTTGGCTATTGGGCTGTGGCAGTATCGTATCCAACGCTCAGATAATTCCAAGCAATAGAAGATGCTTGAGATCATAAAAATGCTTTTTGATAACGTTTTTCATTGAGAAGCTTTCGCTGTCTTCACTTTTTTGCCAAATTTGATCTGCTGGATCACCAGTCCGCCGATAATCAACACCAGGCCTATCAGGGTGGTTGGGTGAATCTCTTCGCCAATGATGGTTGCGAGCAATATCAGCGAGACAAATGGTGAGGCGAAAATCAGGTTACTGATGCGCGCGGTATTCTGGGTTGATTTGAGCGCGCTTAGCCAAAGTACAAAAGTAATCCCCATTTCAAACAAACCGACATAAGTCACAGCCAACCAACCTTGCGGTGAAATCTGTTGCCAGCTTGCACCTTCGTAAAGACTGATGGCAATTGCAAATGGAATCGCGACCAGAAAACCAAGCAGTACCCCTACAACCGGGTCTGCTTTGTTTTTGGTGTTTAGAATCCAGTAGCCAGCCCATAACAGGGTTGAGAGTAGCGCCAATCCTACACCGAGAGGGCTTTCAAAGTTTAATCCCAGGATATCGCCCTTGGTCGCAATCACGATCACGCCAAAGTAGCTCAACGCGCATGTAATCCAATCTTTAACACGAACTTTCTGGCCGAGAAAAACCGCCGCCATGAGCGTCAGTGTAATGGCCCAACTGTAGTTGATGGCCTGAGCCTGTGATGCCGGGAGCAAGTCATAAGCCTTAAAAAGAATCAGGTAGTAAGCCAGCGGGTTAATTAACCCCAGCAGCAGGTAATAATAAGGGTTTGACAGAAAGGTATCGCTAAGCTGATTTAACTTGCCTTGAACACCGCATACGATGATGAGCGCAAGAGCGGAAACGACGCTGGCGATACACAGCATTTGAATCGGAGTGAACTCGGCTAATGTGAGTTTAAATGCGGTCGCCACTGTTGACCAAAGTAATACTGCTGAGAGCCCAAATCCTAGGGCGCGACGCTCATTCATGATGCCTCTGTATCGTGTTCAAAGGCTCGACGATAAGGTTTTGAGCGAGCCAAAGGATATTATTTTGAGCAGCTAGTGTATGCGAGGATTTTTCATCCAACAAACTGGACATTTATCCAGTGTCTAAATACCATTGTTATAGAACTAAAACACAGGCTAACTCGCTATTATGCAATGGATTCTTGAGCATCAATCTCTCATTCTCTCTTCTCTTTGTGCCGCATCTGCCAGTGGCGTGGCGGTAGGGTGGTGGGTAAAACAGCGCTTTATCTCACAAACTCAATTGCTTGAGCAGCAACTCTCTGCGGAAAAACAGCTTCATCAACAACAGCTTGAGCAAGTCAATCAGCGTTTGACTGACGCGCAACAAGAACTGGATGAACTGGATGACGAGCGCGACAAGGCCGCCTTTGAAGTACGCCAGTCACACGGTAAGTTGATGGCGGCAATGGAGAAGCTGCGTTATTTCGAAGCCGTCAAACAAGAACGTCAGCAGTATTTTGATGAGCTCGGCAACATGCGTGAGCAAAAATCGCGTCTGGAAACACAACTGCGAGAGCAGCAAGCGCGCCATGAGCAAGTGAATCAGTCGAATGCGGAAAAGTTGCAAATACTGGAGCAAGCGGAAGTCCGCCTGAAACAGCAGTTTGAACATCTTGCCAACCAATTATTCGAAGAGAAAACCGCCAAGGTAGATGTGCAAAACCGTCAGAGCCTGGAAGGCTTACTCTCGCCATTGCGAGAGCAGTTAGATGGGTTTAAAAAGCAAGTCAATGACAGTTTTAGTCAGGAAGCCAAGGAGCGTCATACGCTGGTGCATGAGCTAAAAAATCTACAACGCTTAAACGAACAAATGACACGTGAAGCGGTGAACTTAACTCAGGCTCTGAAGGGCGATAACAAACAGCAAGGCAATTGGGGCGAAGTGGTTCTCGCCCGTGTGCTTGCAGAGTCTGGATTGCGTGAAGGGCATGAATACCAAACACAGGTGAATTTGCAAAATGAAGCGGGCAAGCGCTACCAGCCTGATGTGATTGTGCACCTTCCGCAAAACAAGCAAGTTGTGGTCGATTCTAAAATGGCGTTGGTAGCGTTTGAGCGTTACTTCAACGCAGAAACGGATGCCGAGCGTGATCAGGCGCTGAATGCTCACCTCGTCGCGCTGCGTGCGCACATCAAGGGCTTGAGCATGAAGGATTATCACAAGCTGAAAGGCATCCAGAGCCTGGATTATGTGCTGATGTTTATTCCGGTGGAACCTGCTTTTCAGGTCGCGATTCAGGCCGATCCGAGCTTAGTTAAAGATGCGATGGAGCAGAACATCATTTTAGTCAGCCCAACCACTCTGCTGGTGGCGCTGCGTACTATTGATAATTTGTGGCGCAATGAGCGTCAGAATGAGAATGCCAAATTGATCGCCCAGCGAGCGACCAAACTTTACGACAAACTGCGTTTGTTTGTTGATGACATGCAAGGGTTGGGTGGTGCGCTGGATAAAGCCAACCAAACGTATCAGGGCGCTATGAATAAACTCGCTACAGGTCGTGGGAACGTCATCCGACAAGCGGAAAGCTTCAAGCAACTTGGCGTCGAAGTTAAACGTCCTATTTCTTCTGATCTTGCCCAGTTAGCACAGAGTGAAACATTTTCGGAAAATGAATCCCCAAATGAATCGTTAGTAGAAAGACATCCGGCTGAGGATAAAGTAAACTAATTGCCCGCAGTATATTGGGCGACGATATTTGTCAGCAACCGCCCAGCAGTGAAAGTGCTGCCTAAGAGGAATTAGAATGACGGACACAAGCTTGCAATCCAATAATGCATTAGAGAACGAAACCACCCACTTTGGTTTCACGACCGTAGCGAAAGAAGAAAAAGTAACCAAAGTTGCCGAAGTTTTTCACTCCGTGGCAGCGAAGTACGACATCATGAACGACCTGATGTCTGGAGGTGTTCACCGCTTATGGAAGCGTTTCACCATTGATTGTAGTGGTGCTCGCCCTGGGCAGCGAATTCTGGATCTTGGCGGTGGTACCGGTGACCTGACAGCGAAATTTTCGCGCATCGTCGGCGATCAGGGTCATGTCATTCTGGCGGATATCAACAACTCAATGCTGAATGTCGGCCGCGATAAGCTGCGTGATAATGGCATTGTCGGTAACGTGCATTACGTTCAGGCAAACGCAGAAGAGCTGCCATTCCCGGATGATTACTTTGACGTTATCACCATCAGTTTCTGTCTGCGTAACGTCACCGACAAAGACAAAGCACTGCGTTCAATGTTCCGTGTTCTAAAGCCGGGCGGCCGTCTATTGGTGCTGGAGTTTTCAAAACCAATCATTGAACCATTATCGAAAATTTATGACGCGTACTCATTCCATCTGTTGCCAAAAATGGGTGAGCTGGTGGCGAACGATGCAGAAAGTTACCGTTATCTTGCAGAATCGATCCGCATGCACCCAGATCAAGACACGCTGGAAGGCATGATGCAAGAAGCGGGTTTCGAAAACACCAAATACTACAACCTGACGGGTGGTATTGTGGCGCTGCACCGCGGCTTCAAATTCTAAGGGTTAACGGCATGCCATTTGAACCTCTTATTACTGCCGTGATTGAAACGTCGCTGAACACGCTGATTAAAGACGATCCGGCTTTGGGTCGTCGTTTAGCACGTCTTAAAGGCCAGGTTATTCAAGTTCACCTGAAAGAAATTAATAAGACACTGACGTTTATTTTCAGTCAACAGATTGATGTGTTGGGTCACTATGAAGGACAACCTGATTGTTATCTATCTTTGCATTTAAGCGTTTTGCCGGAGCTGCGTGAACAAGCCAACATCACCCGACTCATCAAGCAAGACAAGCTTGAACTTGAGGGAGATATCCAACTGGCGCAAAAGTTCTCTCAGCTCATGGTGGATTGCAAACCAGACATTGAAGAATGGCTATCGCGATTGACTGGAGATGTCGTAGCCCATACGGTCGTTCAGGGTTCAAAAAACGTCGGTAACTTCTTTGTTTCTCAGGCCGAAAAGCATCAGCGTCATCTCGCTCAAGTCGTCACGGAAGAGTGGAAGTTTGCCCCGGCACCTCTCGAAGTCGCGCATTTTTGCGATCAAGTGGACGAAGTACGCAGTCAGGCTTCGCGTGTGGAAGCGCGCCTGAATGCTCTGCTTGATAAATTGGATTCAGATAAGCTTGCGCTGGAGAAACCATGACCCCGGCAGAAATAAAACGCTTATACCACATCGCTAAAGTACAACTGGAATATGGCTTGGACGAGTTGTTGCCGGATCATCAACTGACTAAAGCGCCGCTTTGGATGCGCAAAAGCCTATTCTGGATTAAAAATAAACACCCTGAGAAGCCTCTAGGTGAGCGCCTTCGTTTAGCATTGCAGGAACTGGGTCCGGTATGGATCAAGTTCGGTCAGATGATGTCGACCCGTCGTGACTTATTCCCTCCTCATATTGCTGATCCACTCGCGTTGCTTCAAGATCAGGTTGCCCCGTTTGATGGTGAGCTGGCAAAACGACAGATGGAAAAAGCGTTAGGTGGACCACTCGAAAACTGGTTTACCGAGTTTGATATCAAACCTCTGGCCTCTGCGTCTATTGCTCAGGTGCACACCGCTCGCTTAAAAGACACTAACCAGGAAGTGGTATTAAAGGTCATTCGCCCGGATATTCGTCCGGTTATTGATTCTGATCTAAAACTGATGCTTCGAATGGCGCGTATAGTCGCGGGGGCGTTGCCTGAAGCACGTCGTTTGAAACCGGTCGAAGTGGTTCGTGAATACGAGAAAACCCTTCTCGATGAACTGGACCTGCGTCGTGAGGCAGCAAACGCGATTCAACTGCGTCGAAATTTCGAAGGAAGTGAAGAATTGTACGTTCCTGAAGTTTTTCCTGACTTCAGTAATGAAACTGTCATGGTTTCTGAGCGAATATATGGCATTCAAGTTTCTGATATAGAAGGCTTGAAAGCAAATGGCACCAATATGAAACTGCTGGCTGAACGCGGCGTGAGTGTGTTCTTCACTCAGGTGTTCAGGGACAGCTTCTTTCATGCCGATATGCATCCTGGTAACGTCTTCGTCAAACCAGAACACCCGGAAAACCCAATGTGGATTGGGTTAGATTGCGGGATCGTTGGTACACTTAATAGTGAAGACAAACGTTATCTGGCGGAAAACTTCCTGGCATTCTTCAATCGTGATTATCGTCGAGTGGCGGAATTGCATGTGGACTCAGGTTGGGTGCCGGCAGATACCAATGTTGACGAATTTGAGTTTGCGATTCGCATTGTCTGTGAGCCTATTTTCGCTAAGCCATTGTGTGAAATCTCCTTTGGCCACGTGTTATTGAATCTGTTCAATACAGCCCGTCGCTTTAATATGGAGGTTCAGCCTCAACTGGTGTTGTTGCAAAAAACTTTGCTTTACGTTGAAGGGCTTGGCAGACAGCTCTATCCGCAGCTCGACTTGTGGGAGACTGCGAAACCATTCCTTGAAGAGTGGATGATGAATCAAGTTGGTCCGCAAGCTTTAGTCAATGCGATTAAAGATCGAGCGCCATTTTGGGCGGAGAAATTACCGGAGTTACCTGAGCTGCTTTATGATAGCCTCAAACAAGGTAAGGCAATGAACCAACGTATGGATCAGCTTTATCAGGGCTACCGTCAAAGTAAGCGACAACAGGCAACAGGTAAGTTTTTACTTGGTGTTGGCGCCACTTTAGTCGTATGCTCGGCAATATTGGTGGATAACGCTTATGAGCAGCTATCGTTCGCTTGCGGGATTGCAGGTGTCACATTCTGGCTGTTTAGTTGGCGAGCTTATCGTCGTTAGACGGTAAACTCTTGAAATACATTTTGTTTAAAGACCCGAGGTAAAAAGAATGGGTGGTATCAGTGTTTGGCAACTTTTAATCATTGCTGTAATTGTTGTATTACTATTCGGAACCAAGAAGCTACGTGGTATTGGTGGTGATCTAGGCGGTGCCGTTAAGGGCTTCAAAAAAGCAATGAGCGATGATGACGAGGCTGCGAAAAATGCGAAAGACGCTAAAGACGCAGACTTCGAGCCAAAAAGTTTAGAGGAGCAGCAAAAAAAAGAAGCTGCACCTGAAACTAAAAAAGACAAAGAGCAGGCGTAAAACGTGTTTGATATCGGTTTTTGGGAACTGGTATTGATATCTGTTGTTGGTCTGGTCGTTCTTGGACCGGAGCGTTTGCCTCATGCTATTCGAAGCGTATCGCGTTTTGTCGGTGCGGCTAAGAGTATGGCAAATAACGTCAAAGACGAATTGTCGCACGAGCTGAAAGTCCAAGAGCTGCAAGAGAATTTGCGTAAAGCTGAGCAAATGGGGATGAAAGATTTATCTCCGGAGCTGAAGTCTTCTGTAGAAGAACTGAAGCAAGCAGCGCAATCTGTAAACCGCCCTTACGCGGAAAACACTGAGTCGGACGCAAAACCTGCGCAAGCAGAGCCTGTCGTTGAGTCGGTAGAAAAAGCGCAAGATATCAAGGTTACAGCGGCAGATAAGAAAGCCGAATAGTCTCATTAGGAGGAGCTGCTAGGATAAGTGGCTCCTTTTTGATCTGGTTTTTACAAAGAGGTTTGCCATGTCTACCGTCGAGCAGACACAACCTTTAATTAGTCACTTGTTGGAGCTTCGCAACCGGCTACTGCGTGCAATATTGGCAGTGTTGGTGGTGTTTGTCGGGCTAGTTTATTTCTCTAACCACATTTACGAGTTTGTCTCAGCACCTTTAGTCGAGCGTTTGCCCGAAGGGGCAACGATGATTGCGACCGATGTTGCGTCACCGTTTTTCACTCCTCTGAAGTTGACATTGATTGCGTCGGTTTTTATCGCCGTACCATTTATTTTGTACCAGGTGTGGGCATTCGTTGCGCCGGGTCTTTATAAGCATGAACGCCGTTTAATCATGCCACTGTTGTTTTCCAGCTCTTTGCTTTTCTACTGCGGCGTGGCGTTTGCGTATTTTGTCGTATTCCCGCTTGTGTTCGGTTTCTTCACCGCGATATCGCTTGGTGGTGTAGAGTTTGCCACTGATATTTCCAGCTATCTGGATTTTGTACTGGCGCTGTTTATGGCGTTTGGTATTGCTTTTGAAGTTCCGGTGGCGATCATTCTACTGTGCTGGACGGGGGCAACGACACCAAAAGAGTTAAAACAAAAACGTCCGTACATCATCGTTGCTGCGTTTATTGTTGGTATGGTGTTAACACCACCTGACATGATTTCGCAGACTCTGCTGGCCATTCCAATGTGCTTGCTGTTTGAAGTGGGTCTGCTGTTTGCGCGTTTCTACACGCGTAAAGACGAGGAAGAAACGGAAGAGTAGCGCAGAAATAAGTAAAAGAGCGAGGTGTAAAAATCTCGCTCTTTTTTCATGTATGAGGGGACGACTGTTTGGACGCTTATTTGCTTTCTAGACCAAATAGCTTGTTGGCATTCGCTGTCGTCACAGAGTCTACTTCTTCAATGGTTAACTCTCTCAGTTCAGCAATACGCTGGGCAACCAGAGAAGTATAGGATGGCTCGTTGCGTTTCCCGCGATGTGGGACCGGCGCTAAGTAAGGGCAGTCAGTTTCCAGTATGACCCACTGCATATCGAGGTGAGGAATAACTTTGTCCATCCCACCATTTTTAAACGTTGATACGCCACCCAAGCCGAGATGGAAACCTAACTCGTTAATCGCTTTTGCTTCTTCCAAACTGCCGCCAAAACAATGAAATACGCCACGCAAGCGGCCATCTTGCTCCTGGCGTAGCAGGGTTAATGTCTCCTCGATGGAGTCGCGAGTGTGGATCACAACTGGCAAGTTCATCTCTTTTGCCCAGTTAAGTTGGGTAATAAATGCCATTTCCTGCTCAGCTCGGTAGGTTTTATCCCAGTACAGATCGATACCAATTTCTCCCACAGCGATGAAATTGTGTTTCTCAAACCAGTTGCGAATGATCTCCAGCGTTTGTTCGACATTATCATCCACATAGCATGGGTGAAGGCCCATCATCGAATGGCATACTTCAGGATAAGCAGCTTCGGTTTCCAGCATAGGCTCAATCGATTCCAGATCGATGTTTGGCAGCAAAATCTTGTTTATGCCTTGCTCTAGCGCGCGTTTTACCACTTCGTCGCGGTCATTATCAAATTCGCTGGCGTATATATGCGCGTGGGTATCGATCATCGTTAATCTCTGTGCTTGATTGTGTTGGTTATCTGAGAAGTATACTTGAGTGTGAGTGCGGGGTCATTTTCAGTTTTTTCCCGCGCCTTTTTCCAGATTGTCACCCGCAAAGTGCATCAAGAGTGATATGATTTTGTCCACCAGATGATTTGATCATCATAACCGTCCAGACAAGGAGAAAATGGTGTCTGTATCAATTCAAGGTCCATTCCCTGCACGCCGTATGCGTCGTTTACGTAAGCATGACTTTAGCCGTCGTCTAGTGGCTGAGAACCAACTTTCTGTTAATGATTTGATTTACCCAATGTTCATTCTGATGGGCAAAGATCGTCGTGAAAGCGTAGAATCCATGCCAGGTGTAGAGCGATTGTCGATTGACTTAATGCTAGAAGAAGCGCAATACCTTGCAAACTTAGGTGTTCCTGCAATCGCGCTTTTCCCTGTCGTAAACCAAGATGCGAAAAGCTTATGTGCGACCGAAGCTTACAACCCGGAAGGTTTAGTTCAGCGTGCCGTTCGTTCTCTTAAAGAGCATATCCCTCAAATTGGTGTGATTACCGACGTTGCGCTGGATCCATTTACCACGCATGGCCAAGACGGCATCATTGATGAAGACGGCTATGTAATGAATGATGAAACTACCGAAGTATTGGTTAAACAGGCGTTGTCTCACGCAGAAGCGGGTGCTGATATTGTTGCGCCATCAGACATGATGGATGGACGTATTGGTAAAATCCGTGAAGCACTGGAGGAAGCAGGCCATATTCATACTCAAATCATGGCTTACTCTGCGAAATACGCTTCGAACTACTACGGGCCATTCCGTGATGCGGTCGGTTCTTCGTCTAACCTTAAAGGTGGCAATAAGAAAAACTACCAAATGGATCCGGCGAATATTGATGAGGCGATTCATGAAGTCGCGCTGGATATCAATGAAGGTGCCGATTCTGTGATGGTTAAGCCTGGGATGCCTTATCTGGATGTGGTACGCCGTGTGAAGACTGAGTTGCAGGTTCCGACATTTGCTTACCAAGTGTCGGGTGAGTACGCGATGCATAAAGCGGCGATTCTAAACGGTTGGTTAAAAGAGCGTGAAACGGTGATGGAATCATTGCTATGTTTCAAACGTGCAGGCGCTGATGGCATCCTGACTTATTTTGCCAAAGATGTGGCGGAGTGGTTAGCGGAAGAAAACGCACAAGCGGCTCAATATCTAAATATGTCTCAGCAAGCGACAGAAGAGTAATTATCGCTTAGTGAGAAAAACCAGACCGACAATTGTTGTTCGTCTGTATATACCCAAGTAACCTCTGGCGGATCAAATAAGGCTTATTTATTTAGCAGCAGTCCAAGGTGCTTGGGTATTTTATTTCTGGAGAAAGAACAATGACAATGCTGATTCGTGAAGGCACGTTGGAAGAGGCACTTCAAGTGGTAACCCGTGTGAAAGAGTTTACCAATGAAGAAACAATCGAGTCTATGGCACAGCGTCTCGGCGATAAAAATAGCTTGATTCTGGTGGCAGAAAAGAACAGCTCCATTTTGGGCTTCAAAATTGGGTATGAATTGGATGATGATACTTTTTACAGCTGGTTTGGTGGCGTAGCTCCTCAGGCTCGTAATGAAGGGGTTGCACAAATGTTGTTAGAGGCCCAGGAAGAGTGGGTTGCTGAACAAGGTTATAAAACCCTTAAAGTGAAGTCTCGTAACCAGTTTCCAGCTATGCTTAGATTGTTGCTGAGAAATGGGTATATCATTGAAAAGTTTGAAGAAAATGTAAATCTTCGCGAATCTAGAGTGCACTTCATTAAAGCGATTTGAAAATAAATGAGATTTTTTCTCATTTAATTGTTGACAGTCAAATGAGAATCATTATTATTAAACCTGTCTTAGGGAATGAGGAAAGGTTCACAAGGACGTTGATTTACTTATTAATAGTTGTTGATTAACAGAAGTTGATTAACTGGTGTTGAGAAGGTGATGAAACAGTTTCTAAGAACTTGCACGAACTCTTTTTGACACGACATTGCTCACATTGCTTCCAGTGTAATTTATAGCTTCTTGGTTAAGCAGCTTGATAAAAATTGCTTTACCACTTCTGCTAGGCGACCCAATTGGGTCGCTTTTTTCTTTTCTACGATTTCATTTGACGCCACGATTTATAACTTTTCCACATTTGATGATCATTTTTAGATCGTTGATCTTTTCATCTTAAAATAAAATTATTTAATGTTATTAGTAGCTTAGTTTGGTTGTTTTCTTTGTTTTATAATCTTGTATAACCAGTGGATAAATAATATGAACAGAGTTATCCACAGGGGTTGTGCTCTTTTAGTGTATCTGCTCGAAATATTTACGCGATCTGGATCGAGCGAACAAGATAGATTCAGATCAGTAGTCATGGCATCCTAAGCAGATCTCTTAAGTACTGACTTGGATACAGACAATTATGGCAAGTATTCCTGAAAATCCGCTGATTCTTATCGACGGCTCTTCTTATTTATATCGCGCTTTTCACGCCTACCCAGGCACAATGAGTAATGGTGAAATACCAACCAATGCAGTCTACGGTGTAGTCAACATGCTACGCAGTATGATGCGTCAGTTTGCGTCTGATCGTATTGCAGTGGTTTTTGATGCGAAGGGTAAAACCTTCCGTGACGATATGTATCCAGAATACAAAGCGAATCGTCCGCCAATGCCGGATGATCTTCGTTGTCAAATCGAGCCGTTACATAATGTGATTCGCGCGATGGGCTTGCCTTTAATTTGTGTTCCTGGCGTAGAAGCTGATGATGTGATTGGTACTTTGGCTTATCAGGCATCGCAAAAAGGTATGCCAGTCTTGATCAGCACCGGTGATAAAGACATGGCGCAGTTGGTGGATGACAATATCACCCTGATCAACACCATGACCAATGTTGTGATGGATCGTGAAGGTGTGATTGAAAAGTTCGGTATTCCACCGGAGTTGATCATCGATTACCTGGCGTTAATGGGTGATAAAGTCGACAACATTCCGGGTGTGCCGGGTGTGGGCGATAAAACTGCAACTGCGCTGTTGCAAGGTATTGGTGGCCTGACGAAGCTTTACGAAAACTTAGATGATATTGCTCCATTGGGCTTCCGTGGTTCAAAAACCATGGCGAAGAAGCTGGTCGACAACAAAGAAAATGCGATGCTGTCCTACGAACTCGCTACCATTAAGCTTGATGTTGAGCTGGAAGAAACTCCGGAATCACTACTCAAAGCAGAACCAAGCAAAGACGAGCTGATCAAGTTATATGGTCAACTGACGTTTAAGTCTTGGTTAAATGAACTGTTAGAAGGCGGCTCTGGTTCTGTTGAAGCGGTAGAAATGGCTGGGTCTGCACGCACATCGTCTGCTTCTTCTCATGCTGAGATGGAAACGTCAGCGGTGACGATTGATCGTAGCCAGTACGAAACTATTTTAGACGAAGCGTCTTTTAGTGCTTGGTTAGAAAAACTCAAAGCCTCTGAATTGTTCGCTTTCGATACTGAAACCGACAGCCTCAACTACATGGTGGCGAATCTGGTTGGTCTCTCGTTTGCAATTGATGAAGGCATCGCCGCTTATGTGCCTGTTGCTCATGACTACCTTGATGCGCCACAGCAGTTAGATCGTGATTGGGTATTAGAGCAGTTAAAACCTATCTTAGAAGATGAGTCACAAGCCAAAGTCGGTCAGAACCTGAAATACGACGCTTCTGTTTTAGCTCGCTACGGCATTGAGATGAAAGGCATCAAGCACGACACCATGTTAGCGTCTTACGTGTACAACAGCGTAGGCGGTAAGCATGATATGGACAGCCTGGCTCTGCGTTTCCTTCAGCATAGCTGTATCTCATTCGAACAGATTGCAGGTAAAGGTAAAAAACAGCTGACCTTTAACCAAATCGAACTTGACCAAGCGGCGCCATACGCAGCAGAAGATGCGGATGTCACGCTTCGTCTGCACAACCGTCTGTTTGCCAATATTGAGCAAGACGACAAGCTAAAGTCGGTCTACGAAGAGATCGAAATGCCACTTGTGCCTGTGATTTCTCGTATTGAACGCACCGGGGTTTTGATTGATGACATGAAGTTGGGCGCTCAGTCAGTAGAAATTGCCGCACGCTTGGAAGAGTTGGAACAAAAAGCGTACGAAATTGCAGAGCAAGAGTTCAACATGAACTCACCAAAACAGCTGCAAGCTATCCTGTTTGAGAAAATGGGTTTACCGGTAGTGAAAAAGACACCATCTGGCACGCCTTCGACCAATGAAGAAGTTCTGCAAGAGTTGGCATTAGATTACCCGCTACCAAAACTTATCCTGGAATACCGTGGTCTGGCGAAGCTTAAATCGACTTACACCGATAAGCTGCCGAAGATGATTAATCCAACCACAGGACGCGTACATACCTCTTACCATCAAGCGGTAACGGCGACGGGTCGTTTGTCATCGACTGATCCAAACTTACAGAACATTCCTATCCGTAATGAAGAGGGACGCCGTATTCGCCAGGCATTTGTTGCACCGACAGGTTACAAAATCCTGGCGGTCGACTATTCGCAAATCGAACTGCGTATTATGGCTCACCTGTCTGGCGACCAGGCTCTGCTTGATGCATTCCGCGATGGTAAAGACATTCACGCAGCCACTGCCGCTGAAATCATGGGCGTGGGTATTGATCAAGTATCTAGTGAACAGCGTCGCCGAGCGAAAGCGGTTAACTTCGGTCTTATCTATGGTATGAGTGCGTTCGGCTTAGCGAAACAGTTAGGTATCCCACGTGGAGAAGCACAAACTTACATGGATAAGTACTTCGAGCGTTACCCTGGTGTGATGCAGTATATGGAAGACACGCGCAGCGCTGCAGCCGATCAAGGTTATGTTGAAACCATTTTTGGTCGTCGTTTGCACCTACCAGAAATTAAATCTCGTAATGGGATGCGTCGTAAAGCGGCTGAGCGTGCGGCGATCAATGCGCCAATGCAAGGTACAGCGGCAGACATCATTAAGAAAGCGATGTTGCTTGTTGACCAATGGATTCAGGCTGAAGGTAACGGTCGAGTGAAACTTCTGATGCAAGTACACGATGAACTGGTATTGGAAGTGGAAGAGTCATCATTGTCCGAAATTGAAAGTAAAGTACAGAAATTGATGGAATCCGCAGCGGAGCTGAAAGTGCCTCTTGTTGCAGAAGCAGGACATGGTGACAACTGGGATCAGGCGCACTAGTCAATTTTAAATCGATTTAGCTATTTTAATATGAGCCAGCGCACAAACGCTGGCTTTTTTTTGGTATTAAAAAAGCAAGGCCAATCTGGAGTTTAATGTCATTTAATAAAAATTTAATGAAAAAAAATTACAAAAATTCTTTGCAATTCTGACCAATTGTTGTACATTAATACTCGTAGGGTACAGAGGTAAGATGTTCTATCTTTCAGACCTTTTGTTTCACGTTATTGGATTAGGCTGATTCAGCCGCCCCAGTCAGTTTTTGACTGGGGCGTTTTTTATTGGGCGAAAGAAAAGTTATTTTATAACAATCAGTTATGTTTTTTTGCTCTGCTTCCATCTTCACTCCTTGTAACTCTCTGACCACTCTAGCTTTTTCCTTTCTATTGCCTTGATATCCATCCTGTAAATTTACGCCAATCACATTCTGATTTTTTCTTGACGGAAACTAAGTCGTTAATAATTACAATTGTTTTTATTTTAAGTTTCTGAATTTTATTGCTTTTGTTTTGGCTGGGTATGACGGGGAGACTAGGGTACGGAAATCTGGGGGCTTTTTATGCTATTGAAATCATTTAATAGTTCAGTAATGCTCTCAGCATAATAACAACTACCAAGTTTTCTCTCCCGTTATCCCTGCCAGGAAGGTGGGGATTTTTATTTTCTGTCATTTCCTTTCTTATCTGTTAGACAAACAAAAGCCCCACCAACGGGTTGGCAGGGCTATGTCATAAAATTTAACAAAAATTGTTAACTATTCTTCATTGCTTTCTGGCATTTCTAGCTCGTCTTCTTCGATAAGATGTGCCAGTGCAGGCGCAAACCAAGTATCCAGTTTGGCACGTAATTGATCGACACCTAACCCTTTCAAAGAAGAGAATACATCCACGTCGACATCACCACCGAAAGTTTCAACTTGCTTACGAATCTTAAGGAGTGTCTGTTTACGGGCACCACTTTTCAGTTTGTCTGCTTTGGTTAGCAGTACCTGGACAGGAATACGGCTATCAATGGCCCAGAAAATCATTTGCTGGTCGAGATCTTTCATTGGGTGACGAATGTCCATCAGAACCACTAAGCCTTTTAGACACTCGCGTTTCTGCAGGTATTCACCCAAAGATTTCTGCCATTTGTTCTTCATCTCTACTGGGACTTGAGCAAAGCCGTATCCCGGTAGGTCGACGATATGACAACCTTCTTCTACTTTGAAAAGGTTGATTAATTGGGTACGACCTGGTGTCTTTGATGTCTTGGCTAAGCTTTTTTGGTTAGTCAGACGGTTAAGTGCACTCGATTTACCAGCGTTTGAGCGTCCTGCAAACGCAATCTCGACACCTTCGTCCTCCGGCAAGTGGCGAATATCGGGTGCGCTGGTGATGAAATGCGTATTTTGGTAATGAATTTTTACGCTCACTGTTAACTCCATCTCGACTTTGTGTAGTCGATTGATTACTTTTTTGTGAAATTGTGTAAAATAACCGTGCTCGGCATGAGGTCGCCTATTGTACCATGAGTGTACACGGTATGTTCACATTCCGTGGTACTGGAAGCTTGATAATTATAATGGAATGTCATGAAGAAATTAGCGCTAATTTTGAGTGTTTTAGCCAGCTGCTCAGTATGGGCCCAAGGTAGTATTGAGGCTGGTAAAGCAAAATCACAAACCTGTGTCGCCTGTCATGGTGCAGATGGCAACAGTGCAATCGCAATGTATCCTAAACTTGCTGGTCAACACGCTAAGTATCTTGAAAAACAGTTACAAGATCTTAAGTTAGGTATGACAAGCGGTGGTAAGCAAGGTCGTTACGATCCCGTCATGAGTGGTATGGCCATGCCGCTAAGCGATGAAGACATCGCCGATCTATCCGCATACTATGCTTCTCTGCCAACATCAGAGAATTCAACGCCAGAAGACGTCGTTGAGAAAGGCAAAGTGCTTTACACTGCTGGTGATGCCGAACGTGGTCTAACAGCATGTATTGCATGTCACGGTGCACGTGGTAACGGTACTGAGCTTTCAGGTTTCCCTAAAATTTCTGGTCAGCATGCTGACTACATCAAAGCTCAGTTAACTAAATTCCGTGATGCTAGCCGTGGTAACGATATGAATGCCATGATGCGTGATATCGCGAAGAAAATGACAGATGAAGATATTGAAGTCCTGTCGCAATACGTTGGCGGTCTGCACTGATAACTGATAACCCTACATAGTTCGAGCAATGTTTCACAAAATGCCCCGGCGAATTCGTCGGGGCATTTTTGTTGGTGATGCAGCTCACACCCGACTCAATCAGCTAAGTAGATATCTAGCTCGGCAGTTTGTGAGATATTTGCCATACTTGTTGTTGCCTTTTTCTCTTCAAACAATCTTAAGTTCATGATTAATAATGCCTTTTTTCGGGAGTGGAAAAAATGATACGTTTTTTTTCTGTGCTCGACTTGTCGCAAGGTTTGATCGGCGTAAAGTAGAAGTTGTTCACAAGGGGGTGAACACAGGGAAATATAGACCAAGGTTTCGGTCTCAGGGATTCAAGCTAGGGATGCTTGGTTGCTGCAAAAGGATTTGGGTAGGCAAGGAGCCTGCCGGATAAGGATGGTCATCTCGTCTGACGGTTAAGACAGTGAAAAGGATCAGGCACAGGAAGTCGCCCAGAAGACAGGAAGTTAATGGATAGCCAAAATTCATCAGGAAGATGAAAAACAACACTTTTTGGCAAGGAAAGCTCGAAAAACAAAAGGATTATTGGTGCACTCAATGCGTGCAACACAGTTTCGCCACATAAGATGGCATTAGGAAGCGGCAGTTTAACTGTCGCTTTTTTTATTTCTTTTACAATGAAATTGACATCGAAACTCTCTCAGCAGGCGATGTCGCATCAGAATCAGAGTTTTTTAGTAAAAACTGCTGAAAAAATGTTCAGTAACACTCCAATCTGAGTTCAGTTTCTGGTATGTTTCGCATCCCTGTTTGAGGAAGTCAGCATGCATACCTGTCCTTTATGCCACAATCAGCACACTCACCATTATTTTGAAGATAAGCGTCGCGAGTATCTTCAATGTGAACAGTGCCGTTTGGTGTTTGTAAATCCAGACCAACGTTTGGATGCAGATACCGAAAAAGCTCACTATGATTTGCATGAGAACAATCCCGCAGATATGGGATACAGACGCTTTTTGTCGCGAATAGCTGATCCAATGACAGAGCGAATTTCTCCACAATCGAACGGAATCGACTTTGGTTGTGGTCCGGGCCCGACGCTTTCTCTGATGTTAGAAGAAACGGGCCACAGCATGGCGTTATACGATCTTTATTATCACCCTGATACTTCGGTGCTAGAAAAGCAGTATGACTTCATGACAGCAACGGAGGTGATTGAGCACCTCTACCACCCAGATATGGTGTGGAAGCAATGGTTGAATTTAGTTAAGCCGGGGGGCTGGATTGGCCTGATGACAAAAATGGTCATCGACGCAGAGGCTTTCAAATCGTGGCATTATAAGAACGACCCAACGCATGTGGTGTTTTTTAGCCGTGAAACGTTCCAGTTCCTAGCTGAGCGGGATAAGCTCGAACTTGAATTTATTGGTAATGATGTAATTTTACTGAGGAAGACCCAGTAATGAGCCGTAGTAAAAAATCTAGAAAGCCGGGTGCCACAGGCGCACCTGATGTTATTGTCACTCGTAACCGTACTGAATCAGACGTGGAAGGCCGTTTACGTAAGCGTGCGAAAAAGCGCAAAGGTTTGAAAACGGGCAACCGCAACTCGGAAGGAAACGAGCAGAAGCAACGCGCCGCTGCACAAAATCGTGACCCACGTTTAGGCAGCAAGAAGAAGATCCCTCTGATTGTTGAGCCAGCGAAGAAGATGACCAAGCAAGAGCGTCGTCTGTCTGCAGAACAAGAGCTAGAGATGCTGGAAAACGATGCACAATTGAATGTGTTGTTGGATCGTATCGAAGCGGGTGAGAATCTGGGTACCGGTCTACAAAAATACGTAGACGAGAAGCTGGATCGCATCGAGAAGTTGATGGACCAACTCGGTCTGTTAGAACCGGAAGAAGAAGATGACTTTACTGCTCCTGCTGCAAAAGGTTCTCGTAATGACGATGATCTTCTTGCGGATTTTGATGATATCAACTTCGACGACTACAAAGGATAATTAAGCGATGAACGTAACCTTATTAGCAATTGCAGGAGCGGTGATCATCATTGCTCTGGCTTCTTATGCAGGTTACCTTCTGCTTCAATTGAAAAAGCAAAAGGAATTGCAGCTGAAGCATCAAAAACTGGCGATTGATAAACGTAACGCCAACATTTTTGAGAACGTGCATACCTTGTGTCAGGCAGGCATTCAAGGCCAGTGCGATTTGTCGGAAATCAGTATTCGTGTTTACTGCATCATGGACTATGTTCAAGGTGAAGACCGCATCGATTTTGACAAAACGTATCCTGCAATTTCTGAGCTTTATCATATTGTGAAAGATATGGCGCGCGGTGAAGATCGCCAGCAACTTGCCAAAAAAGAGCGTATGCAACAGACCTTGGCTCGTCAAAAAGCGGAAAGTCGCTTAACCGAGTCGATCGTTAAAGAACTCGAATTGTTGAAGAAAAACGTCCAGCCACTGAATAATCAAATTAATATTCAGATGATCTAGCCATCAGAAAGCCACTTGATTGCTTGAACTCGCTTCCCCCAGTAATGCTTTATGGCTGCTGGGGTTATCGTGATCACGCTAACATTTCTTTGGTTTTATAATTAAAAAGCCAAAAGTGATTACCGCGGTTATCACTATCGTGTGGCAAAATACACAGATCTGGGTATTGGGTGGCGGTTTTTGTCACTCTAACATTTAACGGAAAGTACCACCATGTCGAATCAACACACTGAATCGAAACAACAAGTCGTTTGGGATCAAGCAGTATTGGATAAGTACAACTATTCCGGTCCTCGCTACACGTCATACCCAACAGCATTAGAGTTTCATGAAGCATTTACCATTTCTGATTATGATATGGCATGCGCTCAGTACCCTGATCGTCCATTGTCGTTGTACGTTCACATTCCGTTCTGTCATAAGCTTTGCTACTACTGTGGTTGTAATAAGGTGATTACTCGTCACTCGCATAAAGCCGATGAGTACCTCGATGTTCTAGAGCACGAAATTCGTCAACGTGCTTCATTGCTTGCGGGCCGAACGGTAACGCAACTGCATTTTGGTGGTGGTACACCAACGTTCCTATCTGAAAAACAGATCACACGTGTGATGAATCTACTTCGCCAGGAATTTTTCTTCAGTGATGATGCTGAGATCAGCATCGAAGTCGATCCGCGAGAAATTGAGCTTACTATGCTGGATCACCTGCGTAGCGAAGGCTTTAACCGCTTAAGTATCGGTGTTCAGGACTTTAACAAAGAAGTCCAGAAACTGGTTAACCGTGAGCAGGATGAAACGTTCATTTTTGATATGGTGGCACGTGCGAAAGACTTGGGCTTCCGCTCGACAAACCTGGATTTAATCTACGGCTTGCCGAAGCAGACCAAAGAGTCTTTTGCTAAGACACTGGAACAAGTGCTTGAAATGTCGCCGGGTCGTCTCTCGGTTTTCAATTACGCTCACATGCCGCAACTTTTTGCCGCTCAGCGTAAGATTAAAGATGAAGACCTGCCACAAGCCGAAGAAAAGATGGCGATTTTGCAAGACACTATCGCAACGTTAACCGATGCAGGCTACCAGTTTATCGGTATGGATCACTTTGCTAAGCCCGATGATGAACTTGCGGTTGCCCAGCGAGAAGGTGTGCTGCATCGCAACTTCCAGGGTTATACCACACAAGGTGAGTGTGACTTAGTCGGCTTTGGCGTTTCGGCGATTTCGATGATTGGTGATGCTTATGCGCAGAACCAAAAAGAGTTGAAGAAGTACTACGCTCAGGTGAATGACCTGCGCCATGCGCTTTGGAAAGGCGTCTCGCTGGATGCGGATGACTTACTACGCCGTGAAGTGATTAAGCAACTGATCTGTAACTTTAAACTGGATAAAAAAGCCATTGAGTCGGAGTTTAAGGTTAAGTTTAATCAGTACTTCAAAGAAGACCTGGAGCTGTTACAAACCTTCATTAATGATGAGCTGGTCGAAGTGGATGACAACGAAATTCGTGTCACTTTACGTGGTCGTCTGCTTATCCGTAACATCTGTATGAGTTTCGATAAGTACCTCCGTGCGAAGGCTCGTCAGCAGCAGTTCTCTCGAGTGATTTAAAACTCGATAGATTCCGGATACAAAAAATGCCACAGAACGTTTAGTAACGAATAGTGTAGTCATATTTTTCGGTCATCCTGGATAGCGACGAAGGAGCGTGATTCAGGATCTACTCTCCGAGTGTGTTAGCTTTAAAGGCGTTAGTTTTGACTGTGAGTTTGTTGTTGGTAGATTCCTGATGTCGCTAGAGCTCCTCGGAATGACACAAATGAGTGGATATTGAGTACTTACCTATTCCGACTAAAAAATGCCAGCAGATGCTGGCATTTTTGTCTCTAGTTGCTGCGATTAGACGCGATCTTTCACTTTCTCTTTCAGCTCAGATTTCTCTGCGTCTGACAGGAATGCCAACTCAAGGCCATTGATTTGCGCCTGACGAATCTGTTCTTGGCTCAAACCAGCAGCTGGAGCAGCGACTTCGTATTCGTACGGCAGTTCGATACCTTCAACAGCTGGGTCATCGGTGTTTAGACATGCAAGAACACCATGTTCAAGGAACTGTTTTAGCGGGTGATTCGCCAGTGAGGCAACGGTGCTGGTCTGAATGTTTGATGTCAGGCAAGATTCAATCCCAATGCGGTTTTCTGCTAGGTAGTCCATCAATTTTGGATCTTCAAGCGCTTTCACACCGTGACCGATACGCGTTGCACCTAATGTGTTGATTGCTTGCCACATACTTTCTGCACCAGCAGCCTCGCCAGCGTGAACAGTCACGTGAAGACCCGCGTCTCGCACTTGTTTAAAGTGAGAAACAAAACGATCACCTGGTTGACCGAGTTCGTCACCTGCAAGGTCAACCGCCACAATATGGTCTTTCTGACTCAGAATACCGTCCAGCTCTTGCTGGCATGCATCGATACCGAATGTACGGCTCATGATACCAATCAGATTAGCTTTGACACCGAAATCACGAATCCCTGCTTGAACACCATCGACAACCGCTTCGACAACGCCGGCTACTGGCAGGTTGTGCTTCATCGCCATGTAGTAAGGCGAGAAACGCAATTCCGCGTAATCAATTTGCGCATTTAGCGCATCTTCCACGTTTTCGTACGCAACACGACGACACGCGTCTAGATCACCCAATACCGCTACGCCCCAGTCAAGCTTTGAAAGGAAGGCAACAAGAGAGGGCTCCGCTTCGACAATCTGAACGTGTGGCGTTAGAGATTCAACGTCGTACGCAGGTAGTGTCATGCCAAATTGTTGGCCAAGATCTAGGATAGTCTGAGTGCGAATGTTGCCGTCTAGGTGGCGGTGCAAATCTGTGAGAGGAAGGTGCTTAGTTATCATTATGTCGATCCGGATAGTTATGAACTGGAACAGGGCCCAAACATCATCTGTGACAATACATGGGGAAGATTTGCAGTTAAGTATAATTAACAGTTTGGTTGATTGTCAGTAGAGCGTGACCAGGAAATCAGCGATTATCGCTCTTTTCTACTTCATGTTAACTAAATGTGTTGGCCATTCTTCTAGTGGCATAGGGCGGCTGTAATAGAAACCTTGCACCTGATGGCAACCCATGGAATGCAGCAGTTGAGCCTGAGAAGCGTTTTCTACCCCTTCTGCGACCACGCTGGTTTTAAGTCCGGCAGTCATTTTAAGTACGGCTGCGACCACGGAACTCTCTAGATTCTCTTGGTTTAGTTGACTGATAAATGTGCGATCTATTTTCAGGCACGTGAACGGTAGGGTATGTAAATAGCCCAACGACGAGTAGCCAGTGCCGAAGTCATCTATCGCGATACCTATGCCCATATCACGCAGTTTTGTCATGTTCTCCAGCGTCGTTGGTCCGCTGTCAATGATGCGTGACTCAATGATCTCCAATGTCAGGTTGTTGGCAGGAAGCATAGTTAACGCTAAAACACGTGTGACGCTATCGACAAAATCCGGACAGGAAAGTTGGTTAACAGAGATATTTACGTGTAATTGAAAGTCTGATGGCCACTGTTTATTTTCGATGGCGATGTAGGTATCACGGCAAGCTTGTAACAGAATCTGTTGACCAATCGCTTTGATCATCCCGCTTTCTTCTGCGATAGGAATAAAATCCAATGGTGAAATCATGCCAGATTCACTCTGCCAGCGCGCCAGTGCTTCGGCACCACAGATGTTGCCAGTTGCCAAGTCTATGATTGGTTGATAATGAGGAATGAACTCTCGGTTTTCTACTCCGGTTTGAATTTTGGTCAGCATCTTAGTGCGAAATTTAGAGGCACTGGCGAGTTCTGGGCTGTAATGGCAAACACCAGTGAGAGCGTCCTGTTTGGCGTAACTCAGTGCAATACTGGCATTGCGCAACCATAGAGACATGTCTTCGCCTTGCTTGGTTTGCACAATACCAAGCGAAATTTTCATGACGACCGCTTCTTCTTGTGTGATGAACGGAGTTGCAAACAGCTGTTGTAAACGACGCTCTATCAGCCGAACATCATTAATTTTATGTGCATTGGGTACAAAAATGGCAAACTCGTCGCCCCCTATCCTAGCCAGCAACGTATCATCCTTAAATTGTTTTTTAAGCCTTTCCGCGATGTCTATCAGAAGTTGATCGCCATTATGGTGACCGACACTATCATTGATGTCCCTAAATCGGTTGATACCGAGTAAAAATAGCGTTCCGTGGCAGTGATAACACATTTCTACCAAACCTTGGCGGCTGTATAAACGCGTAAGTGAGTCATAAACCAACTGCTCTCGTAAGGCGGTAAATGATGTCTTTAGATTTGTTGTCATGTCATTAAATGCCTGAACCAGCACTGTGGTCTCATACACATAGCCTGGTTTGGGCAGGCTACTGTACCAATCGCCTTTAGCCAGCTGGAGCGCTGCTGCCGCTGTGGTATTGATTGGCTTTGTTATACGATTGAAAATGACCCAGCAGATCGCAATGCCTATCAAGCTGACAATAATGCCAACGAGCCAGCTTTTTTCTTGGTTATTTGGCAGCATTCCGAGTAAATCTTGCTCGGAGATAGAAGTACCGATAAACCACCTTATACCGTTCTGATCATCATAGGGTGTGAGGCGACTGAAGATACGTTGTCCGTTGTGGTCAAAGACTAAGGTAAACGTTTGATCAGTTTGATAAAGGTCGAATGTTCGGACGCGTTCGGCACTGATTTGAATGATTGGGCTCGAGCTTTCTGAGGCAAATAAGCGCTGTCCTTTGTCTGAAAAGCGTGTACCCCAAGAGATGACACTACCCACTCCTGAGTGCGCAACCAAACGGTGCTCCTGATCCATGATAAAGACTGAGGCTTTGGTCTTTTGTGCGACTTCGCGCAGAAATTTGTTAAAGGTATTAAGCCGGACATCGGCGACCAATACTCCGGCCAACTCTTGTCTAAGATACACCGGCGCCATCGCTGACAAAGTGATGTCTTGTCGTTCATCGGAGTTACTATAAATCTCTGACCACATCGGTCTTTGGCTTTTGGCTACGGGTTGGTACCAAGGTCGGTTGCGTGGGTCATAAGAGGTAATGACTGAACGTATATCGTCACTGGCCTGACTGGTTCCATAGATAACCAGAGCGCCATCAGTTTGTTGGCTTTGAAGCATCAAAGTGTATTTTTCAGAGGGCTCAAGACGAAAACCGGTGAAGTCACCACTTTCAGAGCCAAAGGCTAGCACATCCAGTTGTGGGATAGATTCAGAAAGCGTTTTAAATGCGCTTAGCAGGTAAGTTTGAATCTGTTCAGAATAAATAGGGTCGAAGAGGCTGTAATGGTTGACGCTGTGAGCGAGCGTCGTTACGGCACTAAAAGGTTCATGGAGAAAGCCGTTAAGATGCTCGTGGACACTCTCGGTCAAAACCGACAGTTGCCTCTCACTGATGTCGGCCACCACCGTTTCGTAGTTTTGCTTTTGTACGTAGACCATTACACCGATAGACAGTAGAAAAATCATCACAAATG
The DNA here is from genome assembly GCF_026000435.1 of Vibrio sp. STUT-A11. Classification (NCBI taxonomy): domain Bacteria; kingdom Pseudomonadati; phylum Pseudomonadota; class Gammaproteobacteria; order Vibrionales; family Vibrionaceae; genus Vibrio; species Vibrio sp. STUT-A11. Next base: position 3,226,591 of record NZ_AP026763.1, on the reverse strand, counting down.
GGATGAGAACAGCGGTACGCAGTGTAATTTGAGTCTTAGCAGTAGACATAGTCTAATCACAAAAGGGTGGTGCGCCATATTGTACTGATATATTTATTAATATTGTGTGACAGTGATGCCGTATTATTAATAAAAGTGTCAGTACAGCTCCTTTAATTTTCTGGTGAGTGTATTCCGTCCCCAACCTAGAACTTTAGCGGCATCTTGTTTGTGACCTTTAGTGTGCTCTAACGCGGCCTCCAATAAAATACGTTCAAATTCTGGTAATGCGTAAGAAAGCAGTTCTTTATCTCCTGCAGCCAGTGATTGACGTGCCCAGTCCGCCAATTGTTCTTGCCAGCTACCTTGTGTAGAGTCAGCAATGGTTTTCTTTTCTTGCAGCAGTTCTGAAGGTAAGTCGTTCGGTAATATTTCACTACCACTGGCCATCACCGTTAACCAGCGACAAATGTTCTCTAGCTGACGCACGTTGCCCGGCCAGTCCAATCGATTGAGAATTTCAACCGTAGATGGGTGCAGTGTTTTGGTTTCTACGCCAAGCTCGTCTGCGGCACGCAGCAGAAAGTGCTGAGTCAGTTTCTCTATGTCTTGCTTACGTTCACGCAGTGCCGGAATTTGAACGCGTATAACATTCAGACGGTGGAACAAGTCCTCACGAAAATCGCCTTCATGAACCAGTCTTTCCAGGTTCTGGTGAGTCGCCGCAACGATACGGACATCAACACTGATCGGTGAATGACCACCAACACGATAGAACTGACCATCAGCGAGAACGCGTAGTAAACGAGTCTGGATATCCAGTGGCATATCACCGATTTCATCCAGAAATAACGTACCGCCATTCGCTTGTTCGAATCGGCCTTGGCGAACATTGTTCGCGCCGGTAAACGCGCCCTTTTCATGGCCAAACAGTTCGGATTCGATCAGGTCTTTCGGGATTGCTGCCATGTTAAGTGCAATGAAAGGTTTGCTGGCTCGAGGGCTATGTCGATGCAGCGCGTGAGCCACAAGCTCCTTACCGGTGCCTGACTCACCATTGATCAATACTGAAATTGAAGAGCGGGAAAGGCGGCCGATCGCGCGAAACACTTCCTGCATCGCCGGTGCTTCACCGATGATTTCTGGTGTTTCGGCAGGGATATCTTCTGGTGATATCTGCACTCGTTTATTTTCATGACTGTGAGCGATAGCGCGCTCGACTAAAGTCAGGGTTTCATCAATATCAAACGGTTTTGGCAGGTATTCAAATGCGCCTTTTTGATACGCGTTAACTGCCGCGTCCAGATCGGAGTGAGCGGTCATAATGATGACGGGCAAGTCCGGGTAGTCGCGCTGAACTTGTTTGAGAAGCTCAAGGCCATCGATGCCCGGCATACGTATATCTGAAACCAGAACGTCAGGAACTTCGCGTTCTAGTGCCATTAATACGCTTTCCCCATCAGCGTAGGTTTCGCACTTAATATTGGCTGAAGAAAGGGTTTTTTCCATCACCCAGCGAATTGAACTGTCGTCATCAACGACCCAAACATATCCTTTACTCATCTACTAGTCCTTGCAGCAAAACCGTAAAACTGACCCATAGCTAAACGCTAAACTTGGTCAGATCGGCAAATAAATTGTGAAATTGGTGTGGCCAGGCCAGCTCTCAACATCGATTTTTCCGTTGTGCTGGTCGATCAAATTCTGTGAGATAGACAGCCCGAGTCCGGTACCGCCTTCTCGGCCACTGACCATTGGGTAAAACAGCGTATCTTGTAATTCAGGTTGAATGCCCGGCCCGTTATCGGTGATCTCAATACGTGCGGCTAATTTACAGCGTTTACCGTGAATATTGGCTTGGTGCACCGTTCTGGTGCGAATAGTGATTATTCCGTGTTCTTGAGACGCAAGAATTTGTGCCGCGTTGCTGACGATGTTCAGCATCGCTTGCTCTATTTGGTCCGCATCCATCAAAATCTCTGGCAGGCTTGGATCATAATCACGCTCAATAGTGATAGAGTGTTGTGACTCAAGTTCGACTAATTGGCGGACTTTCTCCAAAACCTGATGGAGGTTTTCTTGTGTCTTTTTACCTGGCTTTTGAGGGCCAAGCAGGCGATCGACTAAGGCCCTCAAGCGATCGGCTTGTTCGATAATAATATGGGTGTATTCCGTTAAGGATGGATCTGGCAACATCTTTTCCAGTAGCTGTGCTGCCCCCCGCAACCCACCTAATGGATTTTTAATTTCATGTGCCAGACCACGCACAAGAAGCTTGGCTGCTTGTTGTTGTGCGTGTTGGTTGAGTTCTTGCGTTAGTCGGCGTTGCTGGTCAATCTTGCGCATTTCGACCAATAGCATCAGCTGCTTTTCCCAGGTTATCGGGCTCACCGTCACTTCCAGCATCAAAGGCTTTCCGTCGACAATGAAAGTGACATCGCTGTCGGTGATGCTTTGACCACTCTGTAGTGGTTGAGTGAGCAGGGCCAAATCCATCGAGGCATGTTGGATAAGTTGAGATAACGACTGCTCGACAATGCGTTTAGCACTTTGTGAAAACAACAGCTCTGCTGCTGGATTGGCATAACGGACCGCCAAGCCATCATCGAGAATCAGCGTTGCTGTAACCATATTGTTGAGAATGGCACTAGGAAGATTGGTATCCACATTATGTCCTTGTTTGCGTTAAGACTGTGCGACGCACAATAATGGTGCAATGGAACATTGAGTATGGCCAATAAAACTAAGAAGAAAAAGTGAAAAGCTTCATTGTGATGCTTTATTTTCACCAAAAACTCTACTTTGCCCCGTTTACGGTCGGCTTGATACTTGCTCTATGTAAATGCACCGTTATAGGGCTAGATGATGCAATAAGCTTGCCGCTTCGCTTGGCATGGACCGAAAGAGTGTGAGTCCCTCGGTCAATATCACTTAGCTGCCAATTCAGATGAGTTTGTGGTACCCCATAAGGGTTTCCATCAAGTAGAAGTTGTAACTGTTCTCCAATGCCGAGTTTACGATTGGTTTCGAGTTGAATATTAATCCGTCCACGATTGCTGCGCAGTGTTTCGTCATGCGCGGGACTGAGCATAGTGAGTTGTAAGGGCTGGGGCTTTTCAGGTTGAGTTTGAGGTACTTTTTCGGTCTCTGCAGACGTTTTGTTCACTTGTGGTGCAAGTGATTCGGTAGTTTCGACTTCAGGTGCTGGAGCTTCCAAATTAGGCAGAGCAATGGCTTTTGCACCCTGACTAGGCGTGTCACTGAAGTGAATAACACCATCTTTATCAACCCAGATATACGCGATTTGTGCAAGTACAGCGGGGGGAGTCATTACGCTGCTGAGCGCGCACAGGAGTGTAATAAGCTGAACTTTCATAGCTCACCTTCTTTTGACTGATATTTTCACGTTTAGGTGCTGAGTCCCTTGATTCACATAATAAGAGTCTGAGCGTATTGTAATTATTCCCTCATGTTAAACGGCGACTCTGGACTGGCGAATACAAAAAAGGCCCGCCTGCGAGGCGAGCCTAAAATTTTGCTACTGTGTTTACACGTTACACAGTCTGAATCTGAACCTTAAACAGAGTAGTAAAGTTCAAACTCAACTGGGTGAGTTGTCATGTTTACTTTCTCAACGTCCTGAGCTTTAAGGTCGATGTAAGAATCGATAAAGTCATCAGAGAATACGCCGCCTGCTGTTAGGAACTCACGGTCAGCATCTAGCTCAGCTAGTGCATCTTTTAGTGAGTATGCAACAGTTGGGATTTCTGCTGCTTCTTCAGCTGGTAGATCGTAAAGGTCTTTATCCATTGCTTCGCCTGGGTGGATCTTGTTCTTGATACCGTCAAGACCAGCCATTAGCATTGCTGCGAAACATAGGTATGGGTTTGCTGCTGGGTCACCGAAACGAACTTCGATACGACGCGCTTTAGGGCTTGGTACCACTGGGATACGAATAGAAGCAGAACGGTTACGCGCTGAGTAAGCTAGCATAACTGGTGCTTCGAAGCCTGGTACAAGACGCTTGTACGAGTTAGTTGCTGGGTTAGCAAATGCGTTGATTGCGCGAGCGTGTTTGATGATACCGCCGATGTAGTAAAGAGCCATTTCAGATAGGCCGCCGTACTTGTCACCTGCGAATAGGTTTACACCGTCTTTCGCTAGAGATTGGTGAACGTGCATACCAGAACCGTTGTCGCCAACAAGTGGTTTAGGCATGAATGTCGCTGTTTTACCAAATGCGTGAGCAACGTTGTGTACAACGTACTTGTAGATTTGGATTTCGTCAGCTTTCGTTGTTAGCGTGTTGAAACGAGTCGCGATTTCGTTCTGACCCGCAGTTGCTACTTCGTGGTGGTGTGCTTCAACAACCAGACCCATTTCTTCCATGATCAGACACATTGCGCTGCGGATGTCTTGAGATGAGTCAACTGGAGCTACTGGGAAGTAACCGCCTTTAACGCCAGGACGGTGACCTTTGTTACCTTCTTCGTAGTCAGAACCTGTGTTCCATGCCGCTTCTACGTCATCGATCTTGAAGAAAGAACCTGACATGTCAGTTGCGAATTTAACATCGTCAAATAGGAAGAACTCTGGCTCAGGACCGATAAGTACAGTGTCTGCAACACCCGTTGAACGCATGAAGTCTTCAGCGCGTTTTGCGATTGAACGTGGGTCACGATCGTAACCTTGCATTGTCGCAGGCTCTAGAATGTCACAACGGATATTTAGTGTTGCGTCTTCAGTGAAAGGGTCAAGCACAGCTGAAGATGCATCCGGCATCATTACCATGTCTGATTCGTTGATACCTTTCCAGCCAGCAACTGATGAACCATCGAACATTTTACCTTCTTCGAAGAAGTCTGCGTCGATTTGGTGAGCAGGAATCGAAATGTGCTGCTCTTTACCTTTTGTATCTGTGAAGCGTAGGTCAACAAACTTAACTTCGTTTTCTTGGATCAGCGATAGAACGTTTTCTACTGACATCTTGGATAACCTCCAGTGTTAAATAAGCGGTAAAAGCTCGATTTAGGAACTATTCTTTAAATGTGAAATTCGGCATTGATTAATCAAACTAAACTTTCATTAACCGATGCTGTTTTTTCTAAAGCTAGAACCGTGCCAAAAAAAATATTCCATTAATTTCAATGGATTGTGTTTTTGGATACTAGTTTGGTGCAAAGCATTGCACCATAATGATCCTTATCTGCACTTTGGTGGTGCAATTTATTTTTATTGCACCACGATGTGACAGCCACATCGCTTATTCAGCCCATTTTTTAAGCAATAGTCAATTTGTATTGAACGTTGAAGTAAAGAAAGTTCACTTCACGGCACCGCTTAGAAGACGAAAGCGTGCATTAAGCGTATAAATCGCAGAAATGCTCGGGAGTAGATCACATATTTCTAGGCTTTTTGCTAAAATCTGGTACATTATGGCCGTTTTTTTAATCAGCAAATGTCGCCAGAGAGCACCCGTTCTTAGCGTGGTGGCATTTCATCTATCTAAGTGAATCAATATCCATGGCTACTCCACAGATTGATAAATTAAGAAATATCGCGATTATCGCGCACGTTGACCACGGTAAAACAACGCTGGTTGACAAGCTGCTACAACAATCAGGCACGCTTGAGTCTCGCGGTGAAGCTGAAGAGCGAGTCATGGACTCGAACGACATCGAGAAAGAGCGCGGTATTACCATTCTTGCTAAAAACACAGCAATTAACTGGAACGATTACCGTATCAACATCGTAGATACTCCGGGACACGCGGACTTCGGTGGTGAAGTAGAACGTATCATGTCGATGGTAGACTCTGTACTACTTATCGTTGACGCAGTTGACGGCCCAATGCCGCAAACTCGTTTCGTAACGCAAAAAGCGTTTGCTCATGGTCTTAAGCCAATCGTTGTAATCAACAAGATCGACCGCCCAGGTGCTCGTCCTGACTGGGTTATGGACCAAGTGTTCGACCTATTCGACAACCTAGGTGCAACTGACGAACAGCTAGACTTTAAAGTAGTTTACGCTTCAGCTCTTAACGGTTGGGCTTCTCTAGAAGAAGGCGAAACTGGCGAGAATATGGAAGCACTATTCGAAACTATCGTTGAAGAAGTAGCAGCACCAGAAGTTGACCTAGACGGTCCACTACAGATGCAAGTTTCTCAGCTAGACTACAGCTCTTACGTTGGTGTTATCGGTGTTGCTCGTGTAACTCGTGGTAGCGTTAAGCCAAACCAACAAGTAACAGTTATCGGTGCAGACGGTAAAACTCGTAACGGTAAAGTTGGCACAGTAATGGGCTACCTTGGCCTAGAGCGTCACGACATTGATCAAGCTAACGCAGGTGATATCATCGCAATCACCGGTCTTGGCGAGCTAAAAATCTCTGACACTATCTGTGCGCAAAACGCGGTGGAAGCACTACCTGCACTTTCTGTTGATGAGCCAACAGTAACCATGACGTTCCAGGTAAACACGTCTCCATTCGCGGGTAAAGAAGGTAAGTTCGTAACTTCACGTAACATCCTTGAGCGTCTAGAGAAGGAACTGGTACACAACGTAGCACTACGCGTAGAGCAAACTGACGATCCAGATAAATTCCGCGTATCAGGCCGTGGTGAACTTCACCTGTCTATTCTGATCGAAAATATGCGTCGTGAAGGCTTTGAGCTAGCGGTATCTCGTCCAGAAGTTATCATCAAAGAAGAAGATGGCCAGTTGATGGAACCGTTCGAAACGGTCACTATCGACGTGATGGAAGAGCACCAAGGCGGCATCATGGAGAACATCGGCCTGCGTAAAGGTGAGCTGAAAGATATGTCTCCAGATGGCAAAGGCCGTGTACGTATGGACTTCGACATGCCATCTCGTGGCTTGATCGGTTTCCAAACGGAATTCATGACGCTGACGTCTGGTTCTGGCCTTCTTTACCATACGTTTGATCACTACGGCCCTCACAAAGGCGGTAACATTGGTCAACGTGTGAATGGTGTACTAATTGCAAACGCGATGGGTAAGGCGCTAACCAACGCACTGTTTAACCTTCAAGAGCGTGGTCGCCTATTCATCGGTCACGGTGTAGAAGTTTACGAAGGCATGGTTATCGGTATTCACAGCCGCGACAACGACCTTACAGTAAACGCACTGAAAGGTAAGCAGCTAACTAACGTTCGTGCTTCTGGTACTGATGACGCACAGGTTCTTACTCCGCCAATCAAGATGACTCTTGAGCAAGCACTAGAATTCATCGATGATGACGAACTAGTAGAAGTAACACCTGAAAGCATTCGTATCCGTAAGAAGTTCCTAACGGAAAGCGATCGTAAGCGTGCTTCACGTTCAGCGAAATAATCTGCTGTAACGGATTAAGTTAATAAGAAGCCCCGAGTTATGCTCGGGGCTTTTTGTATTTCAGGGAAAGGGAAGACTTTGATGAAACCGATGGTGATTACGGGTGGTCCAGGCGCCGGTAAAACGACGTTATTGAACGCTTTGGGTGAGCAGGGCTTTGCGACTTTCGCTGAAAGCTCTCGCACCATAATAGAGCAACAAAGCCAGTTGGAAGGCGGTATCTTACCTTGGAACAACTTACCTGAGTTTGCCAGATTGTGCCTTGAGCTCATGAGCGAGCAGAAACAGCAGGCGCAGAGTCACGAAGTGGCGTTTGTTGATCGCGCGATACCAGACATCATTGCTTATCTGCGAGTGGGCGATTGTGATGTAGACTTAGACTTTGTGACAGAAAGTGCTGGGTACCATAGTCAAGTGCTGACTTGTCGACCTGAAGCCTCGATTTATGTGCAGGATGAGGTGCGTCCCCACAGCTTTGAAGAGGCAATGACAATCCATCAAATCCTAGTTACCACTTACGCTGAGCTTGGTTATCAGGTGGTTGAAGTGCCATGGGGAACGGTAGAGGAGCGGGTAAGGTTTGTTCAAAGGGTGGCCGGTTTAGTCAGTCAGGAAGAAAACGAACACCTCTCCACGTAGAGAGGTGTTAAATTCAGGTAAGTTATTTTTGGTTTAGCTTTTGCAGGAATTTATCTGATTCCGCTATCGCTGCATTCATCTGTTTGATGGCATATTGAATGTCTTGCTCTAGATTAGAGAATTCGCCTCGTAGAGAGCCAATTGCGCTCGCATTTAAGTTATGTTTTAAATACAAGGTGTTGTCGCGTAATGTATTAAGAACTGGCGTCATCTTTTGTTCAGCTCGCTTCATCGCACTGAGCATGGTTTTGTAAGACGCCTTGGTATCACGCAATTTCTGTTCACTCGAACGACGCAGTGTTGCACTGGTGTACAGATCGAGTTCGTCCTGCCATTCGTCAAAGAGTGCATCTGATACATCTTCGATAGCAGCGATACGATCGCGGACATCTTGCGCCGCTTTCTCACTGTCTTCATATTTGTCGTTTATGTTGTTGTAAACGTCTTCCAGCTCACCACCATCAAAGTTGGTCAGAGCAGATAGGGCTTCAAGCGCACTGGTGAATTCTTCCTGAGCGTCTTGTTGAGACTCTTTGGCATCTTCAACACGATCGACCATGATGTCGCGTTTATGGTATCCCACTTGTTCCATTGCGGAATAATATGCAGACTGACACCCTGTTAAAGTAAAAATTGATAGTACAATTGCTAATAAGTAAGGCATTTTTTATGTCCCAGATGCTAATTATGAGATGAACTATGAACCAGTTATCAGAGAGTTACAAGGCGAGATTGAGTAATCTATTACCAAGTTGCGTCGCTTTCTTTAAGTATCTTCTTAAGCGTTTGACGCACGACCGTGTGAATGTGAACGCCGGCTACCTTGCCTATATCACCCTGTTGTCCATCGTACCGATGCTCACCGTATTGTTATCAATATTATCAAAATTCCCGGTGTTTTCGGATGTCGGTGAAGTGTTGCAAGGGTATGTTATCGAGAATTTTGTGCCAGCGTCTGGTGAGGCCGTACATACTGCTTTGCAAGAGTTTGTGTCTAATACTGGTAAAATGAGTGCGGTTGGTGGTGCATTTTTATTTGTCGCGGCACTGATGCTGATCTCTAATATTGATAAGAATCTTAACTATATATGGCGAGTAAAAGATAAACGTCGCTTCGTCTTTTCCTTCTCAATGTACTGGATGGTATTAACGCTCGGACCAATTATGGTCGGCGCCAGTATTGCCGCCACGTCGTATGTGACATCACTTCAGATCCTAGAGAACGAAACCCTATCGGGTGCGTTTAACCTGTTTTTGCGTTGGTTGCCTTTGCTATTGTCTTTCTTTGCTTTTTTAGGGCTGTACATTTTGGTACCGAATAAAAAAGTACACCTTAGCCATGGAGCGGTGGGTGCAGCGCTGGCCGCGATTCTGTTTGAATTGAGTAAAAAAGGCTTCGCTATGTATATTACTCAGTTCCCTTCCTATCAGCTTATCTACGGCGCGCTTGCAGCGATCCCTATCCTGTTTGTTTGGGTATATTTGTGCTGGATGATTGTGCTGTTAGGAGCGGAAGTGACTGCAGCGATGGGTGAACGAGAGCACTGGAGTGAAGACCTAGACATGATACACTCGGTCGCAGAATCTCAGTTAGCAAATAAAGGAAACGAGCGTAGTGATAGCTCTAATTCAACGGGTCAGTGAAGCTGCCGTCCGTGTTGACGGTGAAGTAGTTGGTGAAATCGATCAGGGTCTTCTTGTTCTGCTTGGCGTAGAGAAGGACGACGATGAAGCTAAAGCAAAGCGTTTGATGGAGCGTGTGACCACTTACCGTGTGTTTGAAGATGAGGACGGTAAAATGAACCTCAACGTCAAACAGGTGGAAGGCAAGGTGTTAGTGGTTTCTCAGTTCACTCTGCCAGCTGATACTAAAAAAGGGACTCGCGCCGGCTTTTCGCGCGGTGCTCACCCTACCGATGCAGAACGTCTGTATGATTACTTTTCTGACTTATGCGAACAGGTGCTTCCTACCCAGCGTGGCCGTTTCGCTGCCGATATGAAAGTGTCATTAATTAATGACGGCCCAGTGACTTTCTGGTTACAGGTCTAATCTGGTAACGCAATCTTGATGGTCTAAGCTTTAACTCCAAGCACATGGAATTGGCTTGGCGTTATTTTCTCTGACATTTATTTGTTTAGTTCTTTCAAAGGAATGATATGTTCAAACTCATTACTCCAAAAACCGAAAACCAGCTTAACAAGTATTATCAGTTCCGCTGGCAGATGTTACGTGAGCCGTGGCGAATGCCGATCGGGTCGGAACGTGATGAATACGATGGTATGAGTCACCACCGGATGATTGTGGATGGCCGAGGCCGCCCGATGGCGATTGGGCGTCTTTATATTACCCCAGACAATGACGGTCAGATTCGTTACATGGCGGTAAAAAGTAATCGCCGTGGTAAAGGCATGGGTTCATTAGTGTTAGTGGCACTAGAGTCTCTAGCACGCCAGGAAGGTGCGAAACGCTTGGTATGTAATGCCCGTGAAGATGCGATTGCGTTCTATGAGAAAAGTGGTTTTGAGCGCCGTGGTGAGCTGACTGATGAGCGTGGCCCGGTCCGTCACCAACAAATGGTTAAACCTCTGGACCCGATGGCCAATGTTCTGCGCCGCCCTGAGTGGTGTACGGAGCTTCAGAAGCGATGGGAAGAGCAAATCCCGATTAGTGACAAAATGGGGATTAAGATTAATCAATACACGGGTTATCAATTTGAATGTTGCGCCCAGCTTAACCCTAACCTGAACCCTCACAATACCATGTTTGCTGGCTCTGCTTTTACCTTGGCGACATTGACTGGGTGGGGAATGACCTGGTTACTGCTTAAAGAGCGTGGTCTGCACGGTGATATTGTTCTTGCGGACAGCTCGATTCGTTATCGCCAACCCGTGGAACAAAACCCTGTTGCCAGCACATCGCTTGACGGTATCAGCGGTGACTTGGACCGACTGAAGTCGGGCCGTAAAGCGCGAATCGTGATTCATGTAGTGATTTATAGTGGTGATACGCCAGCCGTCGATTTTGTCGGGACTTACATGCTAATCCCTAATTATTCGCAATTACTCAGCTGTTAGCGCTTCGTCGGCAGCAGCATTTATTGTTGGCTCATTTTCTTCCACTATCTCTTCAACCAACTCGTCTTCCTGCAGCTCTAAATTGATGTCCGAAATAGGGGCTGCAGGCTCGGTTTCTTCTTGACCTGATTCCGGTAACGCAGAACCATCTTGCGGTGGTAATACTTGGTTTTTATTAGGTTGAATGCACTTATTCGTCTCGGGTTCAGGGCTGAAAAGGTCACCAGTAATCAAGCCGCATTGTTCTTGCAGTTGATACTCTATTCCGCTTAATGGATTGTTAGCCAGATCGAAAGCACCAGATAGTTTACCTTTGATAGCAGCGCCTGAAATGGTGATGGGTTTCATAACGACCTCCCCACGTTGCGCTTGCAGGCGGACGGGAGATAATGTGATGGGTTTAAGTGACTTATCTGCTTGTGAACGCAGAGTTATTTCACGTAAATTGGCTTCGACAGCGCCGGTTAAGCTGTACGCCAGCATATTGTGATCTCCCGCCAGACCTTGGAGCTCAAGGTTGAGATCAGAAAAACCTTCTACGGCTAATACGTCAGGTAGATAAGCGTGGAACAGTCGCAAAGGGATACCATCTGCATCTAAGTTTAGTGTCCATGGTTGGCTGGTGGTACTGACATCAATCTGTCCGTAACCTTCGATATAACCTTGCTTTAATGGAGCAAACAAACGAGTCAATTGCCACAACCCATTGTCGCTTTGAGTTGACAGCGCAGCATGAGTTGTTACAACCTTATCATAACTGGCGTTGACGACGCTGACGTCCAGATTGCCATTCCACACGGTCCAGTGCTTCGCTAAGCGTTTGATTTCAAGTTGGCGACCTTCTAAGTTCAGTCCTGAAACCTGCCAATAGGGCTGCTGTGATATCTGAATGATCTGGCTGTGTTCGATATCAAGCTGGTTTATCGCGAGCTCTTTTAGTTCGTTCGTCGCCACTTGCCACCAATCAGAGCTGTCCTCTGGCTGTATGGCCCACTTCAAGCCCTGAATTGAGGCTGTTTCTATCTGCCATCGGGTTGGCTTGAACTGGCCCGAAACCTGAATACGACCTTGTTGCCACCAATCAGAGCTGTCCTCTGGCTGTATGGCCCACTTCAAGCCCTGAATTGAGGCTGTTTCTATCTGCCATCGGGTTGGCTTGAACTGGCCCGAAACCTGAATACGACCTTGTTGCCAGTCTAAGTCGAGTTCTTTCAGCTCGATCTGACCGGGCGTCATTGTCGCGCTTAAGCGTGGTTCGATCGCGGTTTGTTCCTGAAAGCGAACACTGTCGGCTTGAAGAGATACCTGAGCTTGTGTATGCCAAAGCGAGAGCGGAAGTTCAGCATCTTCCAACGAAAGATCTAAATTTTGCCAGTGCCAATCTCCCCACTCGATATCCGCATTGAGCAAGTCTAAGCTATTAATATGGTTGATTTTGAATGGTATCTGTTGCCATGGTTTCGCAAGTAGAGATTTTAGCTGCGTATCGTTTATTTTTAGTTTGTTGAGGGTGACATTAACCAAAGACCAGCCTTGAGGGTACTGTTCCCCTTGACCGGAAACCTGGCTGCCTCGCCATTCAAACGACGAACCGTAGAGTGTGCTATTTTCAGGTCGATAATCCATATCTAGCAAGACATTATCGAAAGCTTCACCGTTCCAGTATATTTGAGCTGCGGATAGCTGTATTTCACCATAAGGCACTTCATACGGGCTGTTATGCCAATCAGGCGCTTGAACTTGAACGTTTAACCCATTGACCACTAATTGGTTGTTGGAGTATTCAAGATTCTTAACGGCCACTTGGTGGAACAGGACAGCGCTGAGATCGGGTAAGGCAGGCATCCCTTTTTGTAAGCTCACACCATCGATAAGCAAACTATCGACAATCCACTTTCCATCACGACGCACATCTGGGTTCAGCCATACATCGATTTGTTCAATGTAGGAAGCACGTTCGTTTTTAGTTCGAATACCTTGCACAGTGAGGTGATAAGGAAAGTCGTAATACACCTTATCTGCCTGAACAGATAGGTTCAGATGCTGTGAAATAAAGCCCCAGGTTTGGTTAGCATAGGAAGTAGCAAGCAGCGCAATAACGGTTGCTGGGATAGCAATCAGTAATACCAGTAACAGAATTAGAATTCGAAGCGCTGTTTTCATCCTTGCCAGAACCTGCGTAAAAGTAGGGAAGTCTGCTTTAGCTTGTATCAATCTTAAGTGGGATTCAATAAAAAGCCCCTCAAAAGAGGGGCTTGTAGAATATTTTGGTAACCAAGTCACTCTCGACTGGTTTATTGCATCACATTAGTCAAGTTGTGGGCCTGCAGCAACCAGGGATTTACCTTCTGCGTTGTCTGTGTATTTATCAAAGTTATTGATAAAGCGTTCCGCTAGATCTTTCGCTTTGCTTTCCCATTGCAGTGGATCAACATAAGTATCACGTGGATCAAGAATGCTTGGATCAACACCTGGTAGTGAAGTCGGAACTTCAAGGTTGAAGATTGGGATTTGCTTTGTTGCTGCATCTTCAATTGAACCGTCTAGGATTGCATCAATAATTCCGCGAGTATCCTGAATTGAGATACGTTTACCGCTACCGTTCCAACCCGTGTTGACCAGGTAAGCTTCTGCACCTGCTGCTTCCATACGTTTAACCAGTACTTCTGCATACTTAGTTGGGTGAAGTGTTAGGAACGCAGCACCAAAACATGCAGAGAAGGTTGGCGTCGGCTCAGTGATACCGCGCTCAGTACCTGCTAGTTTAGCAGTAAAGCCAGACAGGAAGTGGTACTTGGTTTGTTCTGGCGTCAGTTTTGATACTGGAGGAAGCACACCAAACGCGTCAGCTGACAGGAAGATCACTTTGTTCGCGTGACCGCCTTTTGAAACAGGCTTAACGATGTTTTCAATGTGGTAAAGCGGGTAAGAAACACGAGTGTTCTCTGTCTTAGAGCCATCATCAAAGTCGATAGAGCCATCGTTACGTACCGTTACGTTTTCTAGCAGCGCATCGCGGCGGATAGCGTTGTAGATATCAGGCTCGGCTTCTTTCGATAGTTTGATGGTCTTCGCGTAACAACCACCTTCGAAGTTAAATACGCCGTCGTCATCCCAACCGTGTTCATCATCGCCAATTAGGGCACGTTTAGGGTCAGTAGAAAGCGTTGTTTTACCTGTACCAGATAGGCCAAAGAAGATCGCTACATCGCCATCTTCGCCCATGTTTGCACTACAGTGCATTGATGCGATGTCTTTCAGAGGAAGGAAGTAGTTCATCATTGCGAACATGCCTTTCTTCATCTCACCACCGTACCAAGTACCGCCGATAAGCTGAGTACGTTCAGTCAAGTTGAATACAGTGAAGTTTTCAGAGTTAAGACCTTGCTCTTCCCATTTAGGGTTAGTGCATTTCGCGCCATTCATAACAACGAAGTCTGGTTCAAACGTTGCCAGCTCTTCTTCTGTTGGGCGGATGAACATGTTTTTCACGAAGTGCGCTTGCCATGCAACTTCGGTGATAACACGAATGCTCAAGCGTGTATCAGGGTTTGCACCACAGTAACCGTCAATCACAAACAGGCGTTTGCCAGAAAGTTGGTTTGCCACCAATTCTTTTAGCTCATTCCACACTTCTTGGTTGATTGGCTTGTTATCATTTTTAACTGCGTCAGAAGTCCACCACATGTTTTCTTCTGTTGTAGCATCTTTCACGATGTATTTATCTTTTGGTGAGCGACCAGTAAAGATGCCTGTGTCTACAGCAACCGCACCCAATTCAGTAACCACACCGCGTTCATAACCGGTTAGTTCTTCACGCGTCTCTTCTTCAAACAGCACTTCGTAGCTAGGGTTGCGCAGAACCTCTTTTACGTTGTGCAGTCCATGTCTGGTTAGATCAAGTGTTGCAGCCTTTGTATGTTCCATAACGGTCATAGGTGCTCCTTATAAGGATTTTGTAGGGATTTTGTAAGAATGTTTTAATTTTTATCTGCTCACCATGCTAGCAACGGGACCGGGAGAAAACAGGGATATAGTTCAAAATTTATCCACGATATTGTTGGGGTTTTAGGTGACCCGTCACATATTGGTTGGAATAGTTTATCGTGCGCGCAATCCTTTACGCTAGGGCAAAATAATTATTAATCACTTAAAATTAAGCGGTTATTTTATTACGTCAAAAGTTAGGTTTTACGGGGGTTGGGTCACAAAAAGGCCAGCATTAAGCTGGCCTTTTGAAGGGGGAATTACGTGCTTGATAAGCTATGAAAATTAATGCAGCGTTTTTTTGTCCGTTGAAGCTTGTGCGTAGAGGGCTGTAATCTCAGATTCATCAAAGGAATATGTTGTCCCGCAGTAATCACAATGTAAAGAAACGGATCCGACCTCGGCCAAAATGTCATAAATTTCTGCTTTCTCAACAGTGACGATAGCAGCACCACTGCGCTCACGAGAACAACCACATTGGAATGATACTGGTTGAGGTTCGTACAGACGCACTTTGTCCTGGTTGTATAAACGGTAGAGTAGCTCATTGGCTTCTAAGCTGAACAGCTCTTGCTCTTTTACTGTGTCAGTCAGTTGTTCTAAGTGTTCAAAATCATCAGGAGAACCAGTACCGTCGGGCATCACCTGAATCAGCATACCCGCTGCATGCGGTTTACCTTCAAATTCACCCGTGCGGATCCAAAGACGCGTTTTTAGCTGCTCAGAGTTTGCGAAATAGCCTTCGAGAACTTCTGCCAGATTGTCGCCCTCTAAGCCAACCACACCTTGGTAACGTTCGCCTGCTTTAGGTTCGATTGTGATCACCATATGACCTTTACCCATCATATCGTGAAGGCTAGCATCATCGGCAATATCGCCTTCCCAGCGGGCAACACCACGAATTCTCTGTTTGTGGTCACCATTGATGACGGCAAGAGAAACCGGACCATCACCTTGCAGCTGAATCGTGATTGAGCCTTCGAATTTAAGTGTTGCGGTTAAAAGAGTGGTCGATACGAGTAGCTCACCCAACAGTTTTTGTACTGCTGCCGGATATTCCTTGCTGGAGATAATACGCTGGTACGCTTCGTCCAATTGTACCAACTCGCCACGAACTGAAAGGTCTTCAAATAGGTAGCGGTTTAAAACATTATTTGCCATGGAGTGATTTCCTCGTTGGTATTTCCGGCGTTTATTGATGCTTGAACTTAATGATGTCACGGCGCTGCTTTTTATCAGGGCGGCGTTCCGGACTTGGGTTGTGGGCATTAAGTTTCCGTTGAGTCGCGTGTTCTTCTCGCTTTGTAATACTGTCTTCAGTTTCGCGATACAGAGTCTGTGCGATTGGTGCCCCGCGACGTTGATCAGAGATTTTCTCGATGATCACCGTTTTTTCTTCGTTGCCTTGACGAAGTTTAATTTCGGCACCCAACTCAACTATTTTGCTTGGTTTGCTTCGTTGGCCATTATAGTGGACTTTACCGCCATCGACCATGTTACGAGCGATGGAGCGGGTTTTATAAAATCTTGCGGCCCAAAGCCATTTATCTAGCCTAACGGCTTCATTTACGGAACTCATACAACACTACGCTATCTAACCACTGCTATTTACAGCAATGAGTGATGGATTATTCACCTACAGATGGAGCCAAGGCCTATTTTTTTCAAGGGAGTTGGCAAAAACTGAAGAAGAAAAAGGTAAGTAATATTCGTTATGATATAGTTGACTGCTATTTTTTTGTTAGTAATTTTACTGTCATTATAGAAGTGATAGAGTCGATGTTTTTTATAGCCAGATCGACCTATATCGAAAGAAAGGAATCAATTTAGTGAAGCGAATAGAGCTGAGTGCTGGATTATCGAGCAGCCCACTACTGGCTCAGATGAAATCCAATAACTACGCGATTCAAACCAAGCTTAGTTTGCTATTTACTTGTTTATTTATCGCGCTAGTCGGATGGCTGCTCGGAAAAGTAGTGTGGTTACTGATCCCACAAACGGCGGAAATAACGCCATGGCGACCTACAGCAGGTAATATTATTGCTGGCAATAACGACAACGCAATTGATTTCAACGCCCTTCAAAATGCTCACTTATTCGGTCAATACACTGAAAACAAACCTGTCATTATCGATCAACCTGTTGTCAAAGATGCACCTAAGACTCGTCTGAACTTAACTCTCGTTGGGGCTGTGGCCAGTAATCAGGTGCAAAGCAGTTTAGCGGTTATTGCCAATCGAGGTAAACAGTCAACCTATGGTATCGGTGAAGAAATCGAAGGCACACGTGCGACATTGAAAGCCGTATTAGTCGATCGTGTCATCATCGATAACCAAGGCCGTGACGAAACGCTGATGATGCAGGGAGTTGAGTATAACAAGTTATCTGAATCGCCACAGCTGAGGCGAGCGCAGGCTGTCCAGCAGGAGTCTGTGGTGGGTGACAAATTGGAGCAAATCCGCGAGGAAATCGCTCAAGATCCGAAAAGTGTTTTTAAATACATCAGCATTTCACCCGTGAAGAATGGTGACGACATTATTGGTTACCGAGTTGCTCCGGGGCGCGAAGCCGCATTGTTTAATGATGTGGGCTTAGAGTCTGGTGATATTGCCGTACAACTCAACGGGATCGACTTAAGTGACCCTTCTTCTTCAGCTGAATTGATGCAAATAATGAGCGATCCGCAAGAGCTGAATCTGACTGTTGTGCGTGAAGGCCAGCAGTACGAAATCTATATCCAATTGTAATACTTAGGCTATCAGCGTAAGTGCAGGGAGACATACGTGAAACATTGGTTAAGCAAAAGTGCTTGGTTATTGGTAGGGAGCCTACTCTGGGCTCCGGGTACGATAGCAAATGAATTTAGTGCCAGCTTTAAAGGTACGGATATTCAGGAATTTATTAACATCGTTGGTCGTAATTTAGAAAAAACCATCATTGTTGATCCATCGGTCCGTGGAAAAATTGATGTCCGTAGTTATGACGTACTGAATGAAGAGCAATACTACAGCTTTTTCCTTAACGTACTCGAAGTTTACGGCTATGCCGTCGTCGAGATGGACAACGGCGTACTGAAAGTGATTAAAGCGAAAGACTCGAAAACTTCTGCGATCCCAGTTTTAGGTGATAGCAGCGCGCAAGGCGACAGTGTTATCACCCGAGTTGTTGCGGTACGTAATGTATCGGTACGTGAATTGTCTCCTTTGCTGCGTCAGTTAATTAACAATGCAGGTGCCGGTAACGTGGTTCACTATGATCCAGCCAACATCATCCTGATCACGGGTCGTGCGGCGGTGGTCAATCGCTTGGCGGAAATCATTAAACGCGTTGACCAGGCGGGTGACAAAGAAATTGAGCTGGTTGAGCTACGTAATGCCTCGGCAGCAGAGATGGTGCGTATTGTCGAAGCACTAAACAAAAGCACCAATCAAAAAAGCACACCAGAATTCCTTGAGCCTAAGATCGTGGCTGATGACCGCACCAATGCGATTCTTATCTCGGGTGATCCTAAAGTACGCGCTCGTCTTAAACGCTTAATTCGTCAGCTTGACGTGGAAATGGCGACCAAAGGTAACAACCGGGTGGTCTACCTTAAGAACGCCAAAGCCGAAGATTTAGTCGATGTCCTAAAAGGCGTATCTGATAACCTACAAGCGGAAAAGCAAGCAGGTCAGGGACAGAAATCAACACAGCGTGGCGAAGTGGTGATCGCAGCTCACCCTGCAACCAATGCGCTCGTGCTGACTGCGCCACCAGATATCATGATGGCTTTACAAGATGTTATTGCCCAGCTTGATATCCGCCGAGCACAGGTATTGATTGAAGCGCTGATTGTTGAAATGTCGGAAGGTGATGGTATTAACCTTGGCGTTCAATGGGGCTCGCTAGAGACGGGCGCTGTGATTCAGTACGGTTCTGGTGCGCAAATCGGCGAAGTCATGGTTGGTCTGGAAGAAGCGAAAGACACCACACAGACAGAAAGCTACTGGGATAGCGATTCAAGTAGCTGGCAAACTCGTGAGTACACCGAAGAAGGTGATTATTCTACACTGGCCTCTGCGTTGAGTGGCGTCAACGGCGCAGCAATGAGTATTGTGATGGGTGACTGGACAGCACTGATTAATGCCGTGGCGACGGATTCAAACTCTAACATCCTGTCATCTCCGAGCATTACGGTGATGGATAACGGTGAAGCCTCATTTATTGTTGGTGAGGAAGTACCGGTTATTACTGGTTCGACTGCCGGCTCAAACAACGACAACCCATTCCAGACCGTGGACCGTAAAGAAGTCGGTATCAAGCTGAAAGTGGTACCACAAATTAACGAAGGGGATTCCGTTCAATTGAATATTGAACAAGAAGTGTCGAACGTTTTAGGTGCCAATGGTGCGGTCGATGTTCGCTTTGCCAAGCGTCAGCTAAACACGTCAGTCATGGTTCAGGATGGTCAGATGCTCGTGCTGGGTGGCTTGGTGGATGAGCGCGCACTGGAGAGTGTGGCAAAAGTTCCTCTACTGGGTGATATACCAGTTCTTGGTCACTTGTTTAAGTCAACCAGTACGGAAACACAAAAGCGTAACCTGATGGTGTTCATTAAGCCAACCATTATCCGTGATGGCATGACGGCAGATGGTATTACTCAGCGTAAGTACAACTTCATTCGTGCAGAGCAATTGTATAAAGCGGAGCAAGGCTTGCAACTGATGGCGGATGATAAAGTTCCATTGATGCCTGAGTATGGACAAGATCGCGAGCATCCCGCTGAGATCCAGGCATTTCTTGATCAGATGAGTGTGAACTAATGGTTGATATGTTAGACACAGTGCCAAGTATGCGTCGTCTGCCATTCAGTTTTGCCAATCGCTTTAAACTGGTGCTGGAGACGGAACATCCTGAGCGCCCACCCATTCTCTATTATGTGGAGCCGCTTAATCCGGCGGCTCTGGTTGAAGTTCGTCGTGTGATTAAACAGAGCTTCGTACCTCAGCCTATCGACCAGGAAGCGTTCGATAAAAAGCTGACTGAAGCGTACCAGCGAGATTCTTCTGAAGCGCGTCAGCTGATGGAAGACATCGGTGCAGACAGTGATGATTTCTTCTCTCTGGCAGAAGAGTTGCCACATGATGAAGACTTGCTTGAGTCCGAAGACGACGCCCCAATCATTAAATTGATTAACGCAATGTTGGGAGAAGCCATCAAAGAAGGGGCTTCGGATATTCACATTGAAACGTTCGAGAAAAAGCTCTCTATTCGTTTCCGTGTCGATGGCGTATTACGTGAAGTCCTGACACCTAGTCGCAAGCTAGCGCCTCTTCTGGTTTCCCGTGTCAAAGTCATGGCCAAGCTGGATATTGCAGAAAAACGTGTGCCTCAGGATGGTCGCATTTCCTTGCGTATCGGTGGTCGCGCCGTTGATGTGCGTGTTTCGACCATGCCATCTTCACACGGTGAGCGTGTGGTGATGCGTCTGCTCGATAAGAATTCCACGCGCCTTGATCTGCACAGCTTGGGAATGACTCGCTCAGTACATGATAATTTCCGTCATCTTATTCAGCGCCCACACGGCATCATCTTGGTTACCGGTCCGACAGGTTCTGGTAAATCAACAACTTTGTATGCTGGCTTGCAAGAAATCAACAGTAACGAACGCAACATCCTGACGGTAGAAGACCCGATCGAATTTGATATCGACGGTATTGGTCAGACACAGGTCAACACTAAAGTGGACATGACATTTGCTCGTGGCCTACGTGCAATATTGCGTCAAGACCCGGATGTGGTGATGGTTGGTGAGATCCGTGACTTAGAAACAGCACAAATCGCCGTGCAAGCCTCCTTGACTGGTCACTTAGTGATGTCAACGCTTCACACCAACACCGCAGTCGGTGCTATTACTCGTCTGCGTGATATGGGGATTGAACCATTCTTGATTTCATCGTCACTATTGGGCGTGTTAGCGCAGCGTCTGATTCGTACTCTCTGCCCGGATTGCAAGCAACCTTATGAGGCGGATAGAGAGCAAAAGAAACTGTTTGGTATTGCTGAACACGAATCTTTAGTTCTGCATCGAGCGGTAGGCTGTGAAGCGTGCAACCAAAAGGGGTACCGAGGTCGAACAGGTATTCACGAGTTGGTAATGGTCGATGAAAAAGTTCAAGAGTTGATCCATAGCGAAGCGGGTGAGCAAGAGGTTGAAAAAGCAGTTCGAGCGCATACGCCAAGTATTCGTAGTGATGGTTTAAGCAAGGTACGTCTTGGTATTACGTCACTTGAAGAAGTGATGCGAGTGACGAAGGAAGCGTAATGGCTGCATTTGAGTACAAAGCGCTGGATGGCAAAGGGAAACAAAAGAAAGGCACTATAGAAGGCGATAATGCACGTCAGGTGCGCCAACGTCTCAAAGAGCAGGGAATGATCCCGATTGAAGTGATGGAGGCGAAGGCAAAAGCGGTCAAATCGTCAGGCTCTGTGAGTTTTAAGCGTGGCATCAAAACCGCAGAATTAGCTTTGATTACACGCCAGCTTTCAACTCTAGTACAGTCGGGTATGCCACTTGAGGAATGTTTGCGTGCGGTTTCTGATCAAGCAGAGAAACCGCGCATTCGAACCATGATGGCTGCAGTCCGCTCTAAAGTGACCGAAGGTTATGCTCTGGCGGATAGCTTGGCGGATTATCCTCATGTGTTTGATGATCTGTTTCGCTCGATGGTGGCGGCGGGAGAAAAATCAGGACACTTGGATGCAGTATTGGAGCGTCTGGCGGATTACGTAGAAAACCGGCAAAAAATGCGCTCTAAATTGCTGCAAGCGATGATTTATCCAGTAGTTTTGGTGGTCTTTGCGGTTGCTATTGTCTCGTTTCTACTCGCCACAGTGGTACCAAAAATCATCGACCCGATTATTCAGATGGGACAAGAACTGCCGCAATCAACCCAAGTTCTTCTGGCTGCCAGTGAGTTTATTCAGGAGTGGGGACTGATTATTTTTGCCATTTTAGTGGTGTTTTTCTACGGCCTTAAACTGGCCTTGCAAAAGCCTGATTTCCGACTTTCCTGGGATAAAAAAATTCTTAACTTACCGCTGTTAGGTAAGATTTCTAGAGGTATTAATACCGCGAGGTTTGCTCGTACACTTTCGATTTGTACCTCTAGCGCTATCCCTATTCTTGAAGGGATGCGTGTCGCGGTGGACGTAATGTCAAACCGCTACGTAAAACAGCAGGTGATGGTGGCTGCGGATAATGTGCGTGAAGGGGCAAGCTTACGTCGGGCGCTTGATCAAACCCGTTTATTCCCGCCAATGATGCTACATATGATTGCCAGTGGTGAGCAAAGTGGCGAGCTGGAAAGTATGCTTACTCGTGCCGCGGATAACCAGGACCAGAACTTTGAATCAACCGTTAACATTGCATTGGGCATTTTCACCCCGGTATTGATTGCACTCATGGCTGGTTTAGTACTGTTCATCGTTATGGCGACCTTGATGCCAATGCTAGAAATGAATAACTTAATGAGCGGATAATATTCGGGTTAAGGGATGTCTACTAAAGGCGTTCCTTCAATCTAACTTTCGGAGAAAAAAATGAACTTTAAGCGCAGTAAACAACGCGGCTTTACACTGTTAGAAGTGATGGTAGTGGTCGTGATTTTAGGTATTTTGGCAAGTTTTGTTGTACCAAACTTACTTGGCAACAAAGAAAAGGCAGACCAACAAAAAGCGATCACAGATATTGTGGCGTTAGAAAACGCTTTGGATATGTACAAACTAGATAATAACGTTTATCCAACCACCGATCAGGGCTTGGACGCATTAGTGAACAAACCGTCAAACCCTGAGCCACGTAACTACCGTGATGGTGGCTACATTAAGCGTCTTCCTAATGACCCTTGGGGTTATGAATACCAATACCTGAGCCCGGGTGATAATGGCACGATTGATATCTTTACCTTGGGTGCTGATGGTCAAGAGGGTGGTGAAGGTCCAGCTGCGGATATCGGCAACTGGAATATGCAAGATTACCAATAATCGTGACCGTTAAACCAGCGCCAAGGAAGCAAATGCGAAAACATCAAGCGTTTACATTAATAGAAATTCTATTGGTGCTGGTTTTATTATCTCTGACCGCCTTAGCGGTCGTCACGACATTGCCTACCAGTCAGAAAGACCTTTCAAAACAATATGCACAAAGTTTTTTCCAGCGCTTACTGCTGCTTAATGAAGAGGCGATACTGAGCGGTAAAGATTTTGGTGTCCGAGTTGATGACGTTCAATCGACCTATTCATTACTGAGTATGAGCGCTGAGGGCTGGCAACCACTAGAAATGAGACAGATACCCAGTGAAACCGCTCTGGATGAAGGTATCTCGTTGCAATTGGACCTAGGTGGTGGTGCTTGGGACAACGATGATCGTTTGTTTGAGCCAGGCTCGCTGTTTGATGAAGATATGTTTGCCGAACAGGAGCAAGAGGAAAAAAGTAAGCCGCCACAAGTGTTCGTGTTTTCCAGCGCGGAACTGACACCGTTTACTTTGTCTTTCTTTCCCCAAAATGGCGATGCATTGAATGATGGCTGGCGTGTTGTGGGTAAAGAGTCCGGTCAGATTTTGTTGTTAGCACCGGGAGAAGAAGCAGAAGAGGATGAGAATGCGCAATTTTAAGCGAACTCACCCGAGCGTAGCGGGTCATCGCTCCAAAGGCATGACATTGCTAGAGGTGCTGGTTGCTCTAGCTATTTTTGCGACAGCGGCCATTAGCGTGATTCGCTCTGTGAGCCAACACATTAATACGGTTAGCTACTTAGAAGAAAAAATGTTTGCAGCAATGGTTGTGGATAATCAAATGGCGAATGTGATGTTAGCCACCAGTGAACTCAAAGCGAAAAATGGCACTGAGCAACTGGCTGGACGCACTTGGTACTGGAAAGTTGCGCCCGTCGCTACCACACAGCCATTGCTGAAAGCATTTGATGTGAGCGTCGCAACAGCGAAAGACGCGAGCCCGCTTGTGACGGTACGCAGTTATGTGGCGCAGTAGGATGCATAGCGTGACTAAATACCACAAGCAAAACGGTTTTACACTTATCGAAGTGTTGGTGTCGATTGCGATTTTTGCCAGCTTGAGCGTTGCTGCCTATCAGGTGGTATCACAGATACAGCGTAGCAACCTGCTTTCTCAAGAACGTACTACGCGTTTGAATGAGCTGCAACGTACGATGGTAATGATGGATAATGACTTTCGTCAGATGGCCTTGCGTCGCACTCGTACCGATGGAGAAGACCCGACAAGCCAGCTGATTTTTTGGTCAGACTATTTACTAGACTCCGATGCCAAAGGGGTGATGTATGCGCGTTTGGGTTGGCACAACCCGCAACAGCAGTTTCCCCGTGGTGAAGTCACCAAAGTTGGTTATCGCCTCAAAGGCGAGACTCTGCAACGTATCTGGTGGCGCTATCCGGATACACCCGTTGGGCAGGAAGGGATAGTTACGCCACTACTGAAGCAAGTCGAAGCATTCGATATTCGCTTTTATGATGGTGAAAAATGGCAGAGTGATTGGGAGAGCAACGATACCTTGCCCAAAGCGGTATCCGTGGTACTGACGCTAAAGGACTACGGCAAAATCACGCGCACTTACCTTACACCGGATGGCAAGCTGGTTGAGTTAGAGGAGAGTGACAATGGCTAAACGTCAGCGTGGTGTCGCTTTACTTATCGTTCTCATGTTGCTGGCAATCATGACCACGGTTGCAGCAAGCATGTCTGAGCGATTATTTGCTCAGTTTCAGCGTGGTGCTAACCAAATCAATTTCCAACAGGCGTATTGGTATAGCTTAGGCGTCGAAGCGCTGGCAAAAGTGGGTATTGAGCAAAGCTATAAGGATACCGACACCATCAACTTGAGCCAGCCTTGGGCAATAAAAGATCAGGTCTACCCGCTTGATTATGGTCAGGCCAGCGGACGGATTGTGGATAAGCAAGCGTGCTTTAACCTCAACGTGTTGAGCCGTGTGCAGTCGACCAGTCAGCAAACGGCCAGGCCTTATCTGGTTCAGGTTCTGCAACGCTTACTAGAAGAGTCGGAAGTGGATCCGTATCAAGCGGAAGTGATTGCTGACTCGACTTGGGAGTACGTTGACAGCGACTCTGTGGTTCGTTCAACGACAGGGGTTGAAGACAGTACTTATGAAGCGATGAGTCCTGCTTATTTATCGCCAAATAGCTGGATGGCGGATAAGACCGAGTTACGTTCAGTCTATCAGGTGAGTGGCGAGTTCTATCAAAAAATCGCACCGTTAGTTTGTGCACTACCCAGTGATGACTGGCGTCTGAACGTGAATACTATTGACGTTGAACAAGCACCAATTTTAGTCGCAATGTTCTCACCCGGTTTGAGCAACAGTGATGCGGTGCAGTTGATAGAGAAGCGCCCATTCGATGGCTGGGATAATGTCGAAGCGTTTTTAGCCGAGTCAGAATTAGCGGGCTTAAATGAAAATATCACGAAGGAAGCCAAAGCTTATTTAGGCGTCGATAGTGCTTTCTTCGAATTAGATGCACAAGTGCTGGTGGATGATTCACGCGTGCGTATCCGCAGCCTTTTGCAAAGTACAAACAGAGACACAGTGACGGTAGTACGCCGTCGTTTTGGAGGGATCAGTGAGCGAGTTTCTGACCGTTCGGCTGAGTAGCGAACAACAAAGTACCATTCCTTGGGTGGTGTGGTCGACAGAGCAGCAGGAAGTGATTGCCAGCGGCGAAATCGCCGGGTGGGAACATCTGGATGAGTTAGTGCCTTATGCTAACCAGCGTCCGGTGTTTGCTTTACTGGCAAGTAACGATGTCGTGCTCACTCAAGTGGACATCCCCGCGGGCGCAGAACGTCAGTTCGACACCATGCTGCCTTACTTGGTGGAAGACGAAGTCGCACAAGATGTCGATAGCCTTCACTTTACCGTATTAGGCAAGCAGTCAGGTAAAGCGCAAATCTGTGCGGTTGAGCGAGCGTGGATCCAAACCGTGCTGCAGCGCTTCTCAAGTCAGGGAATGACAATTAAGCGTGTTTTGCCAGATGTGTTGGCACTACCCGTGAATGAGAACAGCAGTGCTGCACTCATGGGTGAACAGTGGCTGATTCGCCATTCTCAAACCGAAGGCGCGGTGGTCGATGTTTCATGGCTAGACCTTTATCTCTCATCTTATCTGCAAAGCCATGAAGGTTGGAAACTCGACTGTTACAGTTCGGTTCCGGTGTCTGCCGTCAGTGAAGTGTGGATTGCTCAGCCAGAAGAAATGACGATGGCGTTGTTAGCCAGAGGTGTGGTTGAGAGCAAAGCCAACTTACTCACTGGAGAATTTAAACCGAAATCGTCTTGGGGTAAATACTGGAAAATATGGCAAAAAACCGCTATCGCTGCGGGTGTTTTGTTAGTGGTGATGGTCGCTCAACAGTTACTGATGGTACATAAGTATGAGGCTCAGGCTCAGGCTTATCGTGAAGAAAGTGAACGTATTTTCCGCCAAGTGTTCCCGGGCAAAAAACGCATTCCAACCGTCAGCTACCTTAAACGTCAAATGACCGATGAAGAGCGTCGCTTATCTGGTGGTTCTGGTGATGAAGCCATGTTGATCTGGTTAGCCGCGCTTCCTGCCACGCTAGGTCAGGTTGATGATCTGCTAATCACCAGTTTTAAATACGATGGTCAACGTGGGGAAGTCAGAATCCACGCGCGCAGCTCGGATTTTCAGCCTTTTGAGCAGGCTCGAGTGAAGCTCGCAGAAAAGTTTAATGTTGAGCAAGGCCAGCTTAATCGCAACGACAAAGTTGTGATGGGCAGTTTTGTATTGAAACGTTTGTGAGGTGGTGATGAAAAATTTAATCTCTCAAGTCCAGACTTGGTGGGGCAGCATCTCACAGCGTGAACAGCGTATGGTGATGGGATGTGGGGTCCTTGTAATTCTCGGTTTCGTTTACTGGGGCATATTACAACCGATGAACCAGCGAGCAGAATTGGCGCAGTCAAGAATACAGAGTGAGAAACAGCTCCTTACCTGGGTGCAAGGCAAAGCGAACGACATTACGGCACTGCGCAAGAGTGGCGGTGTGACCTACTCGAATCAGCCTCTTAACCAGTTAGTGTCTTCTTCGGCACGTCGTTATAAGGTTGAGTTGATACGCGTACAGCCGCGTAATGAGAGCGTTCAGGTGTGGATCAAGCCTTTAGCCTTTAACCAAATGGTTGACTGGTTACGTTATTTGAAAGAGCAGCAAGGTATCGAGGTCGAATTTTTAGATATTGATCGAACCGAACAGGCGGGCATGATCGAGGTGAACCGCCTGCAGTTTAAGCGAGGATAAAGTGAAGCGAGTTGTACTTTATGCAGTCATCTTTATTGTCTGCTTCTCAGTGAGTTTATTGGTGGGGTTACCAGTATCCTGGGTACTTCAACACAGTCCTACGGTGAGAGGACTCGATATCCAGGGGCCCCAGGGCACAATATGGCAAGGTCAGGCATCCAATGTGCGCTGGCAACGTCAAAATCTGGGTGAAGTTAGTTGGGATTTCCAATGGTCTGCACTGCTTGCTGGTAAAGCAGAATTTGCTGTGCGTTTTGGTCGTGGCAGCGATATGGACGTGCGAGGACGTGGCTTAGTTGGCTATGGTTTGTTTGGTGATGCCTACGCAAAAGACTTAGTGGCCTCTGTCCCGGCGATAAAAGTCGTTGAGCAGGTGCGCTTACCTGTGCCGGTTGGTGTCGATGGGCAGTTGGAACTCAACATTCACCATGCAACCTATGCTTCTCCTTGGTGTGGAACGGGTGATGGCACCCTGGTATGGAGTGCAAGTGGTATACAAAGTCCATTAGGGCGTTTAGATCTCGGTCTGGTCGTAGCCGATTTGAACTGTAAAGACAGCGTGCTGACTGCATCCGGCGAACAAAATAGCCCGCAAGTTTCAGCGGCGTTTTCGGCTGAGTTAAGGCCGAATCAGCGTTACTCGACGAAAGCCTGGTTTAAGCCAGGTGCCGAATTCCCTTCAGCGATGGGGGATCAGCTGCAATGGCTCGGCAAGCCAAACGCACAGGGACAATATGAGTTTGATTATAAAGGACGCTTTTAAGTCAAAGCCGAAAACAGACAGAGAAAAGAGCTGCCAATGTGCAGCTCTTTTTGTTTTTGGATCATAGTAGGCCAAACCCTTTAATCGCTGTACGAGAAAATGCCCTATCCACACAATTCTAAATAACCTTATGATTTAAAACTGTTTTATTTGAATCTGTACAGCTTGATTAGCTTTTGGATCATAGTAGGCTAAATACCTAGATCGCTGTACGGCGATAAAAAGAAAGGCCACGAATTAGATTCGTGACCTTGTAGAAGTTCGTTCTGTTGCAGGGAGAAAATTAATCTTTACGCTGAAGAATCTCATTCCAAGGCAGCGTTTCATCACCTAAGACGATGAAGTTAGGGTTTTCCAACGTTTCGCGTTCATTGTAAGACAGCGGTTCTAATTGAGTGCTTAGAATGCGACCTCCCGCCTCTTCAACAATACACTGTGTTGCGGCCGTATCCCACTCACCCGTTGGCCCCAAGCGGAGATAGCAGTCCACCGCACCTTCAGCGACTAAACACGCTTTCAACGCAGCAGAACCAAGTGGGATCAGCTCGTAATTCCAGGCGCTGCTCATGCGATTGGTGATGCGGTTGATGTCCTGACGACGACTAATCGCAATTGCAATGTTCTGTCCAGGCTGCTCGTGCTTATGAGTGTGCACTCTGACACTCTCGGACATATCTGGAATCTTCCATGCTCCTTTTCCGCTGTAGGCATAATAAGTGACACCGGAAACAGGGCCATACACGACCCCCATCGTCGGTTGGTTGTTGTCGACTAAGGCGATAATTGTCGCGAAGTCACCGCTGCGTGCAATGAACTCCTGAGTACCATCGAGAGGGTCGACCAGCCAATAACGCTGCCATTGGGCACGTTTTTCCAGGCTGATGTCAGCGTCTTCTTCAGACAATACAGGAATATCTGGCGTTAGTTCGCTCAGACGTTCGATGATGAATTTGTGTGCGGCAAGATCAGCGCTGGTGACCGGGGTTTCATCACTTTTGGTGAATTCTTCGTATTGCTTCTTTTGATAGATATCGAGAATCAACTGTCCGGCACTGCGGGCGATCTCAATAACTTGAGGGAGCAGGTGAGATAAATCTTTTGTCATTGGCATAGGTGATTGTCCTTCCTCACAACGATGATTTGGCTCTGTTGTTGTTATTGGTTGTGAGTGGTATTGAGTAAATGTTTCAGCGCTAACATTAATGCGGTGATGCTGCGCGCTTCACAGAAATCCATGTGTGTGATCAGCTCTTCAGCTTGCGCCAGTGGCCAACGCACAATTTCCAGTGGCTCGGGTTCATCACCCTCTTGTTTTTCCGGATATAGCGCCTGTCCTAAAAACAGGGTCATTTTGCTCGAAAAGTAAGAGGGCGCGAGGATAACTTGTTTTAAAGCGGTTAATTGATTACAGCCAAAACCGATTTCTTCTTTCAGCTCGCGGTCTGCCGCCTGATGTGGCGTTTCTCCCGGATCGATAAGACCTTTGGGAAAGCCCAATTCATACCGTTCTGTACCAGCCGCGTACTCGCGTACCAACAGGAGATCGCCCTGTTCGGTAACAGGCACAACCATAACGGCATCTCGGCCACTCGGTTTCATACGCTCGTAAGTGCGATGTTCTCCATTAGAAAAGCGAAGGTCGAGGGCTTCCACTGCAAACAGCTTAGACTTTGCGACCGTCTGACAAGAGAGAATCTCTGGTGGGGTCCTTTTCGACATAGCGCTGGCTCCTTGGTGTCGTTGGGTTTTTACGAGGTGCGTAAGATTCTTAATATATGAAAAGTCTGCCTGAGTTGCTAGCTGGAATTTATCGCTCTGGCGAATGCTAGATACAAAAACGGGAGACCTGAGTCTCCCATTTTCAATGACAGTACTTACCTTAATAGTAAGAGTGGTCACCACGATCATGTTCTGTAGCATCGCGAACCGCAGTTAGTTCACCAGAGAACTGGTTTAGTAGTTCTTTTTCGATACCTTCTTTCAGTGTTACGTCGACCATTGAACAACCATTGCAGCCACCACCAAATGCAACGATAGCCACACCTTCATCAGTGATCTCCACCAGACTTACGTGACCGCCGTGGCCAGCAAGCTGTGGGTTCACCTGAGTTTGGATAGCGTATTCAACACGCTCAACAAGCGGCGCATCATCAGACACTTTGCGCATTTTAGCGTTTGGCGCTTTTAGCGTCAGTTGAGAACCCATTTTGTCTGTAACGAAGTCGATTTCAGCGTCTTCAAGGAATGGCAGGCTCAACTCATCAACGTATGCTGAAAAGCCGCTGTATGGGAGCACTGTGTCGGTTCCTTCCACCGCTTCAGGTGGGCAGTAAGACACACCACATTCAGCGTTTTGTGTACCTGGGTTTACAACGAAAATACGAATGTTAGTCCCTTCTGGCTGTTGACCGAGAAGATTAGCGAAATGCGTTTGCGCAGTTTCTGTAATAGTAATATTTGACACGACAATACCCGAGTAAATTTGTAGGTTACTGCTGCTATTCTACTCTTGTTGGCGTATGGATCTAGTTTTTTTGCTGATAAGGCATAGTAAAGCGATCTAGAGCGAAGTAGGAGCAGGTGTTCTGCAGATGCAGTAAATATCGATGCTTTCTACACCAACTTCAAGTAGTAATTGGCATAATTGTCGTACCGTACTGCCCGTTGTGACGACATCATCGACAATCGCTACGTGTTCAAATATCGGCTTCTTATTGAGCACAAATGCCCCTTGTAAATTTTGCTCCCGGTTAGATTTTTTATGGCCTCGTTGGGAATCTGCGTATTTGATTCGACGAAATAATTTGGGGTCAAAATGGCTATCCAGATGGGTTGCCAAGTGTCTGGCGAGCACATCACTTTGATTGAATCCGCGCGATAAATAGCGTCGCCAATGCAGCGGAACGCTGGTGATAAGCGGAGCGGGCGCGGTAATACGAGTGGCAAGCAACTGAGTCAGCGCGTCGACGTGCCAACTCTCGCCATGATCTTTAAAGCGTTGAACCTCGCGAGACAGAGGAAACGCATAGTCACCGAGAGTGATGAGTCGTTGCCAGGGAGGCGGGTCGGCTAAACACTCGCCACACACTGAATCGTCTATTTCTGTTTCCTGCATAGCCAAACCACATTGTTGGCACCTTTTAATTGGATTAAGGTACTGAAAGCAATGGCTACACCAGCGAAGTGGGTTAGGCAGTTGCGATGTGTCCAGAGGCAACCTGCACAAGCCGCATTGGCTGCCGAGCACATGATGCATGATGTTTTGCCAGTGATGAGATAACATACAACTTATTCAGGCTGAGGTTTTTCACAGACTAACGCCGGGATGTAAGCGTAAGGAATAAGTTAAGTGGGAGAGATTGAGAGCATGAGCACGAATTTACACTGGCAGTCGTTTGGTCAGGGGCCAGATTTGGTGTTGCTGCATGGCTGGGGAATGAATGGCGCGGTTTGGCAACAAACCATCGAGTCCCTTCAGTCCAGTTTTCGGGTGCACGTGGTTGACCTTCCAGGATACGGCCACAGCGCTGAACATCATGGCGAAGATTTAGCTCAGATTGCTCAGATGGTGCTAAAAGACGCGCCAGACAAAGCGGTTTGGCTGGGCTGGTCATTAGGCGGTTTGGTGGCGACTCATATTGCGCTTAATGCACCAGAGCGCGTGAATAAACTCATCACTGTGGCGAGCTCTCCTAAATTTGCGGCAGAGAAAACATGGCGTGGTATTCAACCTAAGGTTTTGAGTGCTTTTACCGAGCAGTTGCTGGAAGATTTTTCACTCACAATCGAGCGTTTTATGGCGCTGCAAGCAATGGGCAGCCCATCCGCGCGTAAAGACGTCAAACTGCTTAAGCAAGCGGTGCTCTCTCGCCCTCAGCCGAATCCAGACTCACTGCTGGTAGGGTTAAACATATTGGCTGATGTTGATCTGCGCGATGCGCTTACGTCGCTGACCATGCCGATGTTGCGTTTGTATGGACGACTAGACGGACTGGTGCCGATTAAAGTCGCCAGCGATCTCAATCAACAGCTGCCACACACTGAGCATAGCATCTTCGGCCAGTCTTCTCATGCGCCGTTTATGACCGAACATGACGCATTTTGTGCTCAAGTTCGAGAATTTGCTGTCCGCTAACGGTTCGTGGGGCAAAAAACTCAAGTTGTTTAAAAAGTGGTCGATATAGGGTTTGAGCTAGGCTGTAGTTGCTAGCGGCATAGACGAGTGGGCGACTCTGAGGAGGGTTCGCAATGATTGTGTCACCGACCAACGTAAGTGTGCCATTGATCGCCCCGTCCGTGAATGTGCAAACGGAGCAAGCGGCTCGTGATAACAAAGTCCGGGAGCCTGTGACGCCAACGACGGCATTGGCCAAAACCAGTGCTGAGCGCCGAGTAAAAGGGGATGACAAACGGCGACGTCAGTCTGCTTGGGACCCTTCTGAGCACCCCAGTTATGAAGGGGAGCCTGAAGTTGACGCTGGTTACTCTGAAGAACCAGCCGATACGTTAGAACGGCTTTTCGGATTACTTGCGCTCAAGTCGTACAGTGAAGAACAGGGCAAAGGCTATACGATACGCTTTCGCTTACCAAAGCGCATTCTGGATGCTGCGATCTATCAAGGATTGATGGAAAGGCGCAGGAAAGTGATCAAGTTTCATTATGGTCATTCGGTCGCGCCTCATACGCCGTCAGACGTGATAGCAGTATTGTAATAACTCAACACTCTACTCAAATAAAAACGCTCCAGTCAGAGCTAACTGACTGGAGCGTTTTCTTTTTTGTTTTTAACGGAATTTACTTTTTCGCCTTGGCAAAAGCCGCGGCAAAAGCGCCACCCATTGCGTTATTTCCTAATGCATTATTTGATGAGGAATTATCACGACGTGGTTGGCGACGTTGCTGATCATTACGACGCGGCGCATCAGAACGCTGGCTGCGATTGTCCTGGCCCGGCTCATCGTTAAGACGCATCGACAGAGCAATACGTTTACGCTGAACATCGACTTCCATCACTTTTACTTTGACGATGTCACCCGCTTTGACCACTTCACGCGGGTCAGAGACAAAGCGATCCGTCAGTGCTGAGATGTGTACCAATCCGTCTTGATGGACACCGATATCAACGAATGCACCAAAGTTAGCCACGTTTGAGACAACACCTTCCAGAATCATGCCTGGCTCAAGATCCGCCACGGTATTTACGCCATCAGCAAAGGTCGCGGTTTTAAACTCAGGGCGAGGGTCACGGCCCGGTTTATCCAGCTCTTTGATGATGTCGGTCACCGTTGGAACACCAAAGCTGTCGTCAGTATAATCCACAGCATGCAAGCTTTTCAGGAACGTTGTATCACCGATGAGTGCTTTAATGTCTTTGCTGTTTTTCGCTGCAATGGTTTTGACCACTGGGTAGGCTTCCGGGTGAACCGAAGAGGCGTCCAGCGGGTTTTTGCCATCCATGATACGCAGGAAACCAGCACACTGTTCAAAGGCTTTTGGCCCTAAGCGAGGCACTTTTTTCAGTGTGGTGCGCGCGTCAAAGCGGCCGTTTTCATCCCGAAAATCAACAATGTTCTGTGCGATGGTCGTTGACAGGCCCGCTACGCGAGTTAATAGAGCAGCCGATGCAGTGTTGACGTCAACACCCACGGCGTTTACACAGTCTTCTACCACTGCGTCCAGACGTTTTGCCAGCATCGATTGGCTGACGTCATGTTGGTATTGACCCACACCGATCGATTTCGGATCGATTTTCACCAGCTCGGCCAGAGGATCTTGCAAACGACGGGCAATAGAAACAGCGCCACGCAGTGAAACGTCCATATTCGGGAACTCTTTCGCCGCCAATTCGGATGCTGAGTAAACCGATGCGCCAGCTTCGCTGACCATGATCTTTTGTACTTTCAGGTTGCCGCGTTTAATGATGTCTGCGACAAAGCTGTCAGTCTCGCGAGAAGCCGTACCGTTACCAATCGCGATCAAATCAACGTTAAACTTGCGTACCAATTGGTCCACAATCTGAGCAGATTTATCGTATTGTTTTTGCGGTGGATGAGGGTAGATAGTCTCAGTTGCCAGTACCTTACCTGTGGAATCAACCACAGCGATTTTAGAACCAGTACGCAGACCCGGATCCAGACCTAGCGTAGCACGTGGACCTGCTGGCGCTGCCATTAATAAATCTTTCAGGTTGGTAGCGAACACATCAATCGCTTCGATTTCTGCACGCTCTTTCATCGCACCCATCAGCTCGGTTTCCATGTGCATCGACACTTTGATGCGCCATGCCCAGCTGATTACCTGTTTACGCCACGTATCTGCCGGTGCATTGCTCAGGGTCACGCCATAATGGTCTGCAATAATGGTTTCGCAGTAAGACTGACGAACGCCTTCTTCCTGTTCTGGGTCGGCATTCATTGCCAAGGTAAGGAAACCCTCGTTACGGCCACGCAGCATCGCAAGAGCGCGGTGTGATGGCACTTTGCTGAGAGGCTCATTGTGGCTGAAGTAGTCTTTAAACTTCTCACCTTCATTCTCTTTGCCTTCGACAACCCGAGCAACGAGCTCTGCATTGCGGTTCAGATGTACACGAATCTTTTCTAGCAGATTGGCGTCTTCGGCGATACGTTCCATAATGATGGCACGTGCGCCATCCAATGCCGCTTTGATATCCGCGACACCTTTATCTGCGTCAAGGTACTTGCTGGCTTCGCTTTCTGGCTCAGTTTGTGGATGATTCCACAGAGCGTCAGCGAGTGGTTCTAAACCGGCTTCAATTGCTATTTGGCCTTTGGTGCGACGTTTAGGTTTGTAAGGCAGGTAAAGATCTTCGAGACGAGTTTTACTGTCTGCCTGAGTGATTTCTTTTTCCAGCTCAGACGTCAGCTTACCTTGCTCCTGGATAGATTTCAGAATGGTCTGACGACGGTCGTCCAGTTCACGCAGATATGACAGGCGACTGTCTAGCGTACGCAGTTGGGTATCATCAAGTCCACCGGTCACCTCTTTACGGTAACGCGCGATAAAAGGGACCGTGTTCCCGTCGTCGATTAGGGTGACAGCAGCGTTGACTTGCTCTGAGCGAACATTTAGCTCTTGAGCAATCATGCGACAGATAGCTTGGCTCATCCGTGTATTCTCTTTCTATTCAGTTGAGTTTCATTATTGATATAAACATTGGGGTCATTCGATGAATTTACAATGTTTTAAATTAGCAACACAAAAATTTACCGGGCGCTGGTGGACATCAGTCAGGTTTGTGTCAAAACTTTAATTAAATTGAGAACTTATATCCTCGATTATCAACTAAAGAACATACCTTAGCTCATAGGGATAATCATGATGAAAAAAATGTCTTTGGCTTTGGCGCTTACCAGTGCCTTACTTTTTGCACC
Organism: Vibrio sp. STUT-A11; assembly: GCF_026000435.1. Lineage (NCBI taxonomy): Bacteria > Pseudomonadati > Pseudomonadota > Gammaproteobacteria > Vibrionales > Vibrionaceae > Vibrio > Vibrio sp. STUT-A11. Next base: position 3,191,048 of record NZ_AP026763.1, on the reverse strand, counting down.
GCTTAGCTGGGCGCAATCTCTTTCCGCGACCACTCAAGATCCAATCTACCAACTCGATAACAAACTGGTGTTAGGTCGGGTGGAAAGTGTCTATTACAGCGAGATTCCAGAGTTAAGTGATGTGCCATTTATGGGCAAGATCGATACGGGGGCAGATACCACGTCGATGCATGCCGAGAATATTCATGTCAGCAGCTCTAACCCAGAGTTCTCTAACTTGAAAGATAACGAGTTACTCTGGGCAATCGTCGATGATCTTGGCGGCACTAAAGCCAAATGGGATGATGGGACGTTCGAGCCGTATCAAGTCAAAGTGAGCTTTACCATTCAGCACCCTTACACGGGTAAACAGATCACAATCACCGATGATCTGGAACGCATCAGTGCGATTCGCAGCCGCACCAGTACAAAACCGATATTGCGCCCAAACGTAAAAATGCCGATGACAATAGCCGGTCATACCGTTGATACCGTTGTGAACTTAACCGCACGTAAGCAGTTTTCTGCACCGATTTTGATTGGTAAAACCTATCTGAAAGATAATGCGTGGGTGTTTGCCGGATATGACTACCTGCAGCAGCAACCCAAGGCCAAAATGATTGGTAAGCAAGAGCTTGTCTCTGTTGAAGGTATTCCTTACAAGGTGAGTATTTCGACCCGCAGTCGCTACACCAATGCGCATGCTCTGGACATCAAAGTAGATAAGAAGGCTAAGCTAGTATCCTTCATCTTGGAGGGTGAAAGCGGTAAGCGACACCCGATGACACTACCGCTGATTCGTATGCTTAAAACGACCAAAGGTGAGCGACCACTGGTGTATTTACCTGTGAAAGTGTCGGAAAGCGAAACTCAGCACTGGTTGGTGTATTTGCGTGATCGCAGCAATTTTAGCTCGCAGCTTCGCTTAGGTAACGATGTGGTTAGCCAGCACTTTGTAGTCGATACCGATAAAGAAAACCTGCTTGGTGGTGTTGAGAAGACCTTTAAGAGTGCTCTGAAAGCCAAACCTCTGGTGGTTTCTCCTGAGGAGACACTCGTTATCGATGGTTACTCCGTACCAGCCTACCCAACGTTTACCGTCAAAACTCCGCTTCTTCGCGTGCATGGCTTTGAGCTGAGCGAACAAGGTAAAGATGAGGTAGCGACCTATTACTTAACCAATGAACAGGGCAAAGAAGAAAAAATCACCAAACCTGTTGTGAAAAAGCTAAAAGTGGGCGATATGGTGCGCCCTGTGGTTGAAGGGAATTTTGTGTTTGGCAATACAGAGAAGTCGATAGAATTTGCCATTGATGTGTTGGAGAACGACGAAACCCAACCGTTTTTCGTCTTTGGTCATGATATGGAAGAAGGTGGTGTATTGCTGAATACGCGTGCGGATCACCTCTTGGACGCTAAACCATTATTCCGGGCTGGTCATATTGAAGTGGCTGAAGTGGAAGGGATGTTGTTCCCGGTGAAGCTGGATACGGGGGCTGATGTCAGCTCAATCAGCGCCACCGATATTAAGCAATTTGAGAAAGACGGCAAAGACATGGTGAGCTTCACTTACGAAAACGATTATGGCGTGAAAAAACAGCTGACTCGCGAAGTGGTCAATGTCATGCACATTACCGCGAAGAAGGGCGAAAAAACCAACGTCAGGCCAGTGGTTAAAATGCACGTGAAACTGGGCGATCTGGAGAAGAAAATAGAGGTCAACCTTCAGGACAGAGAGCGTTTTAAGTACAGCATGATTTTGGGTAAAAACTTTTTGAAGCATGGTGTGGTGGTGTCGAGTGATACCAATTACATCGTGACGAAAAAATCGGATGTCAAAAAGTAAAAACTCAGTCAATTTGTCGGCTGAACGCCAACGTCGCCCCGTGTTTTACGTATTGTGATTGGTATAATCTCAGAATTAGAGCCGGGGCATAAACCAAACGAAAATCACCCGTCTCCCAAGGAGAAAAATTGAAAACTAAGCTGATTACGCGTGAAGGCTATAACAAACTCAAACAAGAGCACGATTACCTCTGGAACGAAAAGCGACCTGAGATCACCAAGATAGTGACTTGGGCGGCCAGTCTGGGCGATCGCTCTGAAAATGCAGATTACACCTTCAATAAACGATTATTGCGTCAAATCGATCGTCGCGTTCGTTTTCTCAGAAAGTTTTTACCTGAAGTGACCATCGTGGATTACTCACCTCAACAAGAAGGCAAGGTCTTCTTCGGAGCTTGGGTCGAGATCGAAAATGAAGCGGGTGAGGTGAAGAAGTTTCGTATTGTCGGGCCGGAAGAGATCTATGGCGATGCTAAAGGCTATATCTCTATCGACTCACCCATGGCACGCGCGATGCTAAAAAAACAAGTCGATGAAGAGTTTACGGTCAGGACGCCCGATGGAGATAAAGAGTGGTTTATTAACTCGATTGAGTACAACCTATCCAGCCCCGATGCGACAAACCCTAGTTAGAGTGGCTGGTCAGTGAGCGAATGTTCCGACCATGTTTAACCGACATCCTCATTCATCCTGAGACGAAAGACATTGAGCGTTTTTATAGGAGCACATAAATGATGAGAGCAGTGATTAGTGGTACCGTATTAACCGTAGGATGTTCATTTTCTGCGTTTTCCCAACAAGAACTAAAAGGGTGTGAAGCAAAAGAGTTTGCTGTCGAGCAGCAGCTTGAATACGCCAAAGTGCAAGGTAAAGAGCAGCATATTGAAGGCCTCGAACGTGCGTTAGCTTCGGTACAAAGTGAGTGTATTCGAGAGGAGCAACGCCAGAAATTACATGCAGAAATTGAAAAAAGTACTCAAAAAGAAAAATTGCAAGCCAGTAGCGAAACTGAGTGGGAACTGAACGAGTAATTCCCTTAGATAGATAAATGCCATTCGCTTAACGACGCTTCTCGGGTCATTCCAGCAAGTTCTAACGAGACTAGGAATCTGATATCAGTGTGCTGAGAAGATATAGAAATATTTTTTGATAGCAAAGTGCCCGGATAGAAGATCCTGAATCACGCTCCTTCGTCGCTGTTCAGGAAGACGATCGGCTGGTATTTATTGCTCGCAGGTCAACGAGTGGATTACTTTTAATACGCCGTGTTTTTTACCAATCTGAGCAATCACTTCGCTCAATATCGGCACTGTATCTTCGAAATAATGTGTCAAAAGAGCGGCTAAGATAAAAAGAGTAACAATTTGCTCAAGCACGTTTGAAAAAACAGTGATACATTTTCGACAATACATGCTTCTGAAAGGATGTTTCAATGCAGGAAAATCATAAAATTTTAGTGGTTGATGACGATGCTCGTTTACGTGCTCTATTGGAGCGTTACCTTTCTGAGCAAGGTTTTCAGGTTCGTAGCGTTGCCAATGGCGAACAAATGGATCGCTTACTGACGCGTGAAAACTTTCACTTAATGGTGCTCGATTTGATGTTGCCAGGTGAAGACGGTTTATCTATCTGTCGCCGCTTACGTAACGCGAACAACATGTTACCTATCCTGATGCTGACCGCAAAAGGTGACGAAGTTGATCGTATTGTTGGCTTAGAAGTCGGGGCAGACGATTATCTGCCAAAACCATTTAACCCGCGTGAGTTGCTGGCTCGCATTAAAGCGGTATTGCGCCGTCAAACCATCGAACTGCCGGGTGCGCCAAGCACGGAAGAAAAAGTGGTTGAGTTTGGTGAATTCCGTTTAAACCTAGGAACGCGTGAAATGTTCCGTGGCGAAGAAGCGATGCCGTTAACATCCGGTGAGTTTGCCGTATTAAAAGCCTTAGTCACCAATGCGCGTGAGCCAATGTCGCGTGACAAGCTGATGAATATGGCCCGTGGTCGTGAATATTCGGCGATGGAACGATCTATTGATGTACAAATTTCTCGTCTTCGTCGTATGTTGGAAGATGATCCGAGTAAACCACGCTACATTCAGACAGTATGGGGCTTAGGTTACGTATTTGTCCCAGACGGCAAAGAAGTATAATTGGCGTAACTGCACTCCGATATTTGTCTGTACATTCCGTCCTCTTGCATCTCCTGTATGAGGGCGGAAAATTGTGATTAGGCACATTCTTTTAGCAACACTCTGTTAGGATCACCAGGAACTGTCCATGCGAATCCGAAGCTCTCTCACTCAATCTATTCTGCTGTTCATTTCTTTGCTTCTCGCTAGCCAAGTTTTCTCTTATTACGCTGTTTTTAATTATGCGTTGATGCCGAGCCTGCAGCAGTTCAATAAAATTCTCGCTCATGAGCTCAATCTGGTACTTGATGCCGACGGAGAGCTTCAGTATGAGGCACCAATAAGGCGTCAGTTATTAGAAAGGCTGGGTGTAACGGTTCACAGTATTGATAGTGAAAGAGCGGACGAGTTTAATCATGCGATGTCGATTGAATTGATGTCGGAAGAAATGACTCAAGAACTGGACTCCCCGACTGAAGTGCGTTTGATGTTGGGCGAGGAGAGCTACATCTTGTGGATGCACATCGACAAGCTGCCCAACTCGCTTATTCGTATCCCGCTCTCAGAGCTGCAAGAAGAGGATTTTGCGCCGCTATTTCGTAACAGCCTGATTATGGCATTGCTGATTATCGCTGGTGGCTGGTTATTTATTCGTTTTCAAAACCGACCGTTACTGGCGTTAGAAAGAGCCGCCAAGGGGGTTGGACGAGGTGAGATACCGCCACCGATACCAGAGAAAGGCGCGTTAGAAATTCGCGCGGTGACCCGTGCTTTTAATCAGATGTCGAAAGGTATTCAGGAGCTGGAAGAAGATCGCGCCTTGTTGATGGCGGGGATCAGCCACGATTTACGTACACCTCTAACTCGAATTCGTCTGGCGACAGAAATGATGTCACCTGAAGAAAGCTATCTAGCGGAAGGCATCATCAGCGATACGGAAGAGTGCAATGAAATCATCAGCCAATTTATGGACTACCTCAAGCCAGTGAACAACCAGACGTTTGAGGCCGTATACCTGAACGACATTGTCTGTGATGTTGCGGGCGCAGAAGGCAGTGAAGAACAGGAAATTGAGACACGGATTGAAGCGTCCATCAAACCTGCTTTGGGCAATTCGATTGCGATAAAACGTGCTGTGACGAACCTAGTGGTCAACGCGGTTCGCTATGGCAATGGCTGGGTCAAAGTATCGACGGGTATGACCGCAGATAACCAACTGGTTTGGGTCACAGTGGAAGACAATGGCCCCGGTATTGAACCGGATCAGGTCGGTAAGTTGTTTGAACCGTTTACGCGTGGAGATACGGCACGAGGCAGTGAAGGGACCGGGCTTGGTCTGGCGATCGTCAAGCGCATTGTCAGCCAGCATTCAGGCTCGGTTGTGATGCGCAATCGTAGTGAAGGTGGCTTAATCGCACAAATCAGCTTCCCGACCAAGTAATACCATATCGTAGTAAATTGCTGGTCATTCCTGCGAGCCGTAGCGAGACTAGGAATCTACTATCAGCGTGCAGAACAGGTACAGGAATCATTTTGGCGATATAGTGATCGGATAGAAGATTCTGAATCATGCTCCTTCGTCGCTGTTCAGAAAGACGGGAGAGTGTAATATGCCGTTCGCGGTTAAACGAACGGCACTAAGCCTCAGTTGTGAGATCGGGCTTTTCTCATCCTATTGATCAGTCTAGGATTCTTTGACCTCTTGAACTTCTGGTTCTTCGTCTTCCAGTTTCTCTGGCAATAGCAGGTTTAGGATGATGGCAGTGATACCGCCAGCAGCAACACCCGTCGAGAAGATGCTCTTAATAAATTCCGGCATGAATTGCAGAATTTCTGGCTTCTGAGCAATACCAAGGCCCATCGAAAAAGACAACGCCATGATCAGAATCGCACGGCGGTCGAGATCAACACGAGAGATAATACGCACACCTGCCGCGGCAATCGTACCAAACATCACGATGGTTGCGCCGCCAAGTACAGGCTCTGGAATCAACTGCACAAAGCTCGCAACACCAGGGAATAAACCAAGTAAAACCAGCATAGCGGAGATGAAATAACCCACGTAACGGCTTGCGACGCCTGTCAGCATGATGATGCCGTTGTTTTGGCTGAACGTCGAGTTCGGGAAGCTGTTAAAGACCGCTGCGATAGCTGAGTTTAAACCGTCCGCCAGCACGCCACCTTTGATGCGCTGCATATAAACCGGGCCTTTAACTGGCTCGCCGGATACTTCTGACGTTGCGGTAATATCGCCGATCGCTTCCAGCGCAGTAATGAAGAAGATTAGTACCAGTGGAATAAACAACGACCAGTCAAACGCCAAGCCGTATTGCATTGGGATTGGCAGCGCAACCAGGTTGGTCTCACTTAGCTGTGATGTGTCCACCATGCCCATAAAGTAGGCCATGATATAGCCAACCAGTATTGCAATGACAATCGAAGCAACGCGAATGTAAGGGTTATTTGAGCGGTTCAGAATAACGATTAGGCCCAGTACCGTGCCAGCCAGCGCTAACTTATCCAGACTACCGAACGTGCCATCACCCATCGCAGCATAGCCACCACCCATTGAGACTAATCCAACTTGAATCAATGTCAGACCAATCAGAGTCACCACAATACCTGAAACCAGCGGAGTGATGATGCGGCGAGCGTGCTCAAGCACTCGAGACAGCAGAATTTCCGCGAAGGAAGCGACCAGAATCGTGCCGAATATGGCGGCCATCATTGTGCTAATGTCAGCACCGCCGGCTTTCAATGACAAGCCAGCACCAATGATTGGACCTAAAAAGTTAAAGCTGGTGCCTTGTACTGACAATAAGCCAGAGCCTATCGGACCAAAAGTACGAATCTGAATAAATGACGACACACCAGAAGCAAACAGAGACATGCTGATAATGGTGTTTGTCTGATCGGCTGGTACGCCTAAGGATTGGCAAATGATCAACGAAGGGGTGATAACCGCAACGAACATCGCTAAAAGGTGCTGAATGGCGGCGAAAATCGTTTGTGGTAGTGGTGGGCGATCATTTAATTGATAGACCAGTTCCGAAGATCGGTTTGAAGTTGTCATGGTTTGTCTCGCTTGTCGCAATATTGATTACCCAGCGCTCGCTGAATGGGAGTACTGGGAGGAGGTGACGTTTTGATCTGTGATTGCTGTTAATCAGTGTCAACTCAGATTGGTTTGGGTAAATACCCTAATTTTGTGCGCGATTATAGAGTGATTTATTTAAAAAGCAAACGATTGCCATGAGGCGTTGATAATCAGTTAATCGGACAATTTTAAGCTTTGGAGTAAATATCCCGTTCACCTAACCAACGGTCGATAATCGCCGTGGCATTAGTAGGGTAATTGTCGTGGATATGGCGCGCTATGCGTTGAACTTCGGGTATTAAGCGCTGATCACGAACCAAGTCCGCAATTTTAAAATCTGCCAGACCGGTTTGCTTGGTACCTAATAACTCACCAGGGCCACGGATCTCCAAATCTTTCTGCGCAATGACAAAGCCGTCGTTGCTTTCACGCAGAACGCCGAGGCGCTTTTGTGCGGTTTTTGATAGCGGTGAATGATAGAGCAGAACACAATGACTAGCGACTGAGCCTCGTCCAACACGGCCTCTTAGCTGGTGGAGCTGAGCTAAACCGAGTCTCTCCGGGTTTTCGATGATCATCAGGCTTGAGTTGGGTACGTCAACACCAACTTCTATCACGGTTGTTGCGACAAGTAGGTGCAGTTTGTTGTCTTTAAAATCCTGCATCACCGCTTGTTTTTCCGCTGGCTTCATACGGCCATGAACCAAACCAATTTTTACATCAGGTAGCTTGCGTTGCAGTTCTTCAGCAGTATCAGCGGCAGCTTGTGCCTCCAATACCTCAGACTCATCAATCAGTGTACACACCCAGTAGGCTTGCTTACCTTCGTTGAGACAGGCATGGCGAACTCGTTCTACGATGTCGTCGCGCTTGGTATCGGGAATCGCGACGGTTTGAATCGGAGTTCGGCCCGGCGGTAATTCGTCAATTACTGAGGTTTCTAAATCGGCGTAAGCGGTCATCGCCAGGGTGCGCGGGATAGGGGTAGCGGTCATGATGAGCTGATGTGGGTAAGCGCCTTGCTTGGCCCCTTTCTCACGTAACTCTAAGCGCTGGTGGACGCCAAAGCGGTGCTGTTCATCAATAATCACCAGTGCCAGATGATTGAATTCAACATGTTCCTGGAAGAGCGCGTGAGTACCCACTACCATTTGCGCCTCACCACTGGCAATGCGTGCAAGCTCGGCTTCTTTGGCTTTCCCCTTTAATTTACCCGCCAGCCAGCCCACTTGGATTCCCATTGATTCAAGCCAGTTGGCAAAGTTGATGGCATGCTGTTCGGCCAGAAGCTCAGTCGGTGCCATTAGTGCGACCTGATAACCGTGCTCGATAGCGCGAACCGCAGCAAGTGCCGCGACGAGGGTTTTCCCTGAGCCGACATCGCCCTGAACAAGGCGCATCATCGGGTGAGGCTTCTCCAGATCGGCTTCAATCTCTTTTACGACTCGTGTCTGAGCGTTGGTTGGTGAGAACGGCAGTTGTGCCAGCAGTTGGTTCTTCAGTTTTTCACAAGGAGCAAGTGGCAAAGCAATATCTTGCTGTCCTTTACTGCGCACCGCCAGCATAGATAAGTTCTGAGCCAGCAGTTCTTCCATGATCAGACGAATTTGTGCCGGATGCTTACCTTCATCAAATTCATCTAAGTTGATCGTTGGGGGCGGTCGGTGAATGGTGTGCAGCGCCTGAGACATGGTGATTTGGTGATCGTATAAACCCGCTGGCAGTAACTCTTGTACGGCGGCTTTATCCAATAACGCTAATGCCTGTTCGCTCAGGTTACGCAGGGTGATTTGTCTTAGGCCATCTGTAGTGGGATAAACGGGCGTCAGGCTTTGTTCTACATCTGGCTTTTGTTCGCTGATGTAGAACTTGTAATCTGGGTGGACGATTTCTAAACCCATTCCACCACGTTTTATTTCCCCGTAAGCGTGTACTAACTTACCTTGAGAAAAGTTGTTCTTCATGGCGGCGGTAAAATTGAAAAAACGCAGCGTAATAGTGCCGTTACCATCACTGATTTTTACCGTGAGCATTTTGCGTTTACCGAAAATGGTATCCACGGCCATCACCTTGCCTTGTACTGCGGCCCACAGCCCTGCATGGAGCTTAGCAATAGGATAAATACGGGTACGATCTTCGTAACGAAGTGGCAGGTGAAACAGTAAATCCTGAACCGAATGCAAGCCAACTTTGGCTAGTTTTTCTGCGACTTTCGCGCCAACCCCAGAAAGGGAAGTTAATGGAACAGCTGATAGCAGTTGGGCAGACATAGAAGGCTCAAAAAAATGGTTAACATTGCAATATGTTAACCACGGAGCTGTGTTTTTGTACAGGAAAAGTTTTTGGAGGTCCTAGGTAAAAGAAAGGTCCTAGGTTCTAGGGGAGTTTGTTGAGACGTTGGTGCTCCATTAGATGTTCGTGCTTGTTGTTTTGGATTACAGATTACGGAATACAGATTGTGCACACATTTACCTCTCTGTATTCCGTAAGCGAAGCGTTCCGTATTCCAAGGCAACAGATACCTGATTTTGAATTTTTCACCGTGCTCCCTGCAACGCTTTCTAGGACCTAGGATCCTAGAACCTAGGATCTTTTTTACTTCTTTTGCATCTCTTTCCACCATGCCTCATCGGCGATGATTTGACCCTCATCGTCGAGTGGCGGATAAGCGAGACCTTTACGTTTCGCAACTTTAGCCAGAACCGGGTGACCACGTTCGAACAGAATTCGGTTAATCGTCTCTCTCGGCAGAACGCTTTCGTCACGCTCGTACATACCGGCGGCTTCACGCTGTCGCTGGGCTTCATACAATATCACCGCACTTGCGACAGAGACATTGAGCGACTGCACCATGCCAATCATTGGGACGATGATGTCTTGATCTGCGAGCTGTTTCGCTTGTTCCGAAGCGCCAACTTTCTCACTGCCTAGAATGATCGCCGTTGGTTTGGTGTAGTCGATTTCACGGAAGTCGACCGCTGTCTCTGACAGGTTAGTCACCAGCACCTGCATGCCTTGTGCTTTTAATTCTGTTACGGCGCTGGTGATAGAGTCGTGAGTGTCCACTTCTACCCAGTTACGGGCGCCAGCAGAGGTGTGGCTTAAGGTACGCATCTTATCCGGCCAGATGGCGTGAACTTTATGCAAGCCCGTTGCGTCGGCGGTACGAATCACGGCTGAGACGTTATTTGGTTTGTGCACTTCTTCTAGGCATAACGTTAGGTCGGTCTGGCGTGCTTTCAGGACTTGGTGGATACGGTGGTAGCGTTCTAGATTCATAGTGATAGGTACATAAAAAATCGCCACCTAGTGGGGTAGGTGGCGATGGAGGTTATTTTCTTCTGCGTCTGACTCGAGTCGCCTGAGGCATCGTTTTGATTTTTCGCATGATACCAGCTAGGTGAACACGATCTTTGGTGGTCAGTAGCACTGTGACGGTATACAGGCGACCATCTCGCTCTTCCGTTGACAGGCCATGGATGTTCGAGCCTGTTTTCGAAATCACGTTGGTTAGCTCAGCGAGCGCACCTTGATGGTTGAGCATGTCGACTTTGAGCTCGGCGATGAACTCTTTATCGTAATCGTCAGACCAGGCAACGGCCATGTAGCGATCCGGCTCTTTCTGGTAACCACGAACGTTTGGACAAGTTTCGCGGTGAACAACCAGACCACGACCCGGTGATACGTGCGCAATAATGTGATCATCCGGAATCGGGTGGCAACAGTTTGCAAACGTCAGCAATAGCCCTTCGGCGCCACGGATTGGCAGCTTTTTCTTCGAATCGCCTGGAATCGAACTGGTTGTGGTCAGCTCTTCGGTATCACCAAGCAGACGACGGGCAATGACTATACTCATTAACTCACCCAAACCAATCGCAGCCAACAAGTCATCGGTACTTTCCAAACGAAGGTCAGTCAGGACTTCCTGGACGTTTTCTGGGTAAATCGAGTCAATAGAGTGGCGACCAAGTGCATGGTTCAGCAAGCGACGCCCAAGCGTGATTGATTCTTCACGACGCATGGTCTTCAGAACCTGACGGATCTTGGTACGAGCACGAGAAGTCACCACATAGTTCAGCCAGGCTGCATTCGGACGAGCGCCCGGCGCACTGATGATTTCGACGGTTTGACCATTTTTCAGTGCCTTACTAAGTGGGTAAGGGTTACGATCAACACGCGCACCAACACAAGAGTTACCGACGTCAGTATGCACCGCATAAGCGAAGTCTACCGCTGTCGCGCCAAGTGGCAATTCGACGATACGGCCTTTTGGTGTGAAGACGTAAATTTCGTCTGGGAACAGATCTGATTTTACGTTTTCAATGAATTCGAATGAGTTACCCGCGCTTTGCTGCAGTTCAAGCAGGCTTTGCATCCAGCGTTGAGCTTTTACTTGCGCAGTTGTGCCAGACTTATCGCCTTTGTCTTTGTAAGACCAGTGCGCAGCAACACCTTTATCCGCCATTTGATCCATATCTTCAGTACGGATCTGTACTTCTACCGGAACGCCGTGAGGGCCGACCATAGAAGTATGCAGGGATTGGTAGCCGTTCGCTTTTGGTACCGCGATGTAATCTTTCATGCGGCCCGGGCGTGGTTTGTACAAGCTGTGCACCTGACCCAGCACTCGATAACAGGTATCAGAGGTGTCGACAACCACTCGGAATGCGTAGATATCCATGATGGTGTGGAAGCGCTGCTCTTTGGTTTTCATCTTGTTATAGATAGAGAACAGGTTTTTCTCACGACCCACAACGCGTGAGCTCAGACCGACATCTTGCAGGCGGCCTTCGATCTCACTGTGGATGCGTTGGATCATCTCTTTACGATTACCACGTGCCGTTTTGACTACTTCTTTAAGAACGCGATAACGGTTCGGGTAGAGCGCTTCAAAACCTAATTCTTCCAGCTCGGTTTTGATATTGTGAATACCAAGACGGTGAGCCAGTGGTGAATAGATCTCGAGGGTTTCACGGGCGATACGGCGTTTTTTATCTGGTCGAAGTGCGCCAAGCGTACGCATATTGTGCGTTCGGTCGGCCAGTTTGATCAGAATTACGCGGATGTCTTGCACCATGGCCAGAACCATCTTACGAAAGTTCTCTGCCTGAGCCTCTTTCCTGTCACGGAATTTGAGTTTGTCCAGTTTAGATACACCATCAACCAGCTCAGCCACGGTGTTACCGAATTGCTCTTCGAGATCCTCTTTGCTGACATCACAATCTTCGATGACGTCATGCAATAGAGCGGCTTGGAGCGTTTCAATATCCAGACGCATTTCTGCCAGGATTCGAGACACAGCGACAGGGTGGATGATGTACGGTTCCCCGCTAGAACGGGTTTGCCCTTCATGGGCATCTCGCGCTACCACATAAGATTGACGCAGAGCCTCAATCTGAGGCTCTGTTAGGTATTCTTGGGCAACGTCTTTGAGGCTATCGAATAGATACAAATTATAGGCCCGGGAGGTTGTTGAATTCTCGAGTCAGAATTAACGGTTGTGAGCGATGCTGCTTACTGCCGCTAGCTCTGCCGCTTCTTGCTCTTGTTGTTCTTGACGTTCACGAGCGTCCAGAACTTCTTTCGTGATTAAACCTTCTTCGATTTCGCGAAGCGCGATAACCGTTGGCTTATCGTTCTCTTCTGGCACTAGTGCATCTTTACCGCCAGTTTGCATTTGACGAGCGCGGCGAGCCGCAATCAGTACTAGGTCGAAACGGTTGCCAACTTTTTCAACAGCGTCTTGAACAGTTACGCGTGCCATGAGGACTCCAAATAGTTAACTAAAATATTAGAATGACGAGAAAGTATACAGCCTAACTGCTTTATTTACTAGCAATTAGACGGGCCACTGCACGTGGGCTTTCTCGGGGATTTTATTGTCTGCTCTTTGCTGCAAAAAAATAGGCGCAAAGAAGCAAAATTCTTGGTGTTTTACAGTGTACTTATATTGAAGTTACTCTGCTAATAACGCGTCAAGCATACCTTTATATTTAGCAGCTTGCTTTTCTTCCTTCAATCTTTCTGCGCGAAGAATGGCTTTAAAGTCCACCAGCGCGGTATCGAAGTCGTCGTTTACAATTACGTAATCGTATTCATTGTAATGCGAAATTTCAGACTTAGCTTCTGCCATACGCTTAGCGATGATTTCATCACTGTCTTGGCCACGCACGTTCAGGCGACGTTCTAACTCGCCGTTTGATGGTGGCAGAATGAAGATGCTTTTCGCTTCTGGCATTTGTTGACGAATTTGTCGCGCACCTTGCCAGTCGATATCCAGGAATACGTCGATACCTTTGTTTAGCGTTTCTTCAATCCAGACGCGGGACGTACCATAGTAGTTACCAAACACTTCAGCGTATTCAAGGAAGTCACCTTGCGCAATAAGAGCTTCAAATTCGTCTTTGGCGACAAAGTGGTAGTGGATACCGTTTTCTTCACCAGGACGCATATCACGAGTGGTGTGAGACACAGACACTTTCATTGCGTATGTTGGATTACGCTCCAACATTGCTGAGATCAAGCTAGATTTACCTGCGCCGCTAGGTGCAGATACGATATAGAGAGTACCTTTGCCCATTGTACTGTTCCACTATTGATTGGATTGATTAAGTGCCGACGAAAGTCGCGACAGTCTTATAACGATAGCACTGGCATTGTTGAATTAACCACCAAAGGGATGGATACTGGTGATAATCCCGCCAGAAAAATGGAGGCGAAGAGTATCATGATCTCTATATTGTTACCAGTTGATCTTTCTCTCTGTGCTAACTCCTCATAAATCCCGAGTGTGCTGTACTAACCGTGTTTACAGCAGCTGCATTCTTGTTGCAAGCAGATTCCTGATGTCGCTAGGGCTCCTCGGAATGACGCTGGTGGAGAATGTAATAAATAGAGGGAAAAAAGGGGAAGCTTTCACTTCCCCAGGCGTGCGACTGACTCACACTTAATTTCATTATATTGACCTGGTTTAGCCTTGAGTCTCTAGGAAGTTGATCCAAGGGTTCGCTACGGCTTTTAAGTCAGGAGACTGAGCGGCACTTTGCATTGCTTTAAGAGCGCTGTCTGGCTGGTTCAGCTCAAAATATGCCATGCCACGAATGTAGGCTAATTCGCCTTTTTGATCGCGCTTGGCATCAGGAGCGGCGTTTTGAGTAAACTTCGTCGCTTCTGAATATTGCTTGTCTAAAATCATCAAACGAGCGATTTTGATTTGAGTTTTCGCCTTTGGAGCCAAGTTATAAGCTTGTTGGTAGACGTCGATTGCACGTCCAAGCTCTTGTGCTTGTTGCCAGAAGGCTCCCTGCTTTTCTAAGTTCTCCGCGTTACGCTCTACATGACCTTCGTCAAAGGCCGTTTGAAGCGTTTTTGCTGCTCGGAATGGTACCCCTTGATAAGCCTGAAAGTTCACCAGACGCAGATACTCTTTTTCGCCTTGCAGAAGACCCAGTTTATAGGCCATCTCCAGAGTAGAAAGGGCATTACGCTCCTGGTTTAACTCCATGTAAATACCAGACAGCTGCGTCCAGTAACGCTTATTTTGCGGATACTTGGTGGTTAAAATCTTCAAAACACCGGCAACGCTCTTGAACTGCTTCAGCTCATAGTGCGCCGACATCAGCAGCTGGTACCAGGATTCGCTAGGGTTTTTACTCATTGCGATGGCCTTTTTTGTCGGCGGAATCGCGTTTCTGTAATCTTCTAGCTGAATATAAGCACTCGCCAGCGTGATGTAGGCATGAGCTTGCGGTTTTTCTTCAGTCGTCTCGGCAATCTTGAACCATTCATTCATGGTCGAGACAGATTTTTTAAACTGACCCTCAGCAAGATAAAGTTGCGCCACGCTGTAGCGCACTTGTTGTGCAACAGGCACTGGCAGTGCGTTTAAACTCAGCGCATCAGCAAAGTATTTGATCGCTTTCGTGTAGTTGTCCTGCAACGAATACAAAAAGCCCATTTGTTGCAGTAGTACCGCACGATCGTATTGACGTTTGCTGGTGCTACTTAATGCCGAGTTCAGTTTCGAGATGGCTTCTGAATACTGCTCAGTTGCGATCAATTCCTGAACTTTATTGACGGTTCTGAATGTTCGGTCAGACAACTCAGCAGTGCTGGAGAAAGCAGGCGCGCCGTACGCGCCTGCAATGAACACCAGAGAAGCCAACAATTTTGTGTATGATTTCATGATTGCGACTCCTTAGTTAGTAGAGAACTCAATTTCTTGAGAAAGACGAGAACTCACGGCTTTGCCTTCGACCATCTTAGGTTTGAAGGTCCATTTGGCTACGGTTGTCTTCGCTGCTCTGCCCAAGCCTAACTTACGTGGTGTCTCTTTTAAGACTCTTACATCTTCAACGCCACCGCGTTCGTTAACGGTAAACTCTACCAGTACGATACCTTTCTCAAGTCCCGAGCGTGCCGCTTTACGAGGCATCTGCGGTTGGAACGTGGCCAGAGGAACCGGACCTCCGCCGCCAACAACCTGAGCACCGCCACCTTGTGTGTAGTGACCCAGTACTGAACCACCCGTTACGTTAACTGGAAGGTCTAGCTTAGGCATGTTCATTGGAACCTGATCCATCACCGGTTTCACCGTCGATGTCACCTTCATTTCTGGCGGTGGCGGCGGACGCTTAGGTGGTGGTGGTTTCGGCAGTTCGCGTTTTTTCTCCTGTACTTTTTCGTCTGGTTTAATGCGAATGAAGTCGACCATACGCTGATCATCATTCGACACTAGCTCGTGGCGCTCTTTGTTTACCAGCTTGTCCATCCCCCAGAACAGTCCGAGGGAGACAATGAGCGCCAGTGCAATTGAGGCCAGATACCGCATAAGCTTAATCCTTACCGGTTGCGGCAATGGAGATGCTTTCTACACCTGCCATCTTGATCTGGTCCATAACCTTCACGACTACGCCTGCGTTGGCTTCTGTATCCGCCTGGATAACAACCGCACCATCAGGGCTTTCTGCGCGAAGACGCTCGATGTTGGCGCGAACGGCGTCGACTTCAATGCGTCGTTTATCAACCCAAACGTCACCAGCTGCACCCACTGCAACCATGATGTTACCTTTCTTCACAGTTTGTGCTGAGCTTGCCGTTGGGCGGTTTACTTCAATACCAGCTTCTTTAACGAACGATGTTGTTACGATAAAGAAGATCAACATGATGAATACGATGTCGAGCATCGGTGTCATATCGATAGCGGTTTCATCACTGCTATCACTGCTATAGCGTCTTTTCATGACCTATACCTCTAATTCCATTTACTCAGGCAATATGCTTAAGCTTATCTTCCAGCTTTTGCGTTGTGACTTTGGCTAAATGATCAAGACGTGAACTAAAGAACAGTCCTGACAGAGAAGCCACCATCCCGGCTAACGTTGGGATTGTTGCCTTTGAGATCCCCGAGGCCATTGCTCGAGGGCTTCCTGTTCCTGTTACCGCTAAGATGTCGAATACCTGGATCATGCCGACAACGGTGCCGAGCAGACCGAGTAGGGGACAAAGCGCAATCAATACTTTCACGATTGGCAGACCCTTTTTATTCTCAATATCCTGACGAGAAACGATTTCTTGTCGGATCATCTTTGCGTTCCAGCTTTGATGTTCTGAACGCTCACTCCAAAGCGTCACGGCTTTTTTCGCGGCTCTCGGAGCGACGGCGGCAAAGTAGAACCAGCGTTCTAGCAGCACTGCCCACAACATAAAGCTGAGGATAAAGATGGCGACGAGTACATCGCCACCCATTCCCAAGAAGCGCCTAATTGATTCAAGTTCTCCAACTAACCACCACATAATGCCTCCTTAGCTTTCGGCTTTATGTAGTTTTTCCTGATAGCGAGCGATGAAACCTGCACTCTGTTCTTCAAGAGTTTGAACCAAACGACGACCTTTACTGTGTACGATGGTGTAAAGGAACAGCAGAGGAATAGCGACAACCAGACCTAGCATGGTGGTTACCAATGCTTCAGAAATACCGCCAGCCATCAGTTTCGGATCGCCAGTACCAAATAGCGTGATAGCCTGGAAGGTACCGATCATACCCATTACTGTACCCAATAGACCTAGTAGCGGTGCAACTGAAGCAAACAGTTTGATTGAGCTAACAAAGCGTTCGATGCTTGGCGCGTTGCGTAGGATGATTTCGTCCAGTTTCGCTTCAAGATCTTCAAGGTTGTCGCCTTTATGTTCTTGGTAAGCCTGGATAACTTCACCCAGTGGGTTGCCAGGAATAACCGTGTCAGACTTCGCCTGTTTACGCATTTTGCCACCGATAACCTGAAGGCGTAGGAAGCAGAACAGTGCAATGATGACACCGACAGCACCCATTGCCAGGATGACGTAACCAACGATACCACCTTGGTCAATACGTTCCTGAACAGTCGGGCTTTGTACAAGCAGCGACAGGATTACACCACGAGAAGGGTCAAGGAACAGTGGCTCGTAAGTGCCTGTTGCTGACTCAAAACCAGCCACTTGGCTTGTGATGTTCTTGCTTGGCTGGCGAGATAGTTCTTCGAACTTGCCAGTTTGTGGTACGTAAATAACGTATTTGCCATCTGCAATTGCGTTGAACTCACCAACTAGCGTTACGTCGCGAACGGCTTCTTTACCTTCTCCGTAAACAACGGTTGCTTGTGTTGTTGATGTATCACCAGATACGACAACTTGTTGCAGGATGGTGTGCCAGAATGCTTCCAGCTCTTGAGTGGATGGTAATTCTTTACTTTCTGCCAGTTTCGTCAGCAGGGCATCACGCTCTGGGAACTGAACGGCATTTTGCGAAGCGGCAAACAGACCTTTAAATTCGCCTGCGTATTGACGAACTACACCAAACATTTCGCCCAAGGTACCGGAGCGAACACGTAAGGTTTCGGTTAATTCAGTCAGTTGTTTGTCGTTTTCGTCGAACGTCGCTTTTAGTTGATCACCCAGTGCTTGTTGTGAGGCAAGCTCATTGCGTGCTTGTTGTAGCAACACGGCTTGTTGGTCACGATCGCGTTTGAAGATAGCTTCGCGTTCTTTGTTCTGTTTCGATTCAACAATACTTTCTGACTTTACGTTTTTCAGTAGTTCAGACAAAGTTTGTGGTGTTTCTGCTTGGACGCCAGAAACCATAAATAAGCTCGCTAATAGGCCAGCGGCTAGAGTTTTGAATCCTTTCATCTCTTATTCCTCCCCAGCAAATACAGGCAGTTTGATCAGCGATGGTGGCGCTTGCTTCTTAGCGATGCGCAGACCTTGCTGTACAGCAATACGGTAGCTTTCAGGTAATGTTTCCCATTGACGAGTTTGTTGGTTCCACATACCCGTTTCACCGCCATCTGGAGATTGGAATAGAAGTGCCGTACGACCAATACGCAAGAAGTCGTAAGTCACAACTTCGCCGCCACGGTCCAGGCTAGCTTTGTAAGATTCGATAGAGCGCGAGAAGCCTTCTTCGATTTGGTAAGCTTCCATTACTTTACGGAATTTCTCTGAAGTCGTTACGTCTGCACGGTCCATCAGGCGACGTAATTCTTGAACGCGTTTATTACGTTCTTCTTTTTGGAACGGCAAGTCGAGCGTCACGAATTCGTCTAGTGCATCGATCATTTTTAGTGTTAAAGGGACAACTTCGGTTGCCGTTTGATCGATTTGAGCAATCTGACTGTTTAATGAATCCAACTCACCTTGTTGAGATTGAACCATACGGTTAATTTGCTCGTTGTAGACTTTCATGCTGTCGATTTGACGAAGTAAGCCTTTGTATTCTGCCAACATGCCTTCAGTGCTTTCAGCATAGTTGTCGATTTTTTGTTGTGAAGCCTGGGAAGACTTCGT
The DNA here is from genome assembly GCF_026000435.1 of Vibrio sp. STUT-A11. Lineage (NCBI taxonomy): Bacteria > Pseudomonadati > Pseudomonadota > Gammaproteobacteria > Vibrionales > Vibrionaceae > Vibrio > Vibrio sp. STUT-A11. The sequence goes on along the minus strand of NZ_AP026763.1, from coordinate 3,172,173 downwards.
GGTTTGTGCTTGATTAGAGACTACGGTTCCTGAGTCAGCGGCCATTGCTGCACCACTTACCGACAGGATCGCGGCAGTCAACGCACTTACGCCAAATTCCTTTAACGTCATAGTAGCATCCTTGTTAGTGTGATATTAAGTCAGTCGAATAGGGCGCAGGAAATCCTCCTGCGCCAAAGGTCTTAATTAAAAGTTTTGAGAATATTTCAAGAAGTAAACACGGCCTTGAATACTGTAAAGCTCGTCGTCGTAGGTCACGCCATCAGACTCAAACGATGGTTCTTCGTCAGTCAGGTTACGTACACCCGCTGTAAATTTTGCATCCCATGGAGCCAGGTAGTTGTATGCAACGTTCCATGTAGTTTGAGAAGAGATGTGGCCAGTTTTCTTGTAGTTGTCGTCAACATCTTGTGCCTGATCTGCGATGTGATCTGCAGATAGATAGATGTCATGATCTTCAAGGAAGCTCACACCTACACCAGAGTTGAAGCGGTACTCAGGCATGCCGTTACGGCCTACCTGGTTGTTCGTTGGACCACCAACATATTCAGGTGTGCTGAAGTCAAGTACGTAACTACCCATAAAGTCGTAACGAACAGTCGCGTAATCGAAGTCGTAGCGGTAGCCCAGTTTCAGGTCGATACCAGAAGTGTCTAGTGTCCCCAGGTTCTGCAGACCTGCTGTTGCTTCAATGATACGGCCATTTGCATCACGAATGATGTTCGGGTTTGAAACGCCTGAGCTACGCTCTTCGTCGATCATACTTTGCAGAGTATTCAGTGTGATCATGTCATCAATGCTGATGTTGTAGTAATCCACTGTTACGTCTAGATCTTCGATTGGCGAGTAACTCACACCGAAGTTAAATGATACTGATGTCTCTGCTTCCAGGTCTTCGTTGGCAGTACGAGTCACATCGTATTGAGTCTCTGGACAGTCTGCATAGGCAATGCCATTGGCTGAACAGTAGCTGTAGTCTTTTGCAAAGTCTGACGAGTAGCTGTCAGCGGCGTAAAGGTCAGATAGCGTTGGAGCGCGGAAGCCCATGCCAGCACCAGCACGGAACATCAGGTTATCAAGAGGTTGGTAACGGAAAGAAACTTTTGGCGAGATCTCATCACCGAAGTCGCTGTAATGGTCGTAACGCGCCGCCAGGTTCATTTCCAACTCATCAGTAAATGCGATCAAAGACTCCGCATAAAATGCGTATGTTTCGCGATCACCGCCAGCAGAGTTACCCGCACTACCGATGATGTTACCCGCTTCACTTTGTGGGTCATAGATATCGGAGTAATCGTAAGTCGTGAACTCGGCACCAAGATAAAGTGGAATCGTTACGTCACCCACCTGTGCGAGGTCAAACTGAAGACCACCAGAGAACTGGTGCATTTCCATTTCTGTTTCACGGCCAGTTCCCGCAGAAAGCTGATCTGTCGCGTCTGCGCTGAACTCACCGTCTACAAACTGACCTGATTCTACAAGTTGTGATGCGGCTGAACCGAAGACATAGCCGGTGCCTGTTTCGCTACCGTTAGAGTAGTTCATATGGTAGCCGGCTTCCCAAATTACGTCGCCGAACGTATCGGTGTAAAGCGTGCCATCCAAGCCTGCCTTGAAGTCAGCCTGAAAATCTTTAACAGTATTATCACGCGTACCGACGTTGTTGAAACGATAGTAAACTTCCGCAGGGCCTTTGGTCGGATCTAATCCGTTTTCCGCGAAGAAGTCCGCACCGCCATCGGTAGTAGGGTCTACTTCAAAATAACCTGCAGCTGGTGCGAAACGACCAAAACTTTCGTTACGGTTCAACAGCAATTGTGAATTAAACGTTGTTTCATCAGTCAGGAAGATATTACCGTTAACGAATACTGTGTTACGTTCTAGAGAGGCTGTTTGAGCGGCTTCACCCGTGTAGTCGTAACCACAAATGTCACCCAGACCTGGGTAGTTGGTTAGGCCAACAAAGCCTTTTGATGTACATGATGCGTCAGTGTTGTAACCGTTTAGCGCTTTTAATTCGCCGTCATGGTACACGTTACGGCCGTAGATACTAACACCAGACATATCGAAGTAGTTGGCTGCGCCAGTATTGGTCGAGCTTAGGTAATCGCGATCGCGTTGGTAGATTTCATCTTTGCTGTCATGCTCAAACGAGAACATGATGTTGCCTTTTTCGCCACTGGTACCCATTACAAGCGCAACGTTTCCTTCGTCACCGCCTTCTTGGCTTGGGATTCCTGAACCAACCGTCACGTTAATGCCATCAAACTCTTCTTTCAGGATGATGTTGACCACACCAGCAACTGCATCAGAACCGTATACCGCTGAGCCACCGTCGGCCATCACTTCAACACGTTCAACAATCGCAGATGGGATCGCGTTGATGTTCGCGGCGCCGCCACCCATGGTTGCTGAACCAGGTAGACGTTTACCGTTAACCAAAACCAGAGTTCGTGAAGCGCCTAAACCACGTAGAGAGACGGTTGCCTGACTTTGCCATGAGCTACCAGAGCTTTCACTGTAAGAACCAAATGAGTTGAATGAAGATTTACGTAGAACGTCTGCAATCGATATGTCACCAGCACGTTCGATTTCTGCTCTGCCGATCACTGCTATCGGAGTACTTCCTTCCATTGATGCGCGCGTAAGGCGCGAACCAGTCACTTTCATCTTTTGAAGTTTTTCAACTTGCTGCTCTTCTGCCTGAGCTGCTACAGGTGCGAATGCCGTCGCCGTACCTAAAGCAAGACTGATCGCAACAGATAAAGCTGTTGTGTTTTTATACATCCTTGTTGCTCCAATTTATTATTATTTCCTGTATCTGATCGTAAAACGACCAAATGTGACGTTAATGTTTCGTTAACGTGCGGCCAATGTATAACCGAGGACAAAAAAGGAAGTCAAACCAGTCGTAAACTAGGATGGTCAAATGTAAAAAAGATGTAAAAATCTGAAGTAATTATGAATTGCAGGATAAATATCCAAGCAAGCGTGAATTAATGACATTAAACCTCGGTAAAACACCGTATTTTGTCTTTCTTGTAAACTTTAATGGGTTATGTTGTGTATGCTTTTTCAGTGGGTAATAGAATCTGAAAAATTGTATTTTTCCAGTGAATAATTCTGACACGAGTTTTATATGAAATGCTAATCAAGTTGGCTCTAGCACGTTAAGTGGTATCAAAATATGATACCCATTGCTATCAAAGGGCTCACTCGCAATTTTGAGTCAATATGCTTAGGTTATAAATGTCTTATTATTCTTAATTTCTGCATTTTTATGTAGGGTTTTGGCTCTAATTTGGCCAGATTGAAATTCTGTATGAATTATTTTTGTGGTTTTTTATCATTTTTTACCAAAATAATGCGTTTTTTTGATAGTGGACGAAGTGTGTCATGTTTTGTTTTTAAACACTTGAAGCCAATGTGGATTCAAGCTAAATATGACGCTGACATTATTGCAGTCTTAAAAAATTAAGTGATTGAAACACATGGAGCGTGGTTCAACAGCTAGAATTTCTGCAAGATAGATATGCACCATTTGGGGCTGGTACTTTCCCTATTAAACCGGTCTAAATTGGACAGTAGACAAGGAGCAAGTTGTATATGCTGTCGTACTTTTTACGTCGTTTAGCGTTAGTGATTCCGACCTTTCTCGGAATTACCATTCTTATTTTTGCCATCACTCGTTTTGTACCGGGTGGCCCTGTTGAACGTATGTTGTCACAGATGCAATCACAGGGCGATGGCGCTGCTGCTATGACGTCAGCGGGTGGCAATACCGCGCTTTCTGATGATCAAATTGCAGAGTTGAATGCTTTCTATGGCTTGGACAAGCCTGTGATGGAAGCGTACATCGAGTGGCTTAGCCGTTTGGTCACGTTAGATCTTGGTGAGTCAACCCGTTACTACGAACCAGTGTCAGAGATGATTGCAGAGCGTCTGCCCGTTTCGTTGTTTTACGGCGGAATGACGTTCTTTATCAGTTATTTCATTTCTATCCCACTGGGTTATTACAAAGCGCTCAAGCATGGCTCTGTATTTGACTCCTCCTCCTCGGTATTGATATTTGTCGGTTATGCCTTACCAGGCTATGTGGTGGGTGTACTGCTCATCACCTTGTTCAGTTATCACCTCGAGTGGTTCCCTATGGGGGGCTTTGTTGGTGATGATTTTGATGACTATGAAACCTTCTTCGAAAGAGCAAAAGACATCATGTGGCATGCTGTGTTGCCATTGATTTGTTATCTGATTGGTGACTTTGCCACGCTGACGATGACGATGAAAAACAACCTGATGGAAAACCTGTCGTCAGATTATATCCGTACCGCAATTGCGAAAGGGCTACCCTTCAAAAAAGCCGTTCGTAAGCATGCTTTACGCAACAGTCTGATTCCCATTGCAAGTCACTTCGGTAACTCTTTGTTGTTCTTTATGACCGGGGCCTTCCTGATTGAAGTTATTTTTAACATTGATGGTATTGGCCTTTTGGGTTACGAATCCATCATGGAGCGTGATTATCCTGTGGTAATGGGCATCGTTGCTATCAACGCGATACTGCTGCTGATCGGTAACATTGTTTCAGATATCTGTGTTGCTTTAGTCGACCCACGTGTGAAGTTTGGAGCGTAATATGATTAAAGTCAGTCCATTAACTCAAAAGAAAATTCGTCACTTTAAAGAGATCAAGCGTGGTTACTGGTCGTTTGTGGTGTTATCAATCATGTTGATCCTCTCTCTGTTCGCTGAATTGCTGATCAACAGTAAGGCGCTGGTGGTTAAATACGATGGCAATTTCTATTTTCCTGTCGTGAGTGATGTTCGCCTTGGCAGTGAGTTTGGCCAAAATACAGCAAGTGAAGCCGATTACCGCGTTCTGCAAAAAGTGTTTGAAGCACAAGGTGGCGATAATTTTGTCATTCTACCTATCGTGCCCTGGAACCCGTATGAGCAGGACTTTAGTGGTGATTTCCCGCCAACGGCTCCAAGCGCTGAGAATAAGCACTACTTGGGCACCGACGTTATTGGTCGGGATATTTTAGCTCGACTGGTTTACGGCTTTAGGACCGCGATGGGTTTTGCTTTGTTGACCATGGCTATCTCGTACGCCATTGGTACCGCAGTAGGTTGTGCGATGGGTTTCTGGGGCGGAAAGTTCGATTTGTTCGTCCAGCGATTGATAGAAGTTTGGTCGATGGTGCCATTCCTTTACGTGATTATGATTCTGGTTTCGATCGTTCAGCCCACCTTTGCGCTTTTTGTCGCTATCAACGTTCTGTTCACCTGGATGGGCATGACCTGGTACATGAGAACTATGACCTATAAGGAAGCGGCTCGTGAATACGTCATGGCAGCGCGTGCGTTAGGTGCGTCAACGGCCCGAATTCTGTTTAATCATATTCTTCCTAATACTATGGTTATGATTGTCACACTGGCACCATTTACGATCGCGGCCAACATTACCGCACTTACTGCGTTAGACTATTTAGGCCTAGGTCTGATGCCACCGACACCGAGCTGGGGTGAACTACTGCAGCAAGGTAAGTCGAACTTAGACTCGCCATGGATTGTTTCGTCAGTAGTGACTTCAATTGTATTGGTACTGGTGATGGTGACCTTCATTGGTGAAGCGATCCGAGCGGCTTTCGACCCGAAAAAATTCACACGCTATGTTTAAGTGAGTGAACAAAACATAAAAAAGGGAAGTTTTATGAATAGATTACTTTTAGCGTCTACGTTGGCCGCCCTGAGTTTCGGTGCGATGTCCGCGACGCTCCCGACTGACTTAGAATGGCAAACAAACTGGGATGAGCCTCAATATGGTTCTCCGGAAGCTAAGCGTGGCGGTACTTATCGCACCTACATGTCGAGCTTTCCCCAGACGCTACGCAGCGTGGGACCAGATGCAAATGCAGGACTGCGAGCTTTCTTGCTGGATGACACCCCAGGGTTGGTGGTGCGTCATCCGGATACTTTGCAATTCATTCCTGAGTTGGCCAATGAGTGGGCGTTGGCGGGGGACAATAAGACGGTTTATTTCAGACTCAACCCAGAAGCGAAATGGTCGGATGGCAAACCCGTCACCGCAGACGACTTTGTCTTCATGCTTAAGTTCTACCGTTCAAAAGATATTCTGGAACCCTGGTACAACGATTATTACAACAAAACGGTAGCGGACGTCGTTAAGTACGATGATCACACGTTTTCCGTTGTTGCGGCCAAAGAGTTTAACCAAGAAGAACTGATGCTGAGAATGGGAGCATTGCGCCCACGCCCAGCGCACTTCTATGCCAATCCGGCTAAAGATGAAAACGGCGATGGCATTCATGACAACTTTGTTCGTTACTACAACTTTAAGAGTGAACCAACCACAAGCGCGTACTACTTAGACGATATCAAGAAAGGCAAAAGCGTCACCTTCAAACACGTTGGTAAGGACTGGTGGGGCTACACGAATAAGTACTATCAAAACCGCTACAACGTCGACAAAATTCGTATCACGGTCATTCGCGATAATGACATTGCAATGAAGCACTTTGAGAAAGGTAATCTCGATGCTTTTGCTTTAATACTACCAAGTCTGTGGCATGACAAATCTAACTCGGAACCGTATCAGAAAGGCTACATTGAAAAGTTCTGGGGTTACAACCAATACCCGGTTGGTGCTGGTGGCCTTTGGATCAACGCGGCGCAACCGTTATTGAATGATCTTAATGTGCGTAAAGGCGTCACCTACGCGACGGATTTCGATGGCATGATCGAAAATGTCTTGCGCGGTGACTACTCACGTAAGCCGAACCCAATGGGTTTTGGTCATGGTAAATACTCTCTTCCAGATGCCAAAGCGCCTGCCTTTGATGTGGATAGAGCAATAGCCGCATTTGAAGCGGCAGGTTTTGATTCGATCGGTGCCGACGGTATTCGGGTTAACTCTCAAGGTCAGCGTCTGAGCTTTGAGTTGACCTACGGTACACCTGTGCATACCCCGCGTATTGCTTACCTCAAAGAGCAGGCTAAGTTGGCTGGGCTGGACATTGAGTTGAAGCTGGTTGATGGTTCTTCGATGTTCAAGTACGTGCGCGAGAAAAAGCACGATCTGGCGTTCTTAACCATGAGTACCTCAGAGATTCCGACGTATTGGGAGTACTTCCACTCGGTGAATGCCAATAAACCGCAAACGAACTCCTTCACCAACTACAGCACACCTGAGCTGGATGAAAAAATCATGGAGTACCGTTTCAACTTAGATATGGATAAAAAGGTTCAGCTCGGACACGAAATTCAACGCGATATCATCGATGCACACGTGATCATTTCTGGCTATATGGTGCCTTACGTTCGTTACGGTCACTGGCGCTGGCTCAAGTTACCAGAAAAACCGATGAACCGTATGACAGAAGCACTTTACAGTGATGGCGTTATTGGCGATGGCACATACTGGATCGACAGTGATGTGAAAAAAGAAACTCAACAAGCGATGAAATCAGGTAAGGCATTCGAACCTGTAATTGAAATCGACGACACCTATAAGCTGTAAGGAGGTGTTATGGAAAACGATGTAATCTTAAGTGTTAAAGACCTCGAAGTAGAGTTCATAACCGACGATGGGCCAGTAAAAGTACTGCACGGCGTTAACTTTGATGTTCGGGCCGGGCGTACGCTGGGTTTAGTCGGAGAGTCGGGCAGTGGAAAAAGTGTCACTTCAATGGCCATTATGGCACTGCTACCTAAACCGTACGGCAATATTGTGAAGGGTGAAGTGAATTACCGCGGAACCAATCTGGTGGAGCTGCCAGCAGACCAAATGTACGCGATGCGTGGTAACCATATTTCGATCATTTTTCAGGATCCAATGACCGCGTTGAACCCCGTTCACACTATCGGCCGTCAGATTTGTGAAGTACTCGAACTACACCGCCCGGAGTTGGATAAGAAATCCCGCGAATCCTATGCAATTGAAATGCTGGATAAAGTAAAAATCCCAATGCCAGAAAAGCGTCTCAATGAGTATCCGCACAACCTGTCTGGCGGTATGCGTCAGCGTGTGATGATCGCAATGGCACTGGCCTGTAAACCAGACATTCTGATCTGTGATGAACCGACAACGGCGCTGGATGTTACTGTACAGGCGTCTATTCTTGAACTAATGAATGAGCTTCAGGAAGAGACGGGCATGGCGATGATCTTCATTACCCACGACCTTGGAGTAGTGGCCGAAGTCTGCGATGACGTGGCGGTGATGTATGGCGGACGTATTGTTGAAAAAGCAGAAATTTTTGAACTGTTTGATAACCCGCAGCACCCATACACAGAGCGTTTGATGGGCTTAATGCCAAGCTTAGATAATGAACCTAAGCAGATGATAGACATCAAACCAATAGATGCGAGTATGTTTGCAAGCTAACTGGTGCAAAGTAAGTGAGTCATAAAAGAGGATGTTATGACAAAAGAAGTATTAAGAATTGAAAATCTTAAGCAGCACTTTGTATCTGGTAAAGGGCTGTTTAAGAAAGGCTACACGATTAAAGCGGTAGATGGGGTTTCCCTGTCTGTCGGTGAAGGGGAAACGCTGGGTCTGGTAGGAGAATCAGGCTGTGGTAAAAGTACCTTGGGCCGGACGATATTAAAGCTTTACGAACCAACGGAAGGCAAAATCTTTTTCGAAGGCAAAGATATCACCAAGTTGTCGGTAAGAGAGATGCGCTCTCTGCGAAAAGACATGCAGATTGTTTTTCAGGACCCAATGGAATCTCTCAACCAGCGTCATACTATCGGTATGATTCTGGAAGAGCCGTTTGTGATTCACAAAGTAGGTACGCCTGCTGAACGTAAACAGTGGGTGAAAGAGTTATTGATTAAAGTCGGCTTGCCGGAAACCGCGGTAAATCGTTATCCGCACGAGTTTTCTGGTGGCCAGCGCCAACGTATCGGGATTGCTCGTGCGATTGCGCTGAAACCAAAACTTCTGATTTGTGATGAGTCGGTTTCGGCCCTGGACGTTTCCGTTCAGGCACAGATTCTCAACTTGTTGTTACAACTACAGCAGGAGATGAATCTGGCGATCATTTTTATCTCGCATGACCTGTCGGTAGTGAAGCATGTCTCAGATAAAGTCGCGGTGATGTACTTTGGTAAGGTGGTAGAAGCGGGTAATGCGAAAGAAATCTACGCTAACCCACAAAACGAATACACCAAAAAGCTGCTTTCTGCTATCCCAATTACGCATCCTAAATACAGAAAGAAAAAACGTGTGGCTGAAAAAAAGCAGCGAGTGGCGTAAGCCGTGCCACTGCGAATGTAAACAAGCAACGCTCCGCCAAGTAGTCGGGGCGTTTTTCTTTTGTATGCTTTTTGCGCTTACATGCTACACTCAGGCTTATCTCTTTGGTTTTGTTTGGATAATTGACTATGGCGTCAGATTTACCGAAATCATTCAGCCGACCGTTCTTAAAAATCTTCCACTTCTTTGAGGCGATATTATTAGTCGCCATTACCTTGGCTACCTTGTATGCCATGGCGGAGGAGTTCATCCATGTGTTTGTTGCAAAGCGTGTTTTGTTAACCGACATCTTATTGATGTTTATTTATCTCGAAGTGTTGGCGATGGTACGGCAGTTTGTAATGAACGGGAAAATTCCGGTGCGTTACCCCATCTATATCGCGATGATGGCAATTGCTCGTTATATTACTCTGGGTATGAAAGAGTTGGATGCAGTTCCCGTTGTTTGGCTATCTCTTGCGGCCCTGATTCTTGCGGCGGCGACACTGCTCATTCGCGTTGGTCACCATTATTGGCCATATGTTGATAAGCGAACAGAAGAAAAGGATGAGTAAAGCTAACTTTGACCTCTTTTTTGTTAGAACCACTAGATCTTCAAATCGTTGCCGCGTCTGAGAGCCAAGTCATTCTCGCTGAACCAAGCATCTCGAGGTTATTTGGGTATAAATAAGGTTTTTATAAATATGGGTTTGAAGATACATATAGGTTGATTGAGTATCTAGACTATTTTTTTGCACCAATATTGGACTTTATTTTTAGAGTGGTTACTTAAGTCGGTGTCGGTTGATGTTGTTAATCTAAGTAAGCAGTGCTGTTTTTAGAGCAATATCACTGAATAATATAGATATTACCTTTTTTGTTGCCAATTTTTATACCTCTACTGCATGATAGCAGTTTGCACCGCCAAGATTAGCTTTATCTAATTGACAGGCAACTCTTGTCAATTTTGAGTAATTTATCTGTCGGCTTGATGCAAACAGTTTTTTACATTAATAGGTATTTCTTATATTATTGGTCGAAAGCTAAAATTGTTATATTAATCAAGGTTAAAAATAATAGAAACTATTATCGCGGCCCTTCATTGGTATACCCTCACTTGCAAAAAAAAAGGAGATTCAAGTGAAATTTTCACTATTAGCAATCGCGGTTGGCTCCATAATTTTAGTCGGCTGTAATGATAGTAGCACTGATACTGTATCGTTTTCTCAGGATGTTCGTGCATTCGATGGTGCTGTTCAAGGTATGACTGGTCAGTTTGATTGTATTGACGGCTCAGGCGGCGCTATCAACGGGACTACTGACTACAATGGTTATATCACCATTGAAAATGAAACGTTCGCAACTAGCCCTGAAACTTGTTCTGTAACCTTCAATAAAACACCAGGTGCCGTGGATACCTCTAACGGTAAAGACATGTCGAACGTTAGCTACAGTGTGCCAAAAGGCTTGCTCCAAGAGGGTCAAGAAGCAGCGGCAACACCATTGACGACAATTATTGCCAAAGCGCTGGGTGATGACGACTATACTGAAGAAGCTGCTAACGAAACTTTGCAAAGCCTAGGTATCAATGTTGGTGATCTAAACAATGAGAATGGTACGAACATTAGTATTTTCGAGCTGCTCACTGATCCTGAAACTGTATTGGGTGATCTAAAAGAATCAAATCCAACCATTTACTCAGAAATTATGGTTACTACAGTCGTACTTTCTGACACACTTGCCGCTCAAGGTGAAAATTCAGATGTTACTGTTGAGCAACTTACTACTGTGACGAGAAGAGTAAGTCAGGTTGTTTTGGATGAACATCCAAACTATCCGACCAATAACGATGGTGATGAAATCTATGTCGAACTTTCTGGAGCTCTGGAAGATGAGACTGTATTCACCACAATTGCTGATGCAGAACAAGACGAAGATATCAATCAGGATGATCCAATTTTTGATGAACTTCGTGAAGATATAGCAACGGGTGAACCTGCGGAGCCCGTTCCTGAGCCTGAGCTTCCACCTACAGGTGGCACAGGCGGTACAGGTGGTACAGGTGGTGGTGGTAGTGAAGGCGGCGGTGGCGCTTAATCGCTTTCTCCTTCCTTATCATAGCTAAAAGATTAGTCACCCATAGCGCACGCTTTGGGTGACTTTTTATCCATGGATGTATCGCATGTTCAGACCTAATTTTTCATTACAAAACTGTATACGAACAGTTTTGCTCCTTGCCCCGTGTACTACTCTTGCTTCACCCGATAACCTATCTTCTTATCAAAGTTTCACTGGGTTGGGATTTACCCCAAATGCTCAGGTGATTGATACTGGAGACTTTCATGTTTCTTTCAGCCAAGGCACACCGTATCTGGGTACGATTGCTCAACTAGATAACTGGTATTTTGGCGCCGGCATTCTTCCTGGTGTTGAAGCTGGGGGGAGAATTGTTACTCAAACTTACGATTGCAATATTTACTTTGAACCTGGCTGTGGTATTCGAGATTTGTCCGCGTCTTTCAAGGCTCAAGTCCCCTATGTTTATGACTGGACCGGCATCCAACTAGCCGTGGGGGCTCAAGATGTTGGCGGTGCTGCCAGTAACTTTAGAGCGGCATATGTCGTCGCAGACAAAACCTTCGAAGACTACGGATTACGTGTTAGCTCAGGTTTTGGCAAGTCAGATCTTAGTCTTGGGATTATGGACGGGCCTTTTGGTGGCGTAGAGTGGCAACCGCTTTCCTTTGCCCAGCTTGTTGGTGAATATGATGCCAGCGAACTCAATGTTACGGCGAAAGTGTTTACCCCTGAGGGCTTTTTACCCTATGGTATTCAGACTTCTGCCCATGTAGAGCTTTACAGTGGTCACGAGAATAGTGATCAGACGGTATGGGGGATCAATACAGACATTCCATTGGTTGGATATAGCAGCAATAGCCGTAAGCGATTAAAACAGCCAGAACTAGAAAGTACCGAGCAGCGTCTTACCTCTCAGTTGGCTGCTAGCAAGTCGACAAGTCGGACATCTTTGCAGCAAGCGCTTAAGAATGAAGGCTTTATTAATATTCAAACGGGTACTCATCTTAACCAATTGGTCATTGCCCTCGAGAACCGTCGTTATAACCACAATGAAGTTGATGGTGTTGGTGTGGCTCTGGGCCTAATAGCAACAAACCTAAGCCATGATACACTTACCGATATTGTTGGTAGTGATTATGCTCCAGTGATCAACTTGCTGCTGCTGAATAACAATATACCAGTAATGCGAGTTTCCACCACGCTAGACTGCTATCAAGACTTTTTGGAGACAGGCGAGTTATGTAAACAGACGTCGTTTTCCTCACAGCACTTGAATGAATATCGGAAGCAGACTCAGTGGATCCATCAGCATATCAACGATGGTATGGGACGTTCGCAGCTTATTTTTTCGCCAGTTATGAATTACAACGTTGCCACCGAATATGGTGTTTTTGACTATTCAGTCGGCCTTAGTTCCAATCTGTATACACCACTGTGGCAAGGTGCAGCATTTGATATTCGGCATGTATTACCGCTTGATGACAGCGATGATTATCAGGACGGTGGATACTGGGAAGAGCAAAGCTTAGACAATGAGATTAACCGTGTTCTTGTTCACCAGGCTTTCCGTCTACCTTTCGATATCATGACTCAGTTTTCGGCAGGTTATGTCTATGGTGGGTACCTTGGAGGAATGAATGAAACCCAGTGGAACTCACCTGAGGGACATCACGGCATTGGTTTTCAGATCAGCGAATTCACCTATAAGGATGACGTTGACTCACGCGGTCGTGAAATTGAAGACAAAGCCACTCGTTTAGCTAACTATACCTATTCAAGACCTGATTGGAACTGGCAGCTAAGCTTGCGGGGTGGAGAGTACTGGCGTGGGGATCAAGGTTATGATATCACCACAACGCATTGGCTCGGTGATGCTAAATTCTTCGCGAAATACTTAAACAGTGAAGATGAAGAGTTTCTGACTCTTGGTGTCTCTTTACCGTTGACGCTATGGCGAGACATGAAACCGGGCTACTTGCAAGTCAGAGGTATCGATCAGTATGAACTGACGGTACAAACTCGAGTTAATGACTCTCACAACAATATCAACACCGGACTTGGTCAGTCGATTAAGCTGCAACATAGTCTGGAACGTGAGTACCTTAACCGTTCTAGGTTAACGCCAGCGTACTTCAATACCTATCAACAGCGAATGAGAAACGCCTATCTTCGTTTGTTGGAACAAGAGCGCTAAGTCGATTAAAAAGTAATATTAAAGGGCGGTTTCCTTTTGTAGGCACCGCCCTTTTTGCTTTCTGGCTTTTTGGGTAGGGTTATGTTGTCAATGAGTTGGAGTATCGTTACTAACTATCAGAATTATGAATTACGATTCTTTTTCGTATGGGCTTCTATGAGTGTGTGTGTTCTGCATGTGCTCGTTTATTTGTGACATGCAACTTATTCCAAGATTATCTATAAGGATATTTGTCACATTTATTATTCTGTGTAATTTACTTTATTCATCTTTTGGCCAAAAATGAACTCATCGGTCAATCAGCTATAACTAATGATGGAATTAGAAATGAGTGAAAATCTAAAAAATCAAAATAAGTTATGGTCAAGCTCATTAGCTTGGTATACGCACGACTTTGATCTAAAAATTCTTCCTTCTTGTATTCATGCCTAATTAATGCGTATTTTTAGCAACTAGTTGTTGTTGCTAAATGTTCGTAATCCCTTTGACATCTTTTTAAAATTCGACATTACAGTTCTGTACTACTAATTCAGTTCCTTAGTCGTATTTTATCTAAATTTAATTTTTAATTTAACTGATTCATTATTCAGTTCGGTTTAGTACACCAAAATTAAATTTTAGGTGTAATTAATATCGTCTGAATAATAAAAAATATTATTTATAGGTATTATTATGGAAAACTTTAAGCATCTACCAGAACCATTCCGTATCCGTGTTGTTGAACCAGTAAAAACCACGACTAGAGAATACCGTGAAGAAGCCATTTTAAAGGCGGGTATGAACCCATTTCTATTAGACAGTGAAGATGTATTTATCGATCTACTCACCGATAGTGGTACTGGTTCGATAACACAAAAAATGCAAGCGGCAATGTTAATGGGTGATGAAGCCTACAGTGGTAGTCGCAGTTACTACGCGCTTGCCAATGCGGTTAAAGATATCTTTGGATATGAACTGACAATTCCTACTCACCAGGGCCGTGGTGCAGAGCAGATTTATATTCCTATTCTTATCAAGAAACGTGAGCAGGAGAAAGGCCTGGACCGTTCTAAAATGGTCGCTCTGTCTAATTATTTCTTCGATACAACGCAAGGCCACACTCAAGTGAACTGCTGTGTGGCAAAAAACGTTTATACAGACGAAGCCTTTGACACATCAGTAAATGCCGACTTTAAAGGTAACTTCGACCTGCAAAAACTGGAAATGGCGATTGAAGAAGCGGGTCCAGCCAACGTTCCGTACATTGTAAGTACGATTACTTGTAACTCTGCAGGTGGCCAACCAGTTTCCATTGCAAACCTGAAAGCGGTTTATGAAATCGCTAAACGCTACGATATCCCAGTTATCATGGACTCGGCTCGTTATGCGGAGAACGCTTATTTCGTACAACAGCGTGAGCCAGGTTACCAAGACTGGACGATTGAAGAGATCACTCGCGAAACCTACAAGTACGCGGATGCGCTAGCCATGTCAGCGAAGAAAGACGCAATGGTACAAATGGGTGGCCTGCTGTGTTTCAAAGACGAATCCATGATGGATGTATACACCGAATCTCGTACGCTCTGTGTTGTACAGGAAGGCTTCCCTACTTACGGTGGCCTTGAAGGTGGCGCTATGGAGCGCTTAGCGGTTGGTCTTTATGACGGTATGCGTCAGGAGTGGCTAGAGTATCGTATCGGTCAGGTTCAGTACTTAGTTGATGGCCTAGAAGCAATTGGTGTTGTTTGTCAGCAAGCGGGCGGTCACGCGGCGTTCGTAGATGCAGGTAAACTGTTGCCTCACATTCCATCGCATCAATTCCCAGCGCATGCTCTTGCTTGTGAACTGTATAAAGTAGCGGGTATTCGTGCGGTTGAAATCGGTTCTCTGTTACTAGGCCGTGATCCAGCAACCGGCAAGCAGCATGAATGTCCGGCTGAATTGCTGCGCCTAACGATTCCTCGTGCGACGTATACACAAACACACATGGACTTTGTTATCGAAGCCTTTGAGAAAGTGAAAGCCAATGCCCAAAACGTGAAAGGTCTCGATTTTACTTACGAACCGAAAGTACTTCGTCACTTCACTGCCCGACTAAAAGAAATTTAATCCTAGGAATTAAATAGTAAATCATTAAGCAATAAATAATGGGTGCGTCTCTTCCCTCTGCTGAGGCGCACTTATTCTTAATATCTACCTCTTACTATAAATAAAATTACAAATAACATTAAATATAAATTGTAAATGTTGGCTGATTGTTTATCCCTATTTAAAACACTATTATAGAGACATAGGTCATGAAAAATAGTCCATCTTTAGTCGGCGGATCTTGTATTATAGCAAGTGTCTGTGTTGGGGCGGGAATGCTTGGTTTACCAAGCGCAGGCGCAGGTGCTTGGACCGCATGGTCATTAATTGCAATTACCTTTACCATGATTATGATGACAGTATCAGGTTGGATGCTGTTAGAAGCTTTTAAGCGCTATGATTTAAAAGTATCTTTTAATACGGTAACGAAAGATATGCTAGGGAGTACCGTTAACCGAATTAATAATTTAGCAGTATATTTCGTTGGTGGTATTTTACTTTATGCCTATATAACCTCTTCGGGTTTAATCTTAGAAGGTGTATTAGGTCTCAATAATAAAGTAGCTTCAGTTTTATTTGTTGCAATATTTTCTCTTTTCGTATGGCACTCCACTCGAGCGGTAGATAGAATTTCCGTTGTTCTTATTGCCTTTATGGGCCTCAGTTTTATCTTCGGTGTATCTGGCTTAGCGGCAAATATCGATATGTCGATTCTGTTTGACCGCGTCAATCAAGAAACCAGCTATGCACCTTATGCAATGGCGATGCTGCCTGTCGCGTTGACTTCATTTGGTTACCATCACTCCGTCGCAAGTATGCGCTCTTACTACGGTTGCGAGCATCGTGCAAAAAAAGCCATTTTAGGAGGTACGCTGATTGCGTTAACGCTTTATTTCTTATGGATGGTGAGCATTTACGGCAATCTTCCACGCAGTGAATTCGGCCCTGTTATTGAGCAAGGCGGTAATGTAGAAGCATTATTATCAGCATTAGGCTCAGCAATTGATTCTGACAAAGTAGCCAACGCCATTAACACCTTCTCTATGGCTGCCATTCTTTCCTCGTTTATTGGGGTCGGGTTAGGCGTCTTCGATTTCCTAGCGGACTTATTCAAGTTTGAAGACACAAAACAAGGCCGAACAAAAACCTGGCTGGCTACATTTTTACCCCCTCTGGTGCTTTCTTTGTTATTTCCGTTTGGTTTCGTTATTGCAATTGGTTATGCCGGTGCGGCAGCTACGGTTTGGGCATGTCTGATCCCTGCGTTATTAGCTCGCAAATCACGCCGTCTAGAGGGAAGCCATGAAGGATTTGTCGCCCCTGGAGGGAATGCCATGGTTGGCGTACTGATTCTGTTTGGTGTGCTGACAGCCGTGTTCCATTTCATGTCAATGTTGAACCTTCTCCCTGTGTTTAGCATTTAGTCCTCAACAAATCGCAACTTTTACAACTGACTTGAGATAAAAAATGACAAATATTATTAGTACTTCAAAAGCGCCTTTAGCTATTGGTCCATATGTTCAAGGTGTTAATTTAGGTGGCATGATCATGACCTCGGGTCAGCTTCCAATTAACCCAGAAACAAAACAGATGTCGGAGGATGTCGCTGAACAAACGCTGCAATCATTAAACAATGCTTTGGCCATCATCGAAGAGGCCGGGTTGAGCGCTAAGCACATTGTGAAAACAACCGTATTTGTTAAAGACTTAAATGACTTTCCTGTTGTTAACAAAGTTTACGGTGACTTTTTTGAGAATCACAACGCGTCATTCCCTGCTCGATCTTGCGTTGAGGTCGCTCGTTTACCCATGGATGCAAAAGTGGAAATTGAAGTGATAGCAACGACATAACGACCGCTGAATACGCTTTAACACCTCTACACCTATTTAAAAATAGAAGCATGATAATTTCATAATGTGATTTATTGTCATGCTTTTTTTGTGCCCGTTTTTTATAAATGTTGGAACGTGAAATGAAACTAAATAATAAAAATATACTATTCATCTCTGGTTTAATTCTTTCAAATCAATCGCATGCGCTGACGGTGTATCAAGATGAAGTAAACAAGGTAGAAGTATCTGGCGCATTTTTAATGGATTATTGGCAACCCGCTCAATTCCTTGATCACTACTTTAATGCCAGCCGCAGTACGTTAGGTATTGCGATCGAGCGTCAATTAGAGAACGGTTGGTCAACCGATGTAAAATTTGAGTGGGATACGATTCTAAACCCTCCTTCGAACGAATTTGAAACGCAGAATGGTGATAAGTTCAGAAGTCGGCTGGGCTATATTACGGTTGCAAATCAAGAGTTCGGTAGTGTGCGAGTCGGTAAGCAATATTCCGCGTATCATGATGTCGCGGGATACATGGATAACCTTATTGTGTTCGATCCGGATGCAACACCATTATTCAGTGATGGTAAAGATGGTGGCTTTATGGCCACAGCTCGTGGTGACAACCTGGTTGTTTACCGCAAGAGCTTCGATTCGCTGAATGTCTCTGCTCAGTATGGCTTTAATGGGGTAAACAACCGATACAATCAGAACTTAGGTCGAGATAACAACGTTGCCCTGGCGGTAAGCTATGATTTTGACTTTGGTTTAAGTCTTGGCGCAACTCATATGCAAAACAAAGTGGAGGGCACCTCTTTTGCCGGACTTAATGATGGCGACTCCCAGGAACTGACGACAGTTGCAGCAAAATATGGATATGAAGGGTTTCAAATTTCTGCTGCATTTACTGATGGTAAGAAAGCGCATGAAACCGATTTATTGTATTACCGTGTGACCGAAAGCACTAAAGCAAACCTCTATGCTGACGCTAGCGCTTACGATATGTATGCACACTATTACTTCAACATTGGCTTACGTCCTTATATTTACCTTTCGCAAGTTGATTTTGATGACAGTTCGGTAAATATGGATGGGGAACGTAGCATTTACTCATTTGGTTTAAGCTACCATGCGACACCGCAGTTGATTATTTCTGGTGAAGTTAGAAAAACAGAAGAAGATAATTTGGGTGCAGGAAAGCAAGAGGATACCTTAAGTGGTATGACAATTTTGTATGCATTCTAGTCTGGTCTGAGGGGCGACAGATACGGATGTTGGACTGGGGTAATCAAACAAAAAGACGCTATGGTAAGCGTCTTTTCTATTTTGAATTCTGACGGGCAGTAAACTATGCCATAGAAATTAGACTTAACAGTCCAATAACTGCTGTTGTTGAAAAACACATCAGTGCAGCAGAGATTGAAGGCGTTAACACTTTTCCTAATTCAAGATTATTTTTACCGTCTAATATTGATAAAAGTGCTGAGTTCATTTTTTCACCGTAGTTATTGGTACGTGTCTAAGAACGGGGCGTATTTTACTACTGGTGTGATAGGTGTCAAATATTTAATCAAAAAAAGTTTAATTATTGTTCTATTTTTTGATTGGTTAGGTTCGGTGTTGTAGGCCAAGCACATAAAAAAGCCCTTATAAAAAAGGGCCTTAAGCATGCTAATAGGTAGGTTAGAAGCTTATTCGATGTTTTGGATCTGTTCACGCATCTGTTCAATCAGAACTTTTAGCTCGACGCCAGATGCGGTGATGTCTGTGCTGATTGATTTAGACGCTAGCGTGTTGGATTCACGGTTGAATTCTTGCATCATGAAGTCCAGACGACGGCCAACTGCGCCACCTTTTTTCAGGATGTTGGTGGTTTCTTTTACGTGAGAGTCGAGACGATCCAACTCTTCTGCGACGTCTGATTTCTGCGCTAACAGGATCAGCTCTTGCTCAACGCGAGACGGATCCAGTTCCACTTTGGCATCTTCAAACTTAGAGAACAGACGCTCGCGTTGCCACTCCAGAATTTCTGGCATGCGCGCACGCACTTTGACCACTTCTGCTGTAATTGCATCGAGACGTTGTTCGATCAGGGCTTTCATGTTGTCGCCTTCACGGCCACGCGCATCGATAAACTCACTTAAAGCTTCATCAAAAGCACCCAGTAAAACTTTGTTTACTTCATCCATGTCCTGTTCTGGTGTTTCCATTACACCAGGCCATTGCATCACCTGGAATGGGTTGATGCGGCTCAGTTCGCCCGTCATGTGCATCACTTGCTCGGCTGCTTTAATGACCTGGTTCGCCAGTGATTCATTAATGCTCAGTTCGCCTTTTGCGGCAGGGTTCGCTTCAAAACGAAGGTTACACTCAACTTTACCGCGAGCTAGGCGCTTACGAAAACGCTCGCGCAGTACTGGCTCTAGTGCACGGAACTGTTCTGGCATGCGGAAGTAAGTTTCCAGGTAGCGCTGGTTTACACTGCGGATTTCCCATACCGCTGAGCCCCAGTCGCCTTTCACTTCTTTGCGCGCATACGCTGTCATACTGTAAATCATCGAATTTTCCTGTCTTCAATTTTTTGAAAATTACCTAGAGAGTGTATCACGGAGTGAGAATAGGTGCGCGGGATGTAGCGCGATGTACTAGGGAAATGTGCATCGATTGCATGACTTGTGACCTAGGAATCCGGAATCGAATCCGCTATAATCTTCGCCCAACCAAATCGTCTTCTCCTCATATTTAAGGTAGATGCCCATGCGTCCAAACGATCGCAAGGCGGACCAAGTTCGCCCAATCAAAATTACTCGTAACTACACCGCTTACGCTGAAGGCTCAGTGTTAGTGGAGTTCGGTAATACCAAAGTGTTGTGTAATGCGACCGTCGAAGAATCTGTACCACGCTGGCTAAAAGGCCAAGGTAAAGGCTGGGTAACTGCTGAATACGGTATGCTGCCACGTGCAACACACTCTCGTACCCGTCGCGAAGCGGCAAGTGGTAAACAGGGTGGCCGCACGATGGAAATCCAACGCCTGATCGCGCGCAGCCTACGTGCTGTTGTCGATCTAAAAGCGATGGGTGAGTTTATGATCACTGTTGACTGTGATGTTATCCAAGCCGACGGTGGTACTCGCACAGCTTCTATCAGTGGCGCAAGCGTTGCATTGGCAGACGCGTTCCAGCACCTGGTTGAGAGCGGAAAGCTAAAAGCGAACCCAATGAAAGGCCACGTAGCCGCAGTATCTGTTGGCTTACTGGGTGATGACGTACTGTGTGACCTTGAATATGTCGAAGATTCAGCAGCGGATACCGATATGAACGTGGTCATGACTGAAGAAGGTAAGATGATTGAAATCCAGGGCACTGCAGAAGGTGAACCGTTCAGTCACGAACAGCTGATGGCACTGCTGGAGTCAGCGAAAATCGGCATTAGCGAAATTGTCACGGCGCAGAAGGCGGCGTTAGAAAATTAATTTTTAAAAATAGCTTCCCCGCAAAGGAAGCTATTTTTTTACTTATTTTAGAACCTAGAACCTAGAACCTAGAACCTAGAACCTAGAACCTAGAACCTAGAACCTAGGTCCTTAATATTTATATCCACACACTGAAAATTGAGAGAAATCCATGAAAGCATACCAGCGTGAATTTATTGAGTTTGCACTTGAGAAAGAAGTTCTTAAGTTTGGTGAGTTTACTTTGAAATCAGGCCGTAAGAGCCCTTACTTCTTTAACGCTGGTCTTTTCAATACAGGTCGCGACCTTGCTCGCCTTGGTCGTTTTTACGCAGCCGCATTAGCAGACTCAGGTATTGAGTTTGACGTGCTATTTGGCCCTGCGTACAAAGGTATCCCTATCGCGACGACAACAGCAGTAGCACTCGCGGACCACCATGATATCGACACACCTTACTGCTTTAACCGTAAAGAAGCGAAAAACCACGGTGAAGGCGGTAATCTGGTAGGTTCGGCTCTGGAAGGTCGCATTATGCTGGTTGATGATGTGATCACAGCAGGTACCGCGATTCGTGAATCGATGGAAATCATCAAGGCGAACGGTGCTGATTTGGCTGGCGTGTTGGTTGCTATCGACCGTCAAGAAAAAGGCAAGGGCGAGCTGTCTGCGATTCAGGAAGTTGAGCGCGATTTCGGCTGCGCGGTGATCTCTATCGTGAGTTTGGGTGACCTAGTGACTTACCTTGAAGAAAAAGGTAATGCAGCGGAACACTTAGATGCAGTAAAGGCGTACCGCGCGGAATATGGGGTTTAAAAGAAGGTTAAACATAGGTCCTAGGTTCTAGGTTTTAGGATCCTAGGTCCTAGGTGTAGCGCGCTGCACCTCAAGAGATAAACGGTGGGCTTTGTGTTTGCTGTTTTGGAAGACAGAGCGCTTCGCTTACAGAGTACGGACTACAGATAGGTACATTCCGTAGTCTGTATTCCGTAATCCCAAAATTCCGTAATCCCAAATCTTTTCCTAGGACCTAGGAGCCTAGGCCCTTTTAAAACCTAGAACCTAGGATCTTGGGTTATCTATAACGAATGCCTTTTGGCACGTTTTCATCCTGCATGGTCTTATAGCGTTTATGTAGCCACATCCATTGTTCAGGAGCGCGTAAGATGATTTCTTCCACGTATTTATTCATGTACGCTGCTGCGGCAACTTCATCCTTTTGTGGGTAATCGGCTTCAATGCATTTATCTGCGATGATTTCATACTTGCCCTGCTCATTGCGAAAGCCAGAGCCTGGAACAATGGCACACTTCGAGGTATAAGCCAAAATGCTCGTACCGGTTGTCGTACAGGCATCTTCTACCGCGAAGAATGGCACATACACCGATTTGTTGCGTCCGTAATCGTGGTCAGGTAGGTAGAACAGACGTTCACCACTACGCAGCACGCGAATCATCTTTTTCACGTCTTTACGGTCAATCAGTTTGTTGCCGTTATGGGTACGGCCCCAGTACTGGATAAAGTTATAAGCTGGATTATCGTGTGGACGAAATGCGCCGTAACCTGCAAGCCCCACCACGGCAAAAGCACGTGCGGTGATTTCCAGGTTCAATGCATGCACACAGCAGAGTAGGACGCCTTTTCCTTCTTGCGCCTTTTCTTTCAGAGCACCAACATCTTTTTCCACTAGCAGCGTTTTAAAGCGCCAAGTTGGCCAGAACCAGGTAATGCCGGTTTCGATCAGAGCCATACCAGTGTTTTTGAAGTTCTCTTCGACAATACGGTCAATGTCTTCTTGAGGCTTGTCCGGAAACGCCAGCTCCAGATTACGCTTGGCAACGTGAACGCGTTTTTTACCATAACGCATGCCGAGCTTACCTAATGATTGGCCGAATGACAGTAGCAAGCGGTAAGGGAGAATATTAACGATGATCGCCAGCAGACCAAACCCTATCCATACGCCCCAGTTGCGTGGATGAAGAAGGGAAAGAGAAAACTCTGGCTGCATTAGTTTGTCTTTACTCATAATATCTACTTAATTTGTGCGCTGAGCAATGCCCAATATTCATCAAAGTTGGCAGTAGGCTGATATTTGAAGTCACTACGAACAAATCGGTTCAGGCTTCCTTCAACTTGACCCAGGATCTGCGCGGCAAGAATGCGCTCTTCTACCGGGAAAGATTTCCCTTCACGAAGTTTACGTTCGCGTAGGATTTGACGCAGCTGAGTTTCAATTCGTTCGAATAGCTGATTGATTCGCTCACGCAGGCGTTCATTCTCAAACATTAGAGCATGACCTGAAAGAATACGTGTCAATCCAGGGTTACGTTCTGAGAAAACCAAAATCAGGTGCATCACCATACGAATGCGCTCTAAAGTGTCTTTTTCGTCGTCCAGAATGCGGTTAATACGCGTCATTAACGCTTCTTCGATGAACTCGATCAAACCTTCGAACATGCGTGCTTTACTTGGGAAATGGCGGTAGAGCGCCGCTTCTGAAACGCCAACTTGCTTCGCCAGTTTTGCCGTAGTAATACGTGAAGCGCCTTCTGTAGATTCAAGCATCTGTGCTAAAGCTTGCAAGATCTCTTCACGACGATTGGATTTTTTACTGCCGGCCATTAGTTATTTCCTTTCAAAATACAAAGTTGAGCGGAGGGATTATAAAACGCTAAGTTGGATCAAACTAGACTACTGAGGGTGGTTTGGGAGAGATAACACCCTCAGTTGTCATGGATGCTCTAAATTTTCGCCAACTTTTATTAAAAAATAAGCAGCTATCAAAAAATGAACACTAATTACATTAATGCGTGCATTTTTTCGAGGATTCTAAAACTCAGTGCTTGTTTTGATTCGAGAGCGAGAGCGAGTTCACCCTCTGGCCAGAAAAGCGTCATCGCATTGTCATTGCTGTTGAACCCCTGACCTTCAACCGATACGTCATTGGCGCAGATCATGTTGAGGTTTTTCTTCACTAACTTGCCTCGCGCATACGTTTCGACATCATTGGTTTCTGCGGCGAAGCCGACGGTAAACGGACGCTTATCTGTCATTGCTGCAACTGACGCAACAATATCAGGGTTTTTGACCATTTTGATGACCATCTGGTCGTTGTCTTCGGTCTTTTTCAATTTTTGAGACGCGATCTCTTCAGGTCGGTAATCGGCCACGGCGGCACAGCTGATAAATGCATCGTGGCTGGTGGCGTGCTCCATCACTGTATCAAACATCTCTTGAGCGCTTGCGACGTTAATGCGCTCCACGCCAGCAGGTGTACTTAAACTGACTGGACCACTGACTAAAGTGACCTTCGCCCCCAGTTGCGCCGCTGCGTTCGCCAGTGCAAAGCCCATCTTGCCTGAGCTGTGGTTGCTGATGTAACGCACGGGATCGATGGCTTCTTGGGTAGGACCTGCAGTGATGAGTACGGATTTTCCTTCGAGTACTTTAGGCTGAAAAAACTGCTCACACAGATGCACCAGTTGCATTGGCTCTAACATACGACCTGGACCGACATCGCCACATGCTTGTTCACCGGCACCAGGGCCCCAAATGTGCATGCCGCGACGAGCTAGGGTGGCGATGTTCTCTTGTGTTGCCACGTTACTGTACATTTGTTGGTTCATTGCCGGAGATACCGCAACTGGCGAATCAGTAGCTAACACTAACGTTGTCACTAGGTCGTTCCCCATCCCTGCCGACAGTCGAGCAATCAAATCTGCCGTTGCTGGAGCAAGCAGGACTAAGTCCGCCCATTTTGCCAACTCAATGTGCCCCATCGACGCTTCTGCTGCGGGATCGAATAAGCTGTCAGAGACTGGGTGGCCAGAGACCGCTTGCATGGTGAGTGGAGTAATAAACTCCTGAGCTGCCTTGGTCATCACGACGCGTACTTGTGCGCCTCTCTCTATTAAGCGACGGGTTAGCTCCGCACATTTATACGCGGCAATACCGCCACTGATGCCGAGTAGAATTTTCTTTCCTGCTAGTGTTTGCATGTGAGATCTCCAATTTTTCTGGCGACGAGTTTAGCACAACTCAAACTTCTGCCACCCGTATAACCCCAAATAACCTCGAGATGCAGCTTCAACTTGTCCTTATAAGGAGCCACAATTATTTTTCGACTTACCTGGGAACAAGTTTCAATTACAACGCTATGAAGCCTGAGTATTGAAGTCATTTAGAGGTATTTCTCTTCAGAAACTAACCAAAATCAAACTCGGGATATAATTCGGTTGAGCAGCCATAAAAATTCCGCATACTTCACAGTAAATCTGAGCCTAGTTTGAAAGATTGAAAAGAAAAAATAAGGTCATAATCCATGGTATTAAAAAGTCGAAATAAATTGCTGCTGATCTCTTTAGTTCCTCTACTGTTGATCACCACGTTGATTTCAGTGGTGTATTACATCAATAGTAGTAATAGCCTAGAAGAGGAGCTGATTCGCGATAGACATGAGTTGTTAGAAACGCGCAAGAAAGAGCTAACCGCCTACATGATGATGGGGGTAACCGCGATCAAACCGCTTTATGATTCTGACGTCAATGGCAGTAATAAAGAAGCCGCGAAAGAAATCTTGAAGGCGATGCGCTTTGAAAGTGATGGTTACTTCTTTGCTTACAACTCAAAGGGTGTGAATACGTTGCATGCTATTAAGCCATCACTAGAAGGTAAAAATCTGTACAACCTTAAAGATGAAAATGGCGTGGCAGTAATTGCTGGCTTAATTGACTCATCGAAGAAGGGCGATGGCTTTTTGTCATTCTCTTGGCATAAGCCAACCATCGATGCGCAAGCTCCAAAGTTAGGTTATGCAGAGTATTTGCCGAAATGGGATTGGGTTCTTGGTACTGGCATTTACATTGATGATATCGACCATCAGGTTGCTATGCAGCGTGAACTACGTACTCAGGAGCTGAATCAAAACACTTTATTTGCTGTGATGATCTCGGTCATTGGCCTCATTTTTACCAGTATCTTGACTAGTATCGTGGTGTCTAAAGGTATCAAACCTTTGCAGCATGTGGCGAACTCACTTAAAGATGTCGCCGCTGGCGGTGGTGATTTAACCGCTCGACTGAAAGTAGAAAGTAAAGATGAAGTGGGTGAAGTGGCTGCAGCATTCAATGAGTTCATGGATAAGCTTCACCCGTTAATGACAGACATTCATGGTTCGGCGTCGACAGTGCAGAGTGTTTCTGAAGAGCTGAATGACAAAACCATCACAGCCAGTGATCAAATGCAAAACCATTGTCTGGAAACCGATAAGGTGGTGACAGCGGTAACGCAAATGAGTATGACGGCAAAAGAAGTGGCCAGTAATACCAGCGCAACGGCAGAGGCGATTGAGGATGCAAATAGCCAAGTAACCGAAGCGCAGCGTGAAGTAGAACAAGCTATTGATGGGATAACAGATCTCGTTGCGGAGATTAATAGCACATCAGACGCTATTTCGGAGCTGAGCCAGCAGACGGATCAAATCACCAAAGTACTGGATGTGATAGGAGAGATTGCAGAACAAACTAACTTGCTCGCCTTGAATGCGGCGATTGAAGCAGCTCGAGCAGGTGAACAAGGAAGAGGTTTCGCGGTGGTTGCTGATGAGGTTCGCTCGCTTGCCAGCCGTACGCAAAATAGCACCCACGAAATCGGTGACATGCTGAAGCAGTTGCGAACTGGCGTTTCACGAGCCGTGACCACTATGTCTGCTAGCCAGGAACGAGGAGTGAAAACGGCAGAAGAATCAGCGCTTATCCAGCAATCTTTATCGAGTGTTCATCACTCAATTGGCACCATCAGGGATATGGGGATTCAGACCGCTTCAGCTGCAGAAGAACAGAGTGCAGTCGCTGACGATATCAATCAAAACTTGGTCGCGATTCAACAAATCGTCAATAACATTACGGACACTTTGCAACACGCCGAGACAATCAGTACCAAGCTGTCGCAATCCGGAACCGAGATTAACGATCTGGTTGGAAACTTTAAACTCTGATGAACTAATAAATTACACAAAAAATCAAATCAGAACGGAAAAAGTGAAAGTCACCCTCGACTTTCGCTTTTTATTTTGTGGAATAGGGGCTCTTACCTTTAAAAGAGACATTCGATGATACTCAAATCCTTACCGAATGAGTCCATGCCCCGAGAGAAGCTTCTCCAAAGAGGACCGCAAGCGCTAAGCGATGCTGAATTGCTTGCTATCTTTCTGCGTACAGGCACACAAGGCATGAATGTGATTGAGTTGGCGGATTTCCTGATTCAGGATTTTGGCTCGCTCAGGAAGCTGTTTTCTGCCTCAGAGAAAGAATTCTGCCAACACAAAGGTCTAGGACAAGCAAAATATGTCCAATTACAAGCCGTGCTTGAGATGACTCAGCGTTATTTGGCGGAAACTTTAAAGCGAGGCGACGCCTTAACCAGTCCGGAGCAAACAAAGTTGTACCTCTCTTCTATTTTAAGAGACCGACAAAGAGAGGCTTTTTACATTCTTTTTCTTGATAATCAGCACCGAGTAATAAAAGACGAAATCTTATTCGAAGGAACACTGGATTCGGCGTCGGTTTATCCGCGAGAAGTGGTGAAAAGAGCCTTGTATCATAACGCTGCAGCCTTGATTCTCGCTCACAATCACCCTTCAGGTGTGGCGGAACCGAGCCAGTCAGATAGAAGAATTACCCGCCGTCTAATCGACGCGTTAGCCCTGGTGGACATTCGCATTTTGGACCATTTCGTCATCGGTGATGGAGAAAGTGTCTCTTTTGCTGAAAGAGGATGGATATAACTGTGCGTTTTTTAGGTTGTTAGTTGCAAAAAATCTGCTATTATCCACGCCACTAAATTTTAAACTGAATTCAGCTTGGACTGCTAGAAAAACCTGCTGTCTAAAAAAAGATCACGAAAACCTGTAAAAAGGATCTGTTCGGGTCTTGAGCAATGCATGTCAAGTTAGTATAATGCGCGACCTTTGATAGCCTTGTATGGATTTTCCATAGCGGTTCTTAACCTCTAACTTCTTTTTGAGAGATAGAGAGGTTCGGCCACCAAGGTTGATATCGAGCTGAAACGATTTTGGAGAAGACATTCATGTCACGAGTATGCCAAGTAACTGGTAAGCGTCCAGTAACGGGTAACAACCGTTCACACGCACGAAATGCTACTAAGCGTCGTTTTCTGCCGAACCTACAAACTCATCGTTTCTGGGTAGAGAGCGAAAAACGTTTTGTTAAACTACGTCTATCTGCTAAAGGTATGCGCATCATCGACAAGAAAGGTATTGATACAGTTCTTGCAGAAATGCGTACACGTGGCGAAAACGTTTAAGAGGAAATAAGCAATGGCAAAGAAAGGCGTTCGTGAGAAAATCCGTCTAGTATCTTCTGCAGGTACAGGCCACTTCTACACAACTGATAAGAACAAGCGTAACATGCCAGGCAAATTTGAGATCAAGAAATTTGATCCAGTTGTACGCCAGCACGTTATGTACAAAGAAGCAAAAATCAAATAATTGGTTTCTGACTCTTTTACGTATTGAAAAACCCAGCTTTCGAGTTGGGTTTTTTATTGCCTGAAAGAAAGGAACTAGGTTCTAGGATCCTAGGTCCTAGAAGTGTTTGCGGTAAGTTCAGTGCTAAACGCAAGCTCAGGTGTTTGTTGTCTTGGAATACAGGACGTTTCGCTTACAGATTACGGAAAGATAAATAAAATTGGTATTTAGTAACCTGATACCCAATATCGTCATCCTGGACAGCGACGAAGGAGCGTGATTCAGGATCTACTGTCCGAGTGCGCTGATATTGCGGTGTTAACTTCGGTTACTTAGTTTCTGTAAATAGATTCCTGATGTCGCTTAGGCTCCTCGGAATTACGGAGTAAAGAACACAGTGCAGGGATGGGAGTGGTATTTAGTAACCTGTATTCCCAAAAAGCAAATATAAGAATTTACGTTTATCACTTTATTTTCCATATGCATCCCTAGGACTTAAACTCTAGGATCTAGGACCTTTCTTTACCTCTAGGACCTGAAACTATGCGCGTTAGCCCGGCTCGTCGTCGCCGATGGAACAATATTCTTATCCTAGCCATCATCGCTTTTATTGTGATCTTAAATGCGCCGATGTGGATCAAAACCTATTTATTACCGGAAGAAGCGGATCCTTACCCAAGCTTGCTGCGCTCTGACCACGAGGTCAGTGCAATTTACTATAGCGGTTGGGAGTTGGATCTTCACAATGGTCAGTGGCAATCCAATATCAACGTTAGTTTGCCCGCAGAAGAGCTTGTGGCTCGCTGGCAGTCTCTTGAAGGCACCGAGCTATCCGAACCGCAGTACGAATCACTAAAGCCACAGCTTGACACACCAGAAACGATAGAAATTTGGTATCAGGGGCTTGATGAGCCACAGCGTATTACATTTTATCGCTTACCCGATTTTTGGCTGTTCAAGAACTGGCAAGATAAATGGATTGCGATTTCAGTCGATGGTGATTACATCCTTCCAGAGTAAGCCTAAGCTATAAAGTGTATATCTGGGTGTATTTCTATTATGCTAGCGGCGCAGATTGATAAACAGAATGAATGGAGCCGACAATGCCTGAATTACCGGAAGTCGAAGTCAGCCGTATGGGAATCACACCACATATGCTTGATCAAACGATCCAGGCGTTTGTGTTTCGTACCCCAAAACTACGCTGGGATATCCCTCAGCAGCTGAAACAACTGGAAGGGCAGGTTATTCGCGCAATCCGACGTCGTGCTAAATACCTGCTTATTGAGACCGATATGGGAACCGCGATTGTTCATCTCGGCATGTCGGGCTCGCTACGTGTGCTTGATGCCGATTTTCCTCCGGCGAAACATGATCATGTGGATCTGAAGCTGACTAATGGCAAAGTACTGCGCTACAACGACCCGCGTCGATTTGGAGCGTGGTTGTGGTGCGCGCCGGGTGAGTCTCACACCGTGCTTGATCATATGGGGCCAGAGCCGTTAACGGACGAATTCAATGCTGAATATGTGGCAGAAAAAGCTCAAGGTAAGCGCGTTGCCGTCAAGCAGTTCATTATGGACAACAAAATGGTGGTTGGCGTTGGTAATATCTACGCCAATGAATCCCTGTTTAAGTCGCGGATTCATCCAACCAGACCTGCGGGTCAAGTGACGGTAGAAGAGTGGAAGTTACTGGTTACCCACATCAAAGCCACGCTAGAAATCGCAATCAATCAAGGTGGTACCACTCTCAAGGATTTTGCCCAGGCAGATGGTAAACCCGGTTACTTCGCCCAGGAGCTGTTGGTATATGGTAAAGCAGGAAATCCTTGTCCTGAATGCGGAGAGCCGCTTCAAGAGCAGAAGATTGGTCAGCGTAATACTTTTTTCTGCGATGAATGCCAGAAGTAAAATTTTTCGCTAGAAGTGCTTTGAAATAAATGGATTGCGGAGAAGCGGAGGCCTGAAGTAACCAAACATGGTTAATTCAGGCTTTTTCACTAATGGCGCTTTTTGCTGTGCATCGCGTCCGCAACGATTTTTGGCACGAATGCACTGACGTCTCCACCATGAATAGCGACTTCGCGAACGATTGTCGATGAGATAAACGCATACTCTTCGGCCGGAGTGAGAAACACGCTTTCTAACCCGGGAAGTAAACGGCGGTACATATTGGTTAAACCGAATTCGTATTCAAAGTCTACTGTGGTTCTCAGGCCCCGTATAAGCACGTTCGCATTGACATCACGAGCAAAGTCCACCATAAGTCCGGAAAAGCCTTGGGCAGATACATTGTTGAGATGCGCGGTGACATCTTTGACAAAGTTGACGCGCTCTTCCAGTGTAAACATAGTGTTTTTACTTGGACTTTCGGCGACAGCGACAATCACTTCATCAAACATATCAGCGGCACGTTCTATCAGGTCCAGATGGCCGTTGGTAATTGGATCAAAAGTGCCTGGGTATATTACTCTTTTCATTTTTCTATTTTCTTATAAAGCTCAAGGTACTGCTGGGAAGTATAACGAATGTCGAACGTCTCGAGCTTTTTAATGCCGTTTTGTATGAAGCTTGCTCGTTTTTGTTCGTCTTCATAGAGTGACACAATGGCATCGGCTAATGCATCGGCATTTCCGGGCTCTATTAATAAGCCATTATAGCCGTGCTCAATAATATCTGGGATCCCTCCGGTGTTCGAGCCAATCACAGGTAAACCTGCAGACATACCTTCTAAGATCACTGAACCCAGTCCTTCTGTATATGACGGGTGGATTTGCAGATCTGCGGCGCTGAACCAGTCGCCCATATTTGTTTGTTTACCTTCAAAGCTAACGTTACTGAGCCCGCTAGCTTGTTGTTCAAGGGCAGGCCTTTCTGGACCATCACCAAGCAAACAGAATTGTATCGGCAGTCCTGATTCTTCGAGTTTTTTTACTGCAGTAATGGTGACATCAAACCCTTTATGTTTAAGCATATTCGCGGCCTGAATGACCAAAAACTTGCCCGGAAATCTTTGTTTAATTGATTGAACGGTTTTCTCGTCAATCGGATATTGGACAGGAGAGCTCGGGATTTTGTGTGTCTGTAAAGCGGGATAGGCATCATTAACACGCTGAACAATCTCGGTACTTAAGCCGACCACGGCTGCTGCTTTAGAATAGGCCAGGTTTGCTAACCATTTCTTTTTTAAAGTGTTGTCGATACGGCGAGTGACAATATATGATGTGCCATACAGCATGTGCTGAATCAAAGCCCAGTAAATGGCTCTGCCTTCATGTACATGGACCAATGCACAATGTTGAGTTATCGACTTTGCGTGAGCTTTAGTAAAGTGCGTCGCGAGCACCAGTTTTACGTCCAGTTGACGGACGGCATCAGCGAAAGGGCTTTTAGGATTGGCGACAACAGTGAGGTCATAGCCTAACTTAACTTGCTGTTTGATAAGCTGAAGCGTCTGGTTTTCACCACCGTGGTACCCTGACGCTAAATTCACGTGGCAGATATTCATGCTTTGACTTGCTCGCATTGAAAGTTATTTAGAACGTTATCCAGCATGGTAATGACGGACTCACTGGTAATTCTTTCCATTGCTTTTGTATCTTGTACTCTGGTACGCCAGTCGACCTGAGAAGGCAGTTTTTGAGTTTCCGCCCACAGAGCGTCGTTGTACGCTGAAACGACCAACGATCGATAGTTATAGGGCCCAGTACGTTCTGGATTATGATGCGCATAGAGCCCAATCACAGGAGTGCCCATGGCATTGGCCATATGCGTTGGTCCTGTATCTGGTGCAATGACCACATCTGCTTTATCGAGTAACGCCAGCATTTGAAGCAGTGAGCTTTGGCCAATAAGGTTGGTGACAGGCTTATCAAGTGCTTGCTCAATGTCACGACCAAGGTCTTTTTCAACTTGCGCAGGGCTTCCGGCAAGAATGACATTAAGATTGTTCGCCATGGCATACTGAATCACGTCTGCATACCCCGTCGCAGTCCAATTCTTGTATGCCTTACTCGCACCAGGAACAATCACTAAGTTTGTTTTGTCGTTGGAAAGGTGTTTAGTCGCCCAGCTTCGTGCGTCATCATTATATTCCAGCGACCATGATGGGGTGAATTCAGGCACACCAAGCTCAATCGCAAACTGGCGTAAGCCATCTAAAACATGATTAGACTCAGGAGAGGGGACCTTGACGTTAGTGAACAAGCGTTGACCGTCTTGACTCCTCTTGGCATCAAACCCAAGCTTGTATTTGGCTTTGATCCCCATAGTCAGTAGGCTGGCTCTGATGGCATACTGCATGTGCAACAAAGCATCAAAGCGTGTGCCTTTAAGTAGCTTCCAAACCCTTAGATATTCGGAAAAGCCATTCTTTTTGTTAAACACCACTACGTTGATATTTGGAATTGATTCAAGTAACTCAGCCTCCAGTTTTCCGGTGATCCAGGTGATCTCCGTTGTTGGCCAGTGCTTTTGTATCGCTTGCACAACTGCGATGGTGTTGCAAACGTCACCAATCGCAGAGAGTCTAAGGATACAGATTTTCTGTGGTGGTTTATTAAAAAGGCTCATGACTATGAAGAGGTTTGTTATTTATCTATGAATTATGCAGTTGCATCTACAGAATGTATACCCAAATAACCCTGAGTTGCGTGATTTGGCGAGATAGGAGCCATGAGCGACTATGCAACAATTTTAATTTTTAGTGGTCCAACCCTTGAGTATTAAGAGGTTTCTTTAATCATTTTGCTTGATCTAAGTACAGGCTTTTACCAAAAAGTTGAACTAGGATGAATTTTTGGTTTCAGGAGCACAGAATAGAGTGCTAATTGTAAAAACCAGGTCAGTTTTTGATATTATTTCTCTGTTTTCTATTAAAAATAAATTTAAATTTTACTTGGCCTTATGCGTCTAGACCCATACTTTAGTCTTTGCTGTAAGGAAAGTGACATATACTTATCGTAATTGGTGGATATATAAATGACAAACGTGGCTGTATTTGTTCCACACAGAGCACAATTTGGAAACATCACAACGCAAATTCCATTGCTTTGCGCCATAAGGAAAGAAATTGGAGACGCAAATATTACGATTTATACCAAGGCCAAAAGCAGTCAACTTCTTGTGTGTAATGGACTTGCAGATAACGTCATTAACTACAAAGGTTGGAATATTCTAAAAATAGTAACGAGTATCAATTCGAATAAATTTGATAAAGTTTTTAATATTTACTCCGGCTCTGAGCGTGTTCATGCGGCACTACTTCTGGCGAAAACAAAAGAAAAATACGCGTTTAGTAACTCCAGGTTTTTGAATAAATGTGGTTTCTATAGCAAGCATTTATTTACGCCAAAAGGTCGACAGTACATCGCAAAAAACAATCTCGATTTAGCTAATGTCGCATTTGGTACCAACTACGATACCACGATTATAAATATGCTGGGCTCCGAAACCGGACAAGATGCAAAGAAAAGCGCGTTAACTTTGGTACCAGCTGGTGGCGCTGGTGCTTTTAAAGTCTGGCCAATTGAAAAGTACTGTGAAGCTGCGAAAGAGATCTATCTTAAGTCAGAAAAGATTGAAAAAGTGAATGTTATTCTTGGTCCTCAAGAAAGCTCGAAGTCAGCAATTGTAGATAACTTATTACAAGACATACCATACGAAATAAAGCACTCTCCCTCTATTTCTGGATTAGTCGATATTGCCAATGAGTCCGCGCTAACGTTGTCGAACGATTGTGGCCCGTGCCATATCTTCCAGATGATGAAAGTGCCGATGGTGATGATTTGGGGCTGGGAGTTTTGCAAAAATTCGGCAAAGGCGCCTTATTTCGTATTACCAGAGTGGTACCACAGTACTGATCATTCTTGGTGTGTGTTTCCTTCTGAGTGTAGCAAGTCTATAGAATCTATATCTGTAGAAAGGGTGAGTAGCTTATCTTTGATGGAGTTAAGTCGAAACACTCAGCCGGCAGCGGCGGTATAAAGCTAACCTGTTCAGCCAACCAGATACTTATATTGAAAAGGCTTCTTAGCTATCTATTGAGGTCAGTAAGAAGCCTTTAAGATGTTGAGTTAATTGCAGTATCATTGCTTAATACAAATCACTTAACGATTTTACCTTTGTCATTCCAGCGAGCTCTAGCGAGACTAGGAATCTAATGGCAGCGCGCTGAGCAGCTAAATGAAATCACTTTGGCTATAAAGTGCTCGGAAGTTAGATCCTGAATCACGCTCCTTCGCCTCTGTTCAGGAAGACGGGAGACGTAAATGCCATTCGCTGTTAAACGAACGGCATTAAGTATCATTGCTGTTTCTTTTTCCACGCTTGCTTGATCAGTTGATAGTTCTTTTCCATGATATTATCCACGTCCAGTGGTGCGACTGACTCACGGCAGGCTTCTCGGAATTCGTCAGCTCTTGCTTTGTTTGCCCAATAACTCATTTCTTGTGCGAGCTTTTCAGGCGCAAAGTCAGATTCAAGAATAGAGCTGACGTCGGCGTTCATCACCTCTTTTGCTCCGCAGTCAACAGTGGTAATCACAGGGCAGCCGCTTGATAACGCTTCAATAGCCGTAAAACCAAATGGCTCGTATTTAGTTGGGAAAACATAACAAGAGGCCATGCTAAAGAAGACTTCAGGGGTACTTTGTTTGCCCAAGAAGTAACATTTATCTTCAATACCAAGTTCTTTAGCGAGATCTTTGTATTGTTGAGGGTGTTGCTCATTACCCACAATAACCAGGCTTGCCTGTTCGTTAAGCAGGCTAAATGCCCTGAGTGTCGGCTCCAACCCTTTGCGGTGATAGCCAGATCCTAAAAATAGGAAGATAGGGTGCTGATCGTCAATTTTCAGTTTTTGCTTTAACTCTGCGACTTGTGACGCGCAGTTTTCACGCGAGAAACGGTTCAAATCAACCGCGTTATGAATAGTGGCGATTTTCTCCGGAGATACCCCGTAATCTTCCATGATTTCAGTACTGCTTTTATGCGAGTTCGATACTACAAATAAATTATCGGCAGACGACAATGCTTTACGTTCGATATACATGGAGACGCGATCCCTTGGTGTTGGGCGCTTGTCTTTTCTCAAATCAACGATGTGTTTACGAGTGCCGCCACCAACGCGAATCAAGTCGTGTGTCCAGGTTTTCCCCAACGCATAAACAATATCATAGTCATTTTCATTGACGTGCTTTTCAACCGCTTTTGCGAATCGATAGGCTCGATGCGCTTTACCAATGCTTATCGGTTTTAGTGTGACAAACTTAATGTTTGGGTGACTTGGCTCTTCGTGAGAACGGCAAATAATGGTGACATCTTCACCTTGTTCACACAGGTATTTGGACAATTGATTTAAGAATAGTTCTGTGCCGCCAACCTTAGCGTGACGCATGTGAATCAGTGCAATCTTCATTATGAACCCTAAAACAGAAAATGGTTTTTATGTTAGCTGATGCTCTAAGTTTACCAAAGGTCGTCGAGTAAAGATGCTGTTAATGCTGTATTTTCTGGGCCAGAAAGAGAAAGGATCTTCCATTCAGCTCCATTGGTACTGTCATCATAACCATGTAGAATACTCCGCGTGACGCTTGAGCTGAAACTTAATCATGGGGCTACATGAAAAAAACTAGCGAAAACACTTCAGGAAAGCCTGGTCAGACTGGGCTCAAACGTATCTATAACGCGACTTTTTATTCCGCTCAAGGGATAAAAGCGGCATTCAAACATGAAGCGGCCGTTCGACAAGAAGTGGCCTTATTTGTCTGTGCTGCCATTATCGTGTTCTGGTTGGATTTGTCCTCGACAGAACGTGTTTTGATGCTTGGTAGTGTCATATTAGTGCTGATTGTCGAGTTACTTAACTCTGCCATTGAAGCGGTAGTGGATCGCATCGGCGTGGAGCAACATGAGCTCAGTGGACGTGCGAAAGACATTGGCTCAGCAGCGGTAATGGTTGCGTTGTTTTTGGCTGCGTTCACTTGGTTAACGCTCCTCTTCTTTTAAGGAACACCATGAAACTTTTTCATCACGGCAATACTCGAATTTGGCATGACGAGTCATTAGTTTCAGAGCCGGAAAAAGCGCTGTTTGATATTGAATACTGGCAGAGTCAGAACGCGGTTGTTGGCAGTGCAACTGGGCGTGGAACCACTTGGTTTGTTCAACTTGATACCATGCAAGCTGCGCTGCGTCATTATCGACGTGGTGGTCTGTTCGGAAAGTTAGTGAAAGATCATTACTGGTTTTCTGGTTGGGACAAGACGCGCAGTGCCGAGGAGTTTCAGCTGTTACTGACGCTCACGGAGGCGGGGGTTAACGTACCGAAGCCCATCGCAGCAAGAGCAGTAAAAACAGGCTTAACCTATCAGGCAGATTTACTCAGCGAGCGCATTCCCAACGCGAAAGATTTAGTCAGTATCCTTCAAGAGCAGGCTTTACCGGCGGAGACGTACCGTAAAGTTGGTCAAGAGATTGCCAAGATGCACGGTGCTGGTGTTAACCACACGGATTTGAATATCCACAATGTTTTACTCGATGCAAACGACAAAGTTTGGCTAATTGATTTTGATAAGTGCTACCAACAAACTGGTTCAGACTGGCAAAAAAACAACTTAGATAGGTTGTTGCGTTCTTTTCGCAAAGAACAACGCAAGCGAGCAATCCACTGGCAAGAAGATGAGTTTAATCATCTTCTTGCTGGATATAAGTGACAGATGATTGGCTTAGTTGTACGACGAACGAGATAAAAACCTGCCTGCGCTTTCGTTCTTATTTTGCCTCGCACCTCATGTTTATGGTTTCCCTGAGTTTTTTCTCACAACATGAGCCAATGATCCCACCCGTAGACTAACTCTTGCTGTTAAGAATCTTAGCAGCTATATCATTGGTAATGGATAAACCTGGATGATCATCATCAAAGTAGAGTGGCACCTTATCTCTAACAGCGTAGCACTGACTCTCATCACAGAAGAAGTCTCTTATCTCAACAGGGTGTAATCCCGGTTTAAAAGTTGATTTAGACATAAAAGAATAAAACAGTTGATTTCGCTTTTCGTAGTACGAGACGTCGACAGATGGAATATTTGTTAGGTCTTTTTTCTGCATGTATGCCTGGTCCACCAGGGTTTTTATACTAATCCCCATTTCTGGCACAGGCATCATTAAATACACTTCCTTTCCCTGTTCAAGAAGAGTATTTACCGTTAGTTTTAGTGATTGTAACACCTGTTCTCTTCTTTCGTCAGAATAGTCATTGGGCAGGTCAGGATAAGAGTGTTCATTACCACCGAATAAGTGAGCAGAGTACCGGTAGGCAATAACAACATTTTTAATTTCATCAGATGATGAAACAAAACTAACGACATCGTTAGTCCAGTTCACACAATCACTAAATTCTTCGCTTTGCATATACGATGGAGGGCACCCTGACATTGTTAGCTGGATAAGATTTTTACTTGTTTTTTTCAATGGTTCAGACAACGAGAACGCTAACTCTGAAGCATGACTGTCACCAATAACAGCCCATTCTGGGTCCATAGAAGAAAAAGTACAGGCATCCTTTGGTTGTTGCCCTGTATATTTAACGATATGACATTTGGCTCTGAATGGACTCATTTGTGCTTTTTTGCTTAACTTTTCATATAGCTCTACAAGTTCCGGCTCTAAAGTTCCTCTTGTTGGAAAGCCCTTTTCTTCTGCTATGAACTTGGTTGTACCGACCAAAATTAGAATTAACCACAAAGGTTTACATTGAAGAAATAGGCGTTTAGCTGAATGTATGTTTTTAGTGAATCGGATTTGTTCCACGGTATGGTAACTGAAGCCACCTAATAATAGACTCAGTGCGATTCCAACAAACAACCATAAAGGAGTGCTTAAGTTTAGTTTGTAGAAAAGAACAACGACAGGCCAGTGCCATAAGTAGATCGAATACGAATATAAACCTATCTGTTGGACAACATAAGAGTCATTCACCCGGTTGCTCTGGTTTGCCCATAAAATAATGAGTGCACCGAGTGTGGGGAGCAGCGTTACCAAGCTTGGCCATACGTAATCCTTATTGATTACCAATGCCGAGCTCAAAACGAGCAGCCAACCTACATACGCAGGGTAAGGTCTCCTCGGCTTGTAAAGAACCGCCCATGAACCTAAAAGCATCTCCCAAGCACGTGCTGAAAGCATAAAGTAGCCACTTGTATCGCCACTAGATGATAAATATCCGCAGTAAAATAAACTGATTAGGAGTAATGTATTGATAGCGACTGCAAGGCGAGACCTCGAAAATAGCTTCAATACGATGCCAATGAAGATCGGGTAAAGTAAATAAAACTGCCATTCGATAGAAAGTGACCATGTGTGTAGCAGCCACTTTTCTCTGGAGGCGGCAGCAAAGTATCCCGCTTCATCTAAATAAACTTGGTTTGATAAGAACGTTAAACTGTATCTGGCATGCTTGGCTAGAGTCTCATACTCTTCTCCAGCAACATAAAACCAGCCTAAGGCTAGCAATGCAACGCAAAGGAATGCGAGCGCGGGTACAATGCGGTTTAACCGTGCTACGTAAAAATTGATTAATGATGATAGGTTTACCAGTTCTCTTTGGAGGATGATCGTGGTCATCAAAAAGCCTGAAATGACGAAGAACACATCAACGCCAACAAAACCTCCGGGAACCCAACTGGAATTAAAATGGTAAACGACAACTAAGATTACCGCTAATGCTCTTAGTGCATTGATATCTTTTCTAAACTGCATATTTTGGACTTGGAACTACATTGAGGAACTTTTACAGGTAGGTTTCTATGGTATATCCAACGCCACCTAAGAGTAGATCATTACTTATGAGCTATTGACAAGGTACATAGTATAGGTGAAAAAAGCACTTATTCATATGAGGCATTTGGAAACTGATGGAACAAAGTTGGTGTAACGTCTTGGAATCGAAAAAACTGTCTTTATTCTTGAACTTGCACCGATGATAAGACTCTGAATCCTTCATCTTGAAGTTACTTGGGTATATGAGTCCATTTAGAAAGTAATTGCGGT
This sequence comes from Vibrio sp. STUT-A11, assembly GCF_026000435.1. Classification (NCBI taxonomy): domain Bacteria; kingdom Pseudomonadati; phylum Pseudomonadota; class Gammaproteobacteria; order Vibrionales; family Vibrionaceae; genus Vibrio; species Vibrio sp. STUT-A11. The sequence continues at coordinate 3,132,752 of NZ_AP026763.1, read as the reverse complement.
AATTACTCACTGCTCTACAATCTCCCCATCAGGTTTAGACAATAAATCAGTGTTTATGTTTTAGGTCGATGAGTTGCAGAACGTTTTGACGCTATGGCTTCCGTTTAACTAAAACAATAAACGACTGATTGACCTTCACGTTGGAAATTATTCAAATGAAGATATTAGTTACTGGCGGTGCAGGCTTTATAGGCTCTGCGGTTGTGCGTCATATCATCAATCATACTCAAGACTCTGTTGTTAATCTCGATAAGCTAACTTATGCCGGGAATTTGGAGTCTTTGACTGAAGTGTCTGATAATACACGTTATGCGTTTGAACAGGTCGATATCTGTGATCGTGCTGAGCTTGATCGCGTATTTGAGCAACATCAACCTGACATGGTTATGCACCTGGCAGCTGAGTCCCATGTTGACCGCTCTATCGATGGCCCTGCTGCGTTTATTGAAACCAATATTGTTGGCACTTATGCGTTGCTAGAGTCAGCGCGTGCATACTGGAATCAACTAGATTCAAAGAAACAGGCAGCGTTCCGATTCCACCATATTTCGACTGATGAAGTTTATGGAGATTTAGACAGCATTGATGAGCTGTTTACAGAAGATACCTCTTATGCGCCATCTTCACCATATTCCGCATCTAAAGCTTCGAGTGACCACTTAGTTAGAGCGTGGCAACGCACTTATGGCTTTCCGACAATTATTACTAACTGCTCAAACAATTATGGTCCGTATCATTTTCCTGAAAAACTGATCCCATTAATGATTTTGAATGCGCTAAAAGGAAAACCGCTACCAGTGTATGGTGATGGTATGCAGATTCGCGATTGGTTATTTGTTGAAGACCATGCAAGAGCGCTATACAAAGTCGTGACAGAAGGCTCAATTGGTGAAACATACAATATTGGCGGGCACAATGAAAAAGCGAATATTGATGTCGTACAAACTATCTGTGAGTTGTTGGAAGAGCTAGTGCCAACAAAACCTCAAGGTGTTGTACATTACCGAGATCTTATTACCTTCGTTAAAGACCGTCCGGGGCATGATGTTCGATACGCCATCGATGCTTCTAAGATTGAGCGCGACCTAGGTTGGACTCCGCAAGAAACCTTTGAAACAGGTCTGCGTAAAACCGTTATGTGGTATTTAACTAATGAAAACTGGTGGCAGCGTGTTTTAGATGGTTCGTATAGCTTAGAACGCCTCGGTAACTAATTGAAAAAGGTCTGAAAATGAAAGGTATTGTTCTTGCAGGTGGTTCTGGGACTCGACTTTACCCAATTACACGTGGTGTATCAAAACAGTTATTACCAGTGTACGACAAGCCAATGGTTTACTACCCATTGTCTGTATTAATGTTGTCGGGAATTAAAGATATTTTGATTATCACGACTCCTGAAGACCAAGAAGGCTTTAAGCGTTTACTTGGGGATGGTTCTGATTTTGGTATCTCCCTAACGTATGCGGTTCAAGAAAAGCCTGAAGGCTTAGCACAAGCTTTTATCATCGGTGAAGAGTTCATTGGTGACGATTCTGTTTGCTTAGTGTTGGGGGATAATATCTTTTATGGTCAAGGTTTTACTCCAATTCTAAAAAATGCTGCGAGCTCTTTAGAAGGGGCGACGGTATTTGGTTATCAAGTGAAAGACCCAGAGCGTTTTGGTGTTGTGGAATTTGACGACAACATGCGAGCCATTTCTATTGAAGAGAAGCCTAAGGTACCGAAATCAAATTATGCGGTGACCGGTTTATATTTTTACGATAACGACGTCGTTGAGCTGGCAAAGCAAGTCCAGCCATCTGAGCGAGGTGAACTGGAGATCTCTACGCTGAATCAGATGTATCTGGACCGCGGCAAGCTAAACGTCAAACTACTCGGGCGTGGTTTTGCCTGGTTAGATACAGGCACCCATGCCAGCTTGCATGAAGCTTCTTCCTTCGTAGAAACCATTGAGAATGTTCAGGGATTGAAGATCGCGTGTTTAGAAGAAATTGCGTTTAAGAACGGTTGGCTTGGCCAAGATCAGCTATTAGAACTAGCAAGTAAACTAGACAAAAACTCGTACGGTCAATATTTAAAAGCATTGGTGAAGTAGCCACTTTAAAAGCTTTTTATTTAGTTTGAGATTTTAAGTGTCTGGGCATGATATTGTTTTCAAGGCACTTTACAAAAATGAGTATTAGTATGTTAATCCCATTTAATAAAGCCCCAGTGACAGGTAAAGAGTTAGCACTTATCTCTAAAGCTATTGATAGTAAGAAGTTGAGTGGTGACAGGGAATTTAGTCGTCGCTGTCAAGATTGGTTTGAAGAAAAGCTTAACGCTAAGAAAGCACTAATGACCCCATCTTGTACACATGCGTTAGAACTTGCCGCAATCTTATTAGATATACAGCAAGGTGATGAAGTTATCATGCCAAGCTATACCTTTGTCAGTACAGCAAACCCCTTTCTATTGAGAGGAGCTAAAATAGTTTTTGTCGATATCAGGCCAGACACGATGAATATTGATGAAAACTTAATTGAAGCCGCGATAACGAGTAAGACCAAAGCGATAGTTCCAGTTCATTATGCGGGTGTCGCTTGTGAGATGAATACGATTATGGATATAGCAAATAAGTATGACTTATTTGTTATAGAAGATGCTGCTCAAGGAATGCATGCTCATTATGAAGGTAAACCATTAGGTACAATCGGTCACATGGGAGCTCTTAGTTTTCATGAAACCAAGAACTATACCAGCGGTGGTGAAGGTGGTCTTCTAATCATTAATGATGAAAGGTTTATTGAACGTGCTGAGGTTATAAGAGAAAAGGGAACCAACAGAAGCTTATTCTTTAGAGGAATGGTAGATAAGTACAGTTGGGTTGACATAGGCAGTTCATATTTACCATCAGAAATCCAATCTGCTTACTTAATGGCCCAATTGGATGCTTACGATGAGATTAATGAAAAAAGAAATGAAATTTGGGATAAGTACTTCACAGCTTTTACTGTTTTAAAAGACCAAAGCCTAGTTGAGCTCCCTACTGTACCAGAAATGTGTACACACAACGCACATATGTTCTATTTGAAATTAAAAAATTTAGCTGAAAGAACAAGATTAATAGAGCATTTAAAAGAGAATGGTGTGACCGCAGTTTTTCATTATGTTCCGTTACACTCCTCAGAGAAAGGGATGAGTTCAAGTGTATTTATTGGAAGTGATCAGTATACAACACAAGAAAGCGAAAAGTTGCTGAGGCTTCCTATATTTTACAATATGACAGATGAAGAAGTAGAACATGTCATCAACCATACTCTGTCGTTTTTCAAGAATTCATAGTTTATGAAGAAAAAAAATATTTTACATATTGGAAATATCGATAAATTTATATTTCCGTTTGTTAAGTTTAATGAAGAGAACCTACAGGGTTATAACCATGAGTATCTATTTTATGGTTACGATGCAAGACTGGATGATACTCTAGGTGTAGTACAATGTAAAAACAAAGGTAAAAATAGAAATATTAGAAAGTTTTTGTTTTACATAAAAGCAATCCGGAAGATTAAAAGGGCTGACGTCGTTATTCTTCATTCCACTAATAACAAAGTTATTAACTGGCTTCTTTATCTATTACCGAAAAGTAATGCCAAAAAGTGTAAGTGGATTGTCTGGGGGGGAGATTTACATAATGCACAACTTTCACCAGAGAAGCAAAAATCGTTTCCTGAGAAAATTAAGCGAAAAGTAATACCTTGGTTTTCTTCAATAGCGACGGTATCCGAAGGTAATTATAAGTTGGCTAAGAAAAATTATGGAGCAACCGGAAACTTTATCCAGTGTTTCTCATATCCAACAAATATTCCACCAAAAATTCACAGTAATGATGATAAAAGTAGCGAATCTATTAATATTCTTGTGGGGAACTCTGCCGATCCAATAAATGATCACGAGGAAGTTTTTCATAAGTTAGTAAGTAGTCCATATTATTCAAAAAATGTGAAAGTTTACTGCCCTTTGAGCTATGGACATAAGGCTTATAGGAAAGAAATTACTGAACTTGGCTTTAAATTATTTGGTAAGGACAACTTTTATCCATTAACAGAGTTATTGCCGATTGAAGAGTACAATCAGCTTTTATTGAGTATAGATATTGCTATCTTCAATCATAAAAGACCCCAGGCTCTAGGAAATACCGTATCTTTACTTAGCTTAGGAAAAAGAGTTTATGCATGTAGTAATACATCGCAGTGGAATTTCTTTGATGAGTTGGGTGTACACCTTGGTGATGTGCAAGCGTTAAACTTGAAAGAAAACATAGATAGTGAAAGAAACTCGAAAATAATAAATGAGTTTTTTTCTAAAGAGAACCTAATACTACAGCTTAATAATCTTTATAGCTCCTAAAATATTAAATTGAATCTTTAATGAGAGGTCAAAATGAGAGTGTTTTTAACCGGTATGATGCGCTCTGGTACTACATTGCTGCAAAGAGCCTTAGATATGCACTCGGACGTATCAATATCCTATCAGAGCAGTACTCAAGACTTTCTGAAGTGCATAAAAGGCTTTCACCAATCATTAAACTTAGACAAATACCATCTGTTATCTCACTATTCAGGTAATAGTGAATACACATTAAAAGAGCTTAATCATTGGTTGTTACTAAACTCAAGTGTAGATAGCTTTATGCCTGAGAGTGAAGACAGTAAAGTTTGTGGTGTTAAGGAAGTTTTGGCAGAAGAGTTCATTCCTTTTTTTATCAAGAATGGCATCAAATGTATTTTAATTGTGAGGGATCCTAGAGATGTGATCGCTTCAATGTCATTTGGTAATGGTGCAGAATATACAGGAAAGGAAAGGCCAGTACTGTTTGATCTGAGAAACTGGCGAAAGAGTGTACTTATTGGTGAAGTGTTTAAAAATGATCCAAACTTAATGGTACTCAGAATGGAAGACTTGTTAATACACCCTGAAAGTGTTTTGGAATCTATATATTCTTTTCTAGACATTGATTCTCTATCTTACGAATCCTTAGTTGAACAGATGAACTTATCATCATGGAAAGGAAATTCTTCATTTGGAGAGAAAAAGGCATTTGATACATCTGCTATTGGCAATTATAAAAAAGTTCTTCCCTCTACGGTAATAGAGTATATTGAAACTGTTTGTAAAAAAGAGATGGAGTTAATGAAGTATGACACCTCAACCTCTTCTAGCAATGAAGTTATTATACATACCTACGTGGAACCATTTAAAGTTGACAGAAAAGAGTTTGAAAGTAACTATTCATCCAGTAGTGAAAATGTTGAATATGAAGTTAGAAGGTTGAATAGCTCGATAGAGTCCATTATTAAGGATGAGTTAGGTTTCTAAGCCAAATAATAAAGATGTTATGAATAGTGGTCAGGTTTTTAAGTGTAAATTAAATTTCTGACCACAATTGTTATTTTTAACTTATATAGTCTTTAGCATTTTTACCAGTATTGAAAATGAGGTCTAAGATAGACACGGCATGTTCAAATTCTCCATGCTTTTGAGGGTATTCAGGGTAATGGGAGTAGTCCATCCACTCAATCTCTATGCCTTTAGACGTAAACTTATTCTCATCGATATAATCTTTTGCAGCAGGCCCTGAAATATAGTAGTGGTAGCCAAGTTTTTCCAATATTTCCAGTACTCTCTCTTGTTTTTTTTCTTTTAGATCGAGCTCCCTTGAATCCATAAACTCTGTTTTAAAGCCAAGAGCTTCTTTAGAAATAAACTTGATAACAGACTGATTAAAGTCAGAAAGGTTATCCCATTTGTTGTCATAGATATAATCGAGAACAAATTTATATTCATCAAAATATGGACAATCTTTATACTCGCTGATTATTTTGTTTTTGTGCTTGTTAACCCATTTCTTGTCATTTAAAGGTACTTCACAAATCAATCTTTTTTCATTGGTCCCACAAGGAATTGAAAGCCATTCAGTTCCCTTTGCCGTTTTTATTTTATTTCTGTTTCTCCAATCATTTTTTGTGTATTGGAGATCATCATGAAAAACGAAAAGGTCTGATTTTTTTATTAAGTCAAAGTAACCTTTCCATGGAATATAGTTAGATTGTAATATAGCTAATTTTTTCATATATTCTCCAGTAATAACCGTAAGGCTATATAAATCTTTTTTCTACGCTGACGATTCGTTCAATACTTAATTTTATTGGCTCGGTCTTTTTGATTAAGGAACCCTTAGTTTGGCTTTTATTGTTAGAAGTTTGCTCTAGCACTTTTTTCGAGAGCTCATATTCATTAGCAATGATCGTCAAAGCGTGTTGAGAATAAAGATCTTCCACAATTTCGGTAAAATTATAGTAACTAGGGCCGGTGATCACTGGTACCCCCAAAGCCGCTGGTTCCAACACATTGTGTCCACCAACTTTATCACCAACTAAACTTCCGCCCATAAAGCAAACATCAGCTGCGCCGATTAAAATCAACATCTCACCCATGGTATCGCCGAGGTAAACTTGAGTTGACTCAGCTACCTCTGACTGTGATGTACGACGAATGGTTTCAAAGCCTTGACCCTGACAAAGTTCAAAGACGCTATCAAAACGCTCCGGGTGGCGAGGGACTAGGATTAGTAAGGCCTTTGGTTTTGATTTAAGCACTTGCTTGTGAGCCTCTAATACCTGCTCGTCTTCACCCTTATGAGTGCTTGCCGCTATCCAGACAGGTCTGTGTTCGCCAAGAGCAGAACGTAATTCTTTTCCTTTTGCTTTCACACTGTCTGAAATTTGGATATCGAACTTAATTGAACCTGTCACGAATAGTTTATTGCTATCGACGCCTAAGCGCGAAAAACGCTCAGCATCCGATTCGGTTTGGCACAACACCTGAGTAAGTTTTGGATGCAAAAGGTTAAACAAAGGCTGCACTTTGGCGTAGTTGCGGTATGATTTTTCAGACAAGCGTGCATTAACGACAGTGATTGGAATTCCGGCTTTGTGTACCGTATTTAGGGTATTTGGCCAGAGTTCGGTTTCAATAATCAGCATTTGCTTTGGATTTGTGGCTTTCAAGAAACCTTTCACCGCAAAGCTAAAGTCGATCGGCATGTAGCGGTGTTCAACTAAATCACCTAATTTTGCTACCTGCTCAGCCCCGGTACTGGTTGTTGTGGTAACCAGAATCGTCTGCCCAGGATTCTGCTTTTTTAACGCTTTTATTAGCGGTGCTGCAGCGATGCTTTCACCAACGGATACGGCATGGATCCATATTGGGCGTTGGTCAGTATTGAGCTTTGGTGTAATACCGAAATGCTCTTTCCAGCGCGAACCAAATTTAGGCTTGTTTGGCTTGCTCTTGTACAAACCAAACAAAAGAATTGGCGACACTAGTGCTAGCAGTAACGTATATATTAGACGAATTAACATGAGCTAATAGTAATGGCTTCGAGCTTTTGGATACTGTGCAGCACTTGTTTTGGAGACAGTTCCGTTAAACACTTTAGGTGGTTAAACTGGCATTCACGCTGAAAACATGGGCGACAATCAATATCGGTATGTACGATCTCGACTTTCTCCGCAAGTGGCGGCGTGTATTGTGGCGATGTCGAACCATATACTGCTACGACATTACAACCAACCGCGGCTGCCACGTGCATTAAGCCTGAGTCATTTGCTACGACGGTTTTACATGCAGCGAGTAAATCAACGGCTTCGATCAAACTGGTTTGTCCGGCAAGAACATGAATATGTTGATGGAATTGTGGTGGAACGAGCGCTCGAATGCCATTGCAAGTCTCTAGATCTTTTTGCGAACCGAACAACCAGATCTGATGGCCCTCTTTGCACATTTGTGTGGCGACTTCGGCATAATGCGTTTCTGGCCACTTTTTCGCCGGGCCAAACTCTGCGCCTGGACACAAGCCAATAATCGAGCGTTCTTGATTCAGATTGAACTTCTGGATAGTGGCTTGTTGCTCTTCTGTATTGATAGCAAGGCGAGGGCGAGGCAGTGTCTCCAATCCACCTAGTGATGATGAGTCCACCATCTCCGATTTTGGATAAGCTAAAGCCACATAACGCTCCACCATGTATTGGAACGACTTCATGTTTGGACGAATATCATTCAGCAAGCCATAGCGCATTTCGCCTTTCCAACCGGTGCGAAGAGGAATGTTAGCAAACCAAGGTATCAGTGCCGACTTAGCCGATTTTGGTAGGATGTAAGCGTGGTCATATTTCTTCTCACGCAGTGTCTTACCAATTTCACGGCGACCCAGAAGGTTAAACTCACCATGACCAATCGGCATTTGTATCGCTTGGTTTACCTCGGGCATGCGCTCTAAGATTGGTTTACACCATCCGGGAGCAATCACATCAATTTCGCTTTCAGGGTTCAGTTGCTTTAAAACGATATATAAGGATTGCGACATCACCATATCGCCAACCCAAGAAGGACCAATAATTAGAATTTTGTTTTTCGACATGTTGATATCACTTCTCTTTAATAAAGCCATGCTCACGCATTTCACTGTATGGATTGCTGCCATCCGCCTGAGTACGCAGTAGACGCAGGGTCCACATGTATTGCTCTGGGTTTTTCGTCACAAAGTACTCAACGGCTTCATTGAGTGAGCGAGCATCGTCGCTATCGGTTTCTTGAAGCGTCAGCGCTGGCATGAACTCAATACTAAAGCGACCAGTTTCCGGATCAAGTGAAGCAAAAGTCGGGATTACTTTGGACTTTGACAGCCTTGCCAGTTTTGTCAGACCTGGCAGTGTCGCTTTGGTTGTAGCAAAGAAATCCACAAACTCACTGAGTTCAGCACCATGATCCTGGTCCGGAAGGTAGTAACCTAAGTAACCTTCTTTAATTGATTTTATGAAGGGTTTAATCCCTCCAGAGCGCTCATACACGCGGCCGCCATATTGCACGCGCTGACGGTGCATTAACCAGTCTGTTACTGGGTTTTTTTGCCTTTTCGCCATTGCAGAAACGGGTAAGCCTTTTGAAGCAAGCAGCACCGCAGGTATGTCAATTGACCAAGAGTGTGGCACTAATAACATCACTTTTTGATCTTGTGCTGTAAGGTCGAACAACTGTTCTGGGTTCACAAAATCACACTTTGACTGAAGCCATTCTGGTGATCGTAAAGAGACTAGGCCAAACCTAAGTGTAAAGACGCCTGCGGTATAAAGGGTTTTGTAAACCAGCTGGTCGCGCTCTTGTTCACTTAGATGAGGGAAACACAGCGCTAAGTTTGTCTTTACGTTATTGACTGAGTTGGCTTTAGATTTAACTAAACGTGATGCCAGCATCTTTGCCAGCCACTGGTGAAAAGCGAGGGGCAGCAATGCGATAAGGACGGAGCTAAAAACAGCGAGCCAAGTTCCCCAATATTTAGGCTTGAGAAAGGAGTACTCAAACTCAGGGTTATAGGCTTTGGGATCGAAATCATCGCGTTTATTGGTCATGGGGAGTCTAGTTACCTATATGTAGGAGGACGAGTGATTTAAATGCAGATAAAGGAAATGATACAGGCTATTGAGACTGAGTAAAGGTGGCAGGTCATAATCACCGCCACCTCATAATTGCGAACAAAGATACTTAGCGGTTTTGGATGGCCAGGTATTCTGCCACACCTTCAGCAACCGTCTTGAACTCTACGTCGCAACCTGCTGCGCGTAGTTTAGTTAGATCGGCTTGTGTAAACTCCTGGTAAGCGCCTTTTAGGTGATCTGGGAAAGGAATCGTTTCGATTTCACCTTTGCCGTGGTGCTTGATCACCGCTTTTGCAACCTCTTCAAATGACTCTGCGCGACCTGTGCCACAGTTAAAGATGCCTGATACGCCATTTTCCAGGAACCACAGGTTTACTTTGCATACATCGCCGACGTAAACGAAATCACGTTTAAAGGTCTCGCTACCTGCGAACAGTTTCGGGTTTTCACCTGCATTTAGCTGGTTATTTAGGTGGAAGGCAACGGATGCCATGCTGCCTTTATGATCTTCACGAGGGCCGTAGACATTGAAGTAACGGAAGCCCGTGATTTGAGACAGGGTCTCACCGTGATCTTCAGCATCTTGCCATAGGCGACGAACGTAGTTATCAAACTGTTGCTTCGAGTAACCGTAAACGTTAAGTGCGCCTTCGTATTCGCGCTCTTCAACAAAGGTATCTGTCTCACCGTATGTTGCTGCAGAAGACGCGTAAAGGAATGGAATTTCACGGTCTAAACAGTAATGCAGTAGCTCTTTTGAGTACTCATAGTTGTTCAGCATCATGTATTTACCATCCCACTCGGTGGTTGCAGAGCACGCACCTTCATGGAAAATTGCTTCGATCGGACCGAAATCATCACCCGCCATGATTTGGGTAAGGAAGTCGTCGCGATCCATGTAATCTGTGATGTCCAGATCAACTAAGTTCTTAAACTTTTTACCATTTTTTAGGTTGTCGACAACCAGAATGTCGTTCATACCAGCTGCGTTGAGAGCTTTAACAATGTTGCTGCCGATCATGCCAGCACCACCAGTTACGATGATCATAGAACTTCCACCATAGATTAAAATTTTCTCAGGAATTTTAGCAAGAAACGGGGGGGAGGGAAACAAGATCCTAGGTTATAGGATCCTAGGTCCTGGGGGAGATCGTTGGAAATTACGGTGAACAAACGGTAAGTCGGAGAATGCGGTTTTTTGGAATACAGATTACGGAATTTACAACAACCTCTTCCGTAATCTGTAAGCGAAGCGCTCCGTGTTCTGTTGTCTTTCCCTAGGACCTAAAACCTAGGCCCTAGGACCTCTTTTATTTCTCATCCGAATGGTTTGGCCTTTGGAACCAAGGATTTCGTTCATCTGTGAGCTCAATCAAACTGTACTTGCGACCCAGTTTTTGACCACCATCACGCGTCAGTGGCTGCCAACTGAAGTTCGCTCGGTTGTTACTTGGCTTAACCGTCATAATGTCGTATGGAATGGATATATAGAAGCCCTTGGTAAAACTACCTTCACCAAACTCATCGGCAGACAAGTCACTTACAGATGCAAACACACCAGCGATAACGCCACTCTTGAATTGTTTGGCGAAATTCACCTGAGCGCCCTTATCTCCACCTAGGAATTGACCAACATCTAACTGGAACATTGTGTTAGATAAGAACTCCCATTGTGGGAAATAGTAGCCAGATACAAAACCAGTAAATCCTTTATCAATAACCTGGAATGGACGACCATACTCTGGAATGTCCTGCCACTTGTCGGTGTAAACGCCAAAGTAACTTTGTGGGTCGCGCTGAGATATTAAATTAACGTCTGCGCCAATAGCCCAGTTTGAGCCTTGAGGACGGTATAGGATCTCTGTGCCTGCACCGGCAAACATGCTCTCTAAATAACCCGCGTAGAATTGCTGGTCTATCGTATCTGAGTATTCCTGGAACCAGGTCAGCTGTAGGTTTGACATAGTGACATCATGCTCATTCTGGTAAGCACGGAACATGGTTCTCACTCGTGGAATTGTTGTGCCATCTGGCGGTGTAACGTAAACAAACTTGTCATAGTTATTGTACCAATCCCAGTAAAGCGAACCTCCTATTTCTAGGTTATCAGTTAACCAGTAGGAGGCATTACCATTTAAGCCAACGCTAAACAGATAAAAGTCCTCCGCACTACCCAAAGTTTGAACCAATTTAGGCGCAAATCCCCAATCGAATCGTTTAAAACCATCGTAGGTCGCTTCACCTTGTGGTTTCTTGTTCGATGTTGAAACTGCATCCTCAATTTTTGGATCGATGTAGTTTACTTGTTCGTAGTCACGGAATTTATCTTTCGAGATAACTGCTTGGTTGGATACTAACCCACGGTTGCGCTCATTAATGGTAAAGGTCTCAACGCTGTCGGGTACTTGGTTAGTTAACACAGCCGCCGCTTTTTCATGAGCTTCGTTGCGGTCACGGTATTTCTTCTGCTCACCGACAATCGATATGGTGTCATCATTGGCGTAAATTTTGGTATTTTGATAACCCGCGATTTTATCCAAGTCTTCTGTCACGCGCTCCCAATCGACCTGAGACAGTTCAACTGGTTGGTCATCTTCTACTTTTGGCGTTGGCGTATCGCGCCAGAAAGATGGCATATTATTGAAGTTGGTGTACAGGTTTAAACCTGCTACGAGGGTATCGCCACGCTCATAACTCAAACGTAGATCCGCCATGTGACTCAAGCGGTATAATACGCCAAAGTTCCATGGCGTGTGCGGGGTCATGTCTGTACCACCACGGACAACAGGATAGTCTTCGCTGTAGTCGTTGCTGTCGTATTCGAGTTTAAAGCGTAGTGGGGCATACAACGTTTGGTATTCAACACCGCCAAATAGCGCTGAAGATCCTTTAAACCAGCGTTCAAAATCTACACTACCACTATTACCTTTAAAGTCGGATGGTCGGTCACAAAAGCGATCAGAAAGTTTACATGCTGGATTGCTGATATTGTCACGAGTTCCTAGATAACCCCAGCCCATACCTAAAGTAAAGTCGAAGGTACCCAAGTTAGGATTAGAGTAACGTTTGGTTGCGGCGATAAACTCAGCATCAAACAGGCCAGTACCTGCAAAGTCACGAATGCCAACAGACAACTCGGGTAAGTATTGGGATTCCTCTAAGAGGCGAATTTTAAAGTCGATGCCTTTGTCGGTGTATTTGGTATCACCAGAATAGTCAGGATCTTTGCTATAAAAGAGATCATTGACCAGTGTATAACGAAGGGTCGCTTCCAGCCATGGCATCGCTTGTAGAGTGACATTGTACAATTGGTATTCATTACTGAAATTGACAGCAAAGTTAAATTCGCCCTCTGGAGCCATGCGGCCAGTTGGCATCTGCATAAGACCGACACCACCAAAGTCCATTTGCGATGGTCGTAATGGTGGTACTTCAAATGGCATGTCTTGAGCCCAAACCAATGCTGGCCCTAGTAACGAAAGGGTTAAAGTATTTCTAATCAGCGTCATAGTGGTTTCTTCATTACGGTTGGCTTCAGTTGCGTGAGTAACTGGACAATATCCTGATCCATTTCTGAGGTTTCAAATTCCTCAAACGGGATATAAACCATAGTCAGTGGTGGCAGGTAATATTGCGTCGTTAGCCAGGAACCGTGGTGTGGCTGGACAACGTTGCCATCTGGATAAATTAAGATAGGAGGATTTGCCAGTTCTCCTATGTCACTTTTTAGGTTTTCAATCTGTTGTTTTAATGGAATACCCGCTTGCTCTTTGACGGAGTAGACATTGTCTAGGTTGCCCAGGTAAATGACTTTTTCCTCCCGTAGTGTTGATACAAGAGATAAATCACCGTTAAGCAAAGGGTTGTTAAATTTATCCAAGCGGACGTTATCCAAATCAACAGCAGAGAATACACGCGGCGCAAATTGATGTTTTTGGATGTGTTTATAAAAAGGGTGGGCGACCAGATTATGCTGAATCATTTGATTCAGTACCGAATTTTTCAGCGCAGTCGATTTTTGTAACGCTTGTTCAGAGCTGTCAAATAACGTTGTCCCAAGTGGGTATTGTAATATAAGGCTTTGCTGTTGCGCCTGCTTCAGAACATCCGCTAACCGAGCAGGTTGTTTGAATTGCAACTGTTTACCCACACCAACTAACTCAACGTTTAAATATGCGTTGATATCTTGAGTTGATTGGGCCGAGACGGGAGCGGTACAGAAACTCGCTAACAAGGCGACGCTTAATAAAGGTAACAGTCGTTTATTCATGATTGGCTGTATCCTTTCAAAATCGTTAACTCAATAGGCACCATTTTTGGCCCCAGGTGTTGTCGGGTTTTCACAACTTGTCCTGTTTCATCTACCCAGAAAAAGTTCTCAATGGACTCCGATAGGCTAGGGAATTCAACAGATTCACGATAGACATTGACGGAAGTAGAAGAGAGTGGCGTTGTGACCACGTCTTTCCCTTGGTATGTTCGTGATATGCGGGCTGTAAATCCGTAACGGTATTGTTCAGCCCAGTCATAGGAAAGGACATACTCAGTGTTTGATTCTGTGTAGGCTGGCACTTGGCCATAGATACCAGCTATGTTGTAGTTCTGTAAGTTGACCGTTTTAACGATATGGCCGTTTTCTGTGATCACCATTGCTTTATCTGAGCTGACCCATTTCAGCCGAGTTTTGCCAGTAAGAGGGTTGTGTTCGGCAAATGCCAAAACGACGAAAACTTGTTTTTGATTGCCTATCTTAAGGTATGCGCTGGCGTATGGTACGGCTTCAATTTCTTGGGGCGTGAGCTCTACATCGATGTAATTGTCATAAGCTTCTTGAACGGTTGCGGATACATCATTGAATTTTTGAGTACATCCGAACATAAGGCTCAATACTGGTAGTGTTACAAGGAGGCGTTTCCACTTTACAGTTCGAAAGATATTCATTATTCCCTCTTGAAAATAAAATCGCCCTGAATAAATCAGGGCGATTATTAATCAACTGCTATTAGTATTACTGCTGAGCAGAAGCAGAAGCAGAAGCAGAACTTGTTGTAGTGCTAGAGTCACTGTCTGTTGCCGCTACAGCCACAACGGTTGCTGCTGCTGCTGCACCAACACCTACAGCTACTTCACCACTAGCAAGGGCAGAAGCGCCTTCGGTTGTGCCTGCGTCAGGTGCTGCGAAGGCTGTTGACGCACTTAGAGCCATAAGAATAGCCAGAGCTGTATTCTTCATTATTTATCCTTTTTATATCCGGTATATAAAACATCGATGTTTTGGAGCATAATTCTATGTCCCAAATTCTATTCTAGTTAAAAAATCATCAGCATGTAAATAGTTTCGTATCTATTTGGTTGTTAATTTTAAGAAAATAAATAACCTAGGAATACAGGTCCTAGGGGAGTTAGCCGAAAGTTCGGCGTATCTCTTTGGCGTTTGAAAAATAATCCGTAATCCGTAATCCGCTCGAAACCTCATTCCTCTATTAATGACTATCTCATTCTCACTTTCTAGACACTCTTCCCCACTTGCCGTTTCATGTCATTGCATGCATAATTTGACCGCTTTGTTATGCACTTAGACCATGATTTTTTGGGTTTGAATTCACAAAGAATTGGCTTAAATAACAGTATTTCTATCAATAAACCGAATACAATGAATCGGTAATCAGCGAACAGTGGCTAACGCGTAAGTGCCGCAGGGCGGTAGCGTGGAATGCACAGATATTTAACAGACCTCACTGATCGCATTATTTATGCAGTGATAGGTCGATACCTAGGGAACCATTACGTGATTTATAAACGACCATGGCTAGGGGCGTTGAGCGCAATCAGTTTAGGCTTGTGCTCTTTTTCTGTCTCTGCCAAATTTTATGCTGGTGCGTTATTGAGCTACTCTAACGCTGAATATCACCACACTTCTTCATCTTCCGTAGAGGAAGGAAGTCCTTTTCTTCTTCAGGCTCAAGCGGGCTACTTTTTCAATGATTACCTTGGTTTCGAAGCCCGTTATGGCACCTCTCTCGAGCGCGATAGTGGCTTAGCTGTCGATAGTATTGCAAGCGGTTTCGCCAAGTTTAATATTCCAGTTTCGGAGCGAGTTGCCCTTTATGGATTGGCTGGCTACTCCAGTGTTCAAATCGATCAACAAAATGTTGGTTCGGGGAAAGAGCAGGGCTTCAGTTTTGGTATGGGTGCGCATTACGCGCTTGATAAGCAAAGTGCAGTTGTCTTCGAATTTACTGACTATCTAGCCGAAGATAAAATCCGCCTGAACGGAATCTCACTTGGCTTCCAGCACCGATTTTAATTAAAAAACCTAGCGCCTAGGTCTTAGTGTCTAGGTTTTTCACTTCATTATATTTATAGCGATTGATCATGCTTAAAGGATATTTCTCCATTGCGATTTGTGTATTGGCAAGTATGTTTGCGCCGTACACGTTGGCGCAGAACCCAACTCCAGAACAGATCCAAATGTTTAAGAGCTTACCAGCCGATCAGCAACAAGCACTGGCGAGTAAGTATGGTATTTCCGTTCCATCAGCCTCTTCTCAATCAACGACCTACCAAAGCCCACAGGTGGTTGAACCTCGTCCTCTTATAAACGACAGCGTTCAAAACGGGCAATTAAATCAGCAAAACCAGAAAGACGAAGATGAAGAACTAAAACGTTTTGGTTTGGAGTTATTTGCAGGTTCACCAAGTACTTTTGCTCCGGTTAGTGATGTTCCTGTTCCTGCTGACTACACCGTCGGAGCTGGTGATGAACTTGTTATCCAACTGTTTGGTAAAGAGAACTTAACTCACCGTCTGCGTGTTAATCGTGCTGGGATCATTAACTTCCCATCGCTAGGTCCGGTACAGGTTGCTGGCATGAGCTTCTCAGAAGTGCGTGATTCACTTAACCAACGTGTCAAAGAACAAATGATTGGTGTACGCAGTGATATCTCTCTTGGGGAAATGCGTACCATGCAAGTATTTGTCATGGGTGATGCTTATAAACCCGGCGCTTACACAGTGAGTGCGCTGACTACAATTTCTCAGGCTATTTATTACAGTGGTGGTTTTGGGGAGAGCGGCGCACTGCGTGACATTCAGCTAAAACGTAATGGTCAAGTGATCCGTAAGCTTGATATGTATGATCTACTACTAAAAGGTGATGCTCGTAACGATGTCCGTTTATTACCAGGTGATGTGGTTTTTATTGGCGCAGTTAAACAAACCGTTTCAGTTGATGGCGAAGTTAACCGTCCTGCGATTTATGAAGTCAAACCTGGTGAAACCTACAAACAACTAGTTCAAATGGCGGGTGGTTTTACTGCCAACGCCTTCTTTGAACAAATCAATATAAAACGCTACGGTACTGAAGGTAGACGAGAAGCGTTAACTCTGAACTTTGTTAATTCTCAAGACCAACAAGCGAAAGTAAAAGTGGGTGATGAAGTTAACGTACTGAAGAAAAGTGAAGAGCTAACCCGTTACGTTCAGATCGAAGGTGACGTACGCCATCCAGGGTTTGTTCAATGGAAGAGTGGGTTGCGTATCGCTGACTTATTCCACTCTGTAGATTCTTCTTTCAATTCAACTGCTGATGTTAACTACGCCGTCATTGTGCGAGAAATTAACTCTCAACGAGATATCGAAACGTATCAAGTGAATCTTGCTAAAGCAATTCTAGCTCCCAATAGCAAAGATAATTTACAGCTGCAAACTCGTGATCGTGTCTTAGTGTTTAACCGTTTTAACAATGAAGACTTAGATACACTAGCCGAACAAGAAGTCGTTACTAAAGCGAAGACGCTTGAAGAAGCTCAGCAGCAAGCAGAACAAGATTTGCGAAAAGAACAGCAAGTTATGAGTTCTTCAGTCGCCGTCTCAACTGAACCCGTAAACAATGGTTTCGAAATTGGTGCTAACTCGGTTGGTACCGTACATAAGACGTTGGACTTCAATCAGAACAATCAGCCTAAAATTATTTTCCGCGGTAAAGAGATAACCCAAGAAGATCTGGAAGCGCTGAAACAAAATACACGCCGAACGTTACTTGCTCCTGTTCTGTTGCAACTTCAGCAACAATCTAAGCTCGGTTTAGCACCACAAATAGCCGAAGTTTTTGGTGAAGTAAAACACCCAGGTCGTTATCCAATCACCCCAAGAATGACCGTCTCTACGTTGCTTGAAGCTGCCGGGGGGTTAACGTACAACGCGTTTACTATTAACGCAGAACTTGCACGTACAGTTATCAATAATATTGATGAACGTGCCTACATTGATGTAGAGCGTATTGACTTACGCAAAGCAATCCAGGGTAGTACGGCTGCTGATGCTATTATTGCTGGGCGAGACCGTTTGAATATTCTTGAAAAACCAAGCGTGAAATTGCAAAGTACGGTTACTTTACAGGGCGAAGTACGTTTTCCAGGAACTTACACGGTACGCCAAGGTGAAACACTTGGAGAGCTACTTGAACGCGCTGGTGGTCTTACCGAATTTGCGCATCCGCAAGGTGCAATATTCACTCGTGAAGCTCTGCGGCTACAAGAGCAGAAACTACTCAATGAGTACGCGGCGGATATGCGTGCAGAAACAGCGAAGAAAACCTTCCGGGCCGATACTAATTTAGGTTCGATCATCTCTAATCCTGATAAAACGCTGCAATTTGTTGAAGAAGCAAGCCGCAGCAAAGCACTTGGCCGTATGGTTGTTCAGGTAAACCGTATCATTAAAGACGAACGTTCTGCGGACTTTATGTTAGAAGACGGTGACTTCTTATTTGTTCCGACTTTCCGCAATACAGTATCAATTATGGGAGAAGTCCAGGTTCCAATTACCTATCTGCTAGATAGTAAGTTAGATGTCGACGATTACCTGAACAAAGCTGGCGGTGCGAAAAAGCAAGCGGATGAAGATCGTATTTTCGTAGTACGTGCAGACGGCTCTGTTTATAAACCAACGTCAGGTTACTGGTTCGGTAATAACAATGAAGAGTTAAGTGCTGGCGATACTATTGTTGTACCTATCGATACAGACTACCGCGATGCTCTGAGCACCTGGACCGCTGCAACGCAAATCCTGTACCAAACAGGTGTAGCGATTAATGCGCTTAAATAGGGGAGGTCCTAGGATCCTAGGCCCTAAAATTTGAGAATACAGATTACGGAGCGCTTCGCTTACAGAATGGAAATTGATTACCGAATACTGAGCGCTTCGCTTACAGATTACAGATTACAGATTACAGATTACAGATTACAGATTACAGATACTTTACTTCGTGATTGAGTGATTAAAATTTCCGTATTCCGTATTCCGTATTCCGTATTCCGTATTCCGTATTCCGTATTCCGTATTCCGTATTCCGTAGTCATTAGATAAGGAAATCTATTGAGGTTTAAGCAGTTAAAAGTTTGGCAACAAGCGTGTCGCCTTTCTTGTAATATTTACAAAATAATGCGGACATGTAGTGACTTTGGCTTTAAGGACCAGATTACTCGTTCTGGTTTATCTGTTCCTTCGAATATTGCTGAAGGTGAAGAAAGGGAATCGCTTAAAGACCAAATGAGGTTTTTGAATATAGCAAAGGCTTCAACTGCTGAACTCATTACACAAATTTATATAGGAATAGAAATCGGATATATCGATAAGCAGGTGGGTTTAACATTAATTGATGAATCTGAGCTGATAGCTGCAAGTCTTGGAAAATTAATAAAAACTAAGCAAAACCGTTTAAACGAAGAACCAGCTGAGTATGATTTCCGTAATCCGTAATCCGTAATCCGTAATCCGTAATCCGTAATCCGTAACTAAACTAATTTTCACCGATCCTATCCCTAGCACCTAGTTTTTACCTAGGACCTAGGGCCTAGGATCCTAGGACCTAAATACCCTATGGAACCACAACCAAATTACCTACCTTACCCTCCACAAGTACCTGTGGTCTCTAAAGAAGAAATTGACCTGCGTGAACTATTCAAAGCTATTTGGAAGGAAAAGTGGATCATCGTTGCTACCACATTTGTATTTGCAGTGGCTTCAGTACTTTATTCTCTAAGCCTCCCGGACATCTATAAAGCAGATGCGTTGCTAGCTCCCACAGAAAGTTCTAGTAGTGGTGGTTTGTCAAAAATGGCTAACCAGGTTGGCGGCTTAGCTGCATTAGCAGGTGTAAACCTGGGGGGGGCGGAGTCATCCCAAGCCGATCTGGCTGTTCAAATTATGAAGTCTCGGCAGTTTGTGGATGCATTTATCAACAAGCATGACTTACTTGTTCCGTTAATGGCGACTAAAGATTGGGATTTAGCCAATAACAAATTGGTTATAGATGATGAGGTTTTTGACCAAAGTACAGCGAATTGGCTTCGAGAACCTGAAGGCCTCAGAGGTGCAAAACCAACTTCGCAAGAGGCTTTTGAAGTATTCAGCAAAGATATCTTGAGTGTTGAACAAGATAAAGATAGTGGTTTATACACAGTTTCTATTAAACACTATTCTCCTTATGTTGCTCAGCAATGGGTTAACTGGTTAATTGAGGAGATAAATAAAGTGATGCGTGAACGTACCATTGCAGAAACGTCGCAAAATTTAGACTATCTCAACATACAATTACAGAAAACCGCTGTAGCCGATATGCAAAGCACCTTTTACAAGCTCATTGAGGAGCAAACAAAAAGTTTAATGCTGGCGGAGGTTCAAGAAGAGTTTGTATTTAAGACGGTTGACCCTGCAGTTGTTCCAGAGTTAAAGGATAGCCCTAAGCGAGCCTTGCTCTGTGTAATAGGTACTCTATTGGGCGGCATGCTAGGTGTAGCGATTGTGTTGGTACGTTTTGTATTTAGGAAAGAAGAGTCTGAAGATCTAGCTGCTAATACTTAGCACTCCAAGAGAAAATATCTTATTCAGTGTTTGTTTAATTCACTGAGTGTGTGGATGAACTTTAAATAATTAAAAGTGTGAAATGATGAAAATGTCTCCAGAGAGAATGACTCACTTAAAACAGCTTGAAGCCGAGTCAATCCATATTATGCGCGAAGTTGCTGCGGAATTTGATAATCCGGTAATGCTTTACTCTGTAGGTAAAGATTCATCCGTAATGCTTCATTTAGCAAAAAAAGCGTTTGCACCAGGTATCCCACCATTTCCACTGATGCACGTTGACACAACGTGGAAGTTTAAGGAAATGATTGAGTTTCGTGATTACATGGCAGAAAAATTGGGTATGAAGCTAATTGTGCATCAAAACCCAGAAGGGTTGGAAATGAATATCAACCCATTTGTTCACGGTAGCTCAAAACACACTGATATCATGAAAACTCAAGGGCTAAAACAAGCACTAGATGAACATGGCTTTGATGCTGCTTTCGGTGGTGCACGTCGTGATGAAGAAAAGTCACGTGCAAAAGAGCGTGTTTATTCATTCCGAGATGAGCATCATCGTTGGGACCCTAAAAACCAACGCCCAGAGCTTTGGAACATCTACAACGGTAAAGTAAATAAAGGTGAAAGCATTCGAGTATTTCCGCTTTCGAACTGGACTGAACTCGATATCTGGCAATATATCTACCTAGAAAGTATTGAAATTCCATCTTTATACTTAGCGAAGAAACGCCCTGTCGTAGAACGCGACGGTATGCTGATCATGGTCGATGACGATCGTATGGAAATTAAAGAAGGTGAAGTCGTAGAAGAAAAAATGGTTCGCTTCCGTACCCTGGGTTGTTACCCGCTTACCGGCGCGGTTGAGTCAGAAGCAACGACATTACCTGAAATTATTCAAGAAATGCTTCTCACAACGACTTCGGAGCGTCAAGGTCGCGCCATTGATCACGATAGCTCTGGATCCATGGAGAAGAAAAAGCGTGAAGGCTACTTCTAACCTGAAAGCTTTGTCAAAGCAGCAGTAACAGAGAGTACAAAAAGTGCCTTTTGAGCAGTGGATCACCGGTGGAGCTCTTATTGCCTTAATTACATTGTTGGTATGGGGGCGTATAAGAGCGGTTTACAGTTTTATTCTTGTAACCGCGACTTTGTACGTAACTGGCGTGATTGATCAAAGCACAGTTTTGGGTAATGTGACGAATATGTCGGTAATCACATTGATCATGCTGATGCTCTCTGCACTTGTTTTAGAGCGTACGGCAATTCTTTTTTGGTTGGCGACTAAGATCGCTGATGAGAACTATTATCGTACGTTGTGTAAGCTTGGGTTAGCGAGCTCT
Organism: Vibrio sp. STUT-A11; assembly: GCF_026000435.1. Classification (NCBI taxonomy): domain Bacteria; kingdom Pseudomonadati; phylum Pseudomonadota; class Gammaproteobacteria; order Vibrionales; family Vibrionaceae; genus Vibrio; species Vibrio sp. STUT-A11. The sequence goes on along the minus strand of NZ_AP026763.1, from coordinate 3,111,067 downwards.
TTAAGCTCTGCATTTCTCAACAATACGGCCGTGGTTGCAACGTTAATGGGGACCTTACTCAACAACCCATTTCATTCGGCTAAGAAATTACTTATTCCTCTGTCTTACTTCTCGATTTTAGGGGGAACGCTCACACTGGTTGGGACAGCGACGAACTTAGTGGTTAATGGCTTGCTACAAGAAGAGGATCTACCTTCTCTTGCCATTTTTGACTTTTTACCCGTTGGTTTAGCGCTACTAACTGGATGTGGTATAGCGATATTGGCTATTACTCGTTGGTTGCCCAATGGTGGGGTTTTGAAAAAGCAGACTCACCAAGACTACTTTATTGAAGCGGAATTACTAAAGGGGAGCGCTCTAGTTGGTCATTCCGTTTTAAAAAACGGCCTGCGTTCTCTCAAGTCTCTCTTCTTAGTAGAGATTGTTCGTCAGGGAAGGTTGATCTCACCAGTTTCTCCACATGAGAAAATGGAAGAGGGAGACAAACTTATTTTTGTCGGTGATGTGCGAGAAGTCAGCCAGCTGTCCAACATGAATGGTCTAGAGCTTTTTAGCTCTGACGATTTCGACTTAGAAAAGAATCTTCAAGAAGTGTTAGTTAGCCCTGAATCCATAATGGTAGGGAAGACCATCAAGCAAGTGGAGTTTCGTTCTCGGTTTGACGCTGCAGTAGTAGCCATTTCGAGGCAAGGACAGGCAATATCAGGTAAGTTGGGTGAGCTAACTATTCTGGCTGGTGATAAACTGTTGCTGGCAACAGGCAGCGACTTTGATAAGAGGCCTAATCTCTCAAGAAACTTCTTTTTTCTCAGCCAAAGACAAGTTAATAAGCCTTTATCATTGCAACAAAACGTGTTCGGTATTATTGGCTTTATTACAGCTGTCGTTATTGCTAGTGCAACGTCACTCAGTTTGGTTGAAACCTTGAGCGCTTATTTGTTGGGGTCGCTTACATTAGGGCTTATCGATGGTTCGGTATTAAGAAGACGCTTCCCATTCGAATTACTGGCTATTTTAGTGTGTGCGTTATCTATTGCGGCTGCGTTCAGTAAAAGTGGTTTATCTACTCAGTTAGTGATGAGCACCAGTTCCCTGCTTGAGTCAGTGAGTCACCACCATGCTCTGTTGATGGTCATATTGCTGACCATTTTGTTAACTGAAATTATGACAAATACAGCCGCCGCCGCGATTGTTTTACCTCTCGCTCTTAGCGTGTCATCTCATTTGCAAGTAGATGACATGCCTTTTGTCATGGCGGTAGCTTATGGGGCAAGCGCATCATTTATCAGCCCATTTGGATATCAAACGAATTTAATGGTAATGAATGCTGGTGGCTATAAGTTTGTCGATTTTGTAAAAGTGGGTTGGCTAATGACGCTAACTTATATCGGGATCGCGTATTCGCTTATTCCGATGGTGTTTCCTTTTTAAAATAGTGGATTGAATTCGAATGAGCTCTCCGTATGAAATAAAAGACAATGAATCCGTGAGTAATGATGTCGTTTGGCATAATACAACGGTGACTCATGAAGACCGTATTAAATTAAAACAGCAAACACCAGTAGTGCTTTGGTTTACAGGTTTAAGCGGCTCAGGAAAGTCAACGGTTGCCAATGCGGTGGAAAGTAAGCTACTGAGTTTAGGTAAACATAGTTATTTACTTGATGGCGATAATGTTCGTCATGGTTTGAACAAAGACCTTGGCTTTAGTGATGATGACCGTGTAGAAAATATTCGTCGTATCGGTGAGGTGGCAAAGCTATTTGTAGACTCTGGAGCAATAGTGCTTACCGCATTTATTTCTCCATTTGTCGCTGATCGCGAACAGGTACGAGATCTAATGGCGGAAGGCCAGTTTTTGGAAGTGTTTATTGATACACCGCTCGAGGTATGTGAGCAACGAGATCCCAAAGGTCTTTACAAAAAAGCTCGTGCAGGAGAAATCAAAAACTTTACTGGGATTGACTCCGAATATGAAGTGCCGCTCTCACCAGAAATTCATGTGAAAACCGCAGGCAAATCCGTCGAAGAATGTGCGGAACTTGTTGTTGCTCAGCTTGCTGACCAAGGCTATTTAACACTACGTTGATGCCTATATGTTTCTATTAAATATTCTAGATATAACAACAAAATGAAAGAAGAGAGTGTTAATACTCTCTTTTAGAAAAGGATACAAAAATGTCTCACTCTTCTGACTTAATTGCTACAGATATCGAAGCCTACCTAAAAGTTCATGAAAACAAAGATCTGCTTCGCTTTTTGACATGTGGTAACGTTGACGATGGTAAATCTACTCTGATTGGTCGTCTACTGTTTGATAGTAAGCTTATCTACGAAGACCAGATGGCGGCGATTGAAAAAGACTCGCAGAAGTTCAATACAACCGACGAAGCATTTGACCTGGCACTTCTCGTTGATGGACTTCAGTCTGAACGTGAGCAAGGCATTACAATTGACGTCGCTTACCGCTATTTCTCTACAGATAAACGTAAGTTCATCATTGCAGACACACCAGGGCACGAACAGTACACTCGTAACATGGTTACAGGTGCATCTACGTGTGATCTTGCGATCGTGATGGTTGACGCTCGCCACGGCATTCAGACTCAAACCAAGCGTCATAGTTACATCTGTAGCCTGTTAGGAATTAAGCACATCATTGTTGCTATAAACAAAATGGATTTGATGGAGTATAGCCAAGAGGTTTACCAAAAAATCAAAGCTGATTACCGTGAAATGGCAAAGAACTTCAATATTGACGATATCCGCTTTGTACCAATCTCAGCGCTTAAGGGTGATAACGTAGTTACCCCAAGTGAGAACATGGATTGGTATCCGGGTGCGACATTAATGAAGTTGCTTGAAACAGTAAAGGTGGACCAAGATAAAGATCTTGAGCACATGCGCTTCCCTGTTCAATATGTCAACCGCCCTAACTTAGACTTTAGAGGGTTCTGTGGCACGCTTGCTTCGGGCATTGTTCAAGTTGGCGACGAAGTGACAGCATTACCGTCAGGTAAACAGTCACGTATTAAATCTATTTTCACTCATGATGGTGAACTAGAGACCGCTTACCCTGGTCAAGCCATTACCATTACTCTTGAAGATGAAATTGATGTCTCTCGAGGAGACATGCTGGTGCATGTTGGCCACGAACCAATGGTAACCAATAAATTGGTAGCGCATGTAGTCTGGATGGGTGAGAACCCGATGCGTACCCACAAAGAATACATTTTCAAGTTCGCTACTAAATCATGCACAGGTAAAGTGACGGATATTGATCATAAGATTGATGTAAATACACTACAGCAGCATGCGGAGAATAGTGAAACACTCGATCTGAATGAGATTGCCTTATCCAGTATTTCATTGACGGATAACATTGCCGTTGATACCTACGCGACTCTCCCTCAAACAGGGGCATTTATTGTTATCGACCGTCATACCAATGTCACAGTTGGCGCTGGTATGGTAAGCCAAATATCACAAAAATCAGGTGAGCCTAGTCGTGTTTATTCTCAAGCTGAGAAAGAACTGAATGCCTATGTTCGCAAGCATTATCCAGAGTGGGAATGTAAGAACATATAATTTTGCATAACAATTAGAGTATAAAAGCTTGGTCTCTATATTATAGAGACCAAGTCGTATAATAGAAAAATAATATATAGAAATGCACATTAGTTATGAAAAATAATATATTAACAAAAGAGATATTAGAGACATTAAAGTGTTTAAATTAAATCTTAGCGATTTTAGTTTGGGATTTGTAAAGCTATTGTCTACTGGTGTGTTAACAGCCGCTATTACAGCTTTAAGTCTACCTATAATTGCTAGATTATATTCCCCAGAAGAACTTGGAACTTATCAGCTATTTATCAGTATTGTATTGGTTTTTTCTAGTGTAAGCTCGTTCAAATATGAGCTCGCTATAGTATTACCTAGAAGGAGATATCAATCGTTAATAGTGATACGAATAGCATTATTATCTACTTTTATATCAACAATAATGTACGGGCTTATATTTTATTTTTTTTCTGAAATTGTTTTAAGCTACTTTAATGCAACTGAACTTCTTGTTGTAGCATGGATGATCCCAATTGGTGTTGGTTTAAACGGGCTCGTTCAAATGTTGCAAATGTGCCTAGTATATAAGGGGGATTTCTCTCAATTATCGTACAATAAAGGAAGCCAAGCGATAATAAATAATGGAATGAATATTGGGTTAGGACAATATAACGCTTCATTTACTACTCTGATTGTTTCATACATATCTTCTAATTTATTTATCATTTTAATGGCGTCAGCACGATGTAAACATCTTTTGAATAGTAGAAGAAGCCTATCATTTAGTTTACTCTTTAGGTACGCAAAAAAATATGGCAAGTTTCCAACTCTAAATACAACAAATACAATATTAAATAATGTGTCTATAAACCTTCCTGTTTTTGTACTATCAAGGCATTTTAATATGGAAGTTGTTGGCATATATATGATGGCTAATAGATTGCTAGATATGCCTATTTCATTGGTTTCAGGGGCCTTAAGTCAAGTTTTTACCAAGTTTGCTGCAGATGACTATAAAATATCTCCTGACCAATTGAAGAACAGATATTTAAACACGCTAAAAAAATTAGCTATTGTATCAATTGTTTTTATATTAGGAGTGGGTTTATTATCTTTAGTTGGTGTTGATATTCTACTGGGTGATGAATGGGAGAAAGTGAATACAATCATGCTTATTCTTGGACTCAGTAAATGTGCACAACTTATGAATAGCCCTCTAGCAAGCACATTAAGTATAGTTAATAGACAAGAAATAGGACTAATGTTGTTATTTATATTTCTTCCAATTAGATATATATCACTAACATTTTCTGATGATCTATTTAATACACTGTTTATGTACTCGATAGCAACAATGATTTTTTATTTCACATATAACTTATTCATGTATAAAAGCATAAAATGATTAGATATATTTATAAATTTATAAAACAAAAGTCTAAGTTGTTTTATTTAAAGAAAAATAACGTAAAGGTAGCTAAAGGTAGTTATATTCACCCTGACGTTAATATAGGGACAGGAACTAGGATTAATCATATATCTCATTTGGGAGACTGTGATATAGGAAAATACTGCGCTATAGGAGGGCGATTGATAATCCGGTCTACTAATCATCATACTTGTTATTTAAATATGCAATCTGAACTACAAAAGAAAATTTGTCCTGAAACTTCGGTTGCTGGACTATCTAAAGGTAGAGTTAGTATAGGAAATGCAGTGTGGATTGGAGATAGCGTGGTCATTTTGCCTGGAGTACAAATTGGTGATGGAGCCATTATTGGTGCAGGTAGTATCGTAACAAAATCAATACCCGCATATAGTATCGCTGCTGGAAACCCTGCTAAGGTTATTAAAAATAGGTTTAGTGACAGCAAAACTGAAATTATAAAAAGAATAAATTGGTGGGATTGGAGTTACAAACAAATGAAAGACAGAAAAGAGTTTTTCTCTTTAGACCTGAATAGTTGTACTGATAGTGAATTAATGTCCTTAATCACTAAACATAATTTATGGGAATCTAACTAAAAATGAACAAAGGTAGGAAGCTCATTATCCACATAGGTTCCCACAAAACAGGAACTACTTCTATTCAAAAGTTTATGTTAGATAATAAAAACTTACTTGAGGATAATGGTTGGAGCTTATTCTCAAAGAATAGAGCTGTGAATAATAGAGTTCATTATACTGAAGGCAGTATTAATAGTTGGATTGACTTCAGTGGTAAACATGAAAGCTTTTGTGGCAGGCTAAGTGAAAAAATACTCTCTGAACTAAGTAAAACACAAGGGAATATTATTATATCTTCTGAAGAGTTATCTTGGTGTATGACAAGAGAGAGTATAGAAAACATTAAAAAAATAATGTCGAATATCTTTAGTGATATCTCTATTATTGTATATTTTCGAAGACAAGATGAGCAGTTATTGTCTCACTATCAACAAGGGTTTAGATTTAAGGAGTCTACAGCAGCTAAGTTTTATGGAAGAGAGTTGACTCCTTTACCTGAGCATAAGCCGTATTTTGATAAGTATTTGAACTACGCACGTAAATTGGAACTGTGGCGTTCAGTCTTCGGAGAAGAAAATGTATATTGGAACTTGTTTGATAAAAACTGTCTTTATAAAAACAACATAATTAATGACTTTTTAACGAACATCGGAATAGATGTTCCTGTAAAAAATGAAGTTACAAATCAAGCGTTAAGTAAAGAAAATATAATATTTAACTACCATGTGTTTTCTTCTGGGGTTTTAGACTTCTGTATTAGACCACATTTCATGAAGAAACTATCAAAAAACGGTAGTAAGAAGTTTCTTCCTAGTGAGTCTGAAATGAAGGAAGTTATGTCGAACTACGAGGAGTGTAACAAAATACTATTTGAGGAAAAAGGTCTTAAGTTTTCAGATTTTAAAGAAGGTAAATATCCAAAAGAAAAGGATACAGTTAAAACTTCTGATTATGAGATCATCTTGAAAGACTTTTTTGACTTTTTATCAAATTTATCTCTCAGAGATATAGTTAGCATATGTTATAGATATTTTAAGTATAAGGTAAAATAAAATGAAGATAGTTTCAATAATCATACCTTATTTCAATGACGATTTAAAAGATGTATTAGATTGTATCGACGATCAAGTTTCAAACAGTACATTACTTGAAGAAACTGAAATAAATGTTATTTGTGTTAACAATGGAGGGAAGGAGTATTATTCAGATAAGTCTTATTCTTTTGAATTATGTTTAATTAATGAGACTAGCTGTTTAAATAGCCCATACTCCGCGAGAAATAGAGGTGTAGAACATAAAAAGTCCGATTGGTATGTTTTTTTAGATTCCACATGTCTACCTGAAGGGAATTGGTTTGATAAAATTTTAAATTTTGACTCTGATAATGTCTATGCTGCTAATGTTAAATTTTACAGCAAGAGCAAGAGTACCTCTGGAGACATCTATGACTCTATTATCAATATCGATAACCAAAAAACAGTAAAGCAGTCGGGTGTAGCTAAAACGGCTTGTTTAGCTGTGAGTTCAAAAGCGATTGAGAAAGTCGGTCTATTTGAAGAAAAGATCCGAAGCGGTGGGGATGTTTTATGGACATCGAAATCTACATCTATGGGCTTTCAACTTATGTTTATGCCTGACTGGATCGTACGAAAAGAATCACGAAATACACATAATCTAATTAAGAAACAGTTCCGCGTGTCTTCTGGCTGGTATAAGATTTGGCAAGTAGATGGAACCGTAATACCAAACTTTGTGAAGCGTGTTCTATTGTTCTTTATTCCACCAAACCCCCTTCAGCTTTTTAATACGGCAAAGAGAAGAGGTGTGAATTTGTCAGTTTTTGACAAACTGTCGATTACTTTATTGGGTTGGGGTTTAAGATTAGTTAGTGCTGTTGGAATCGTTTATGGAATGTTTAAGAAGTAGAATGATGCGCATGTTGGTGGAACATGCTGACTATGTGATTAGTAATGTGTTGGTTCGAGCAGGAGAAAACAAAATGTTTTTCCCTGGGGGACACAATGGTCCTTATATCCACCATGAAACTCCGATTAGAAATACATCACACTTCGTAGTTTTATTGGCCAATTTATTAAAGACTGAACTGGAAAGTGAGAAAGAGAAGTGCTTCAAAAAGCACCTGAACCAGCTTGTCAGATACTTAGTTGACGCAAATCCATACTTTAAGAAAGGTCAGTTTATTCAACGGGGACTTGCTAACGATACTTGTAATGGCGTTATTGGTGAAGCTTGGGTCATCGAGGCCCTCAGTATCGAAAGTGATAGTTTAGATGCAGACAATCAGAGCAACCGAATCGCGATTTTAGAAGCCATGTCTGCTCGTGCTGATTTTGATAGCACTTATAGCTTCGCATACCGATTCGATTGTCAAAAAGGTAAGCTTACTCCTGACTTCACGTTCAACCACCAACTATGGCTGGCCGCTTGCTTAGAAGATAGCAAAATTCACAACAAATCTGATTTTGTGAATAGTTTTTTGTCCAGTGCTTTAAATGGTGCTTTTCAGATCCGAGATAATGGATTGATTAACCACCTTTATCATGGCAGAACACTAAAGAATAAGATTAACAAGTTGGCGTACAAGCGTGCTGAGTTAACTAAAGGAAAGAAGGTTAACTATAAAGAGCGAGGTTACCATTTGTTCAATCTGTTCGCGTTTTCTAAGATTTACGCGAAACAACCTAACAATGCCTTTTTCTCAAGTGATAACTTCTGTAAATCACTTAAGTACGTGAGCCTTGATGTTCTGGATGCGTTATCCAGCGAAGATAATGTTTATGGTTCACACTACAACGTATCAGCATTTGAGCTTCCGTTTATATACCAGACTTTTGCTCGTAAGGGATTAATGTCGTTGTCTCAGGAAGAATATGAAAGCTATATGAATAGAGAGCTTGATAAGTATTGGAACGCTGAACATAAGTGCTTTTGCAATAATGAAGTTGATTTAATGACCTTTATGGCAAGAGTGTACGAGTTATCCTATATAGTGTGAGGTTTGTGAATGTTATCTATTATTATTCCGGCTTATAACTCAAATGATAATTTAAAACAGCTTTTGCCACTAGTAAGCAACAACGATCTGTATGAAGTGATCATTGTTGATGATCATGGGCAGGAATTAGTAGATGAAGTCGTTGAGAGTTCTCAAAGTAACGTAATCGTTAAGCGCCTAGAATCTAATCTAGGTGCCGGAGCTGCCAGAAATATTGGCTTGGGGCTTGCGACCAGAGATTATGTCGCCTTTTTCGATGCTGATGATATGGTAAATGAACCAGTTCTATCACGTCTCTTATATTCTATATCTGAATCGGATTTAGTTAAGGATATTTACTTCTTCTCTCCAAAGAGTCATAAGCCAGATGGTAGTTCAGGTTCAAGACATAATCGGTATTCCCAGTTAGTGTCGTTATATATTGATGATGGGGATCAAGCGATTAGGTATAAGTTTCATGTCCCTTGGTCAAAGATCTATAGACGAAAGTTTATCATCGATCATAGCTTGTCATTTGACGAGATCTCAGCATCCAATGATGCGATGTTTTCTCTAAAAGCGGGTATTAAAGCTAAATCGATATCTGTGAGCGAGCAATCTTACTATTCCGTTCAGGAACACAACTCTGGCTTAACTGTAAATGATAGCGTTACTAGGTTACGTGACCGGCTAGGTGTTGTGATACGATACAACCAAGAGTTGGTAAGTGTTGGGCAAAATAAGTACAGGATTTCAATTTTCCCATTGCTAATTAGGTTATTCAAGCTGGATATACGGTCATCTCTAAGCTATTTGAAGGCCTTTGAGTTTAGCCTTGTTAGAGACTTGATACCAAGTTCCTTGGTAGTGAAAAAAGCACTTAAGATAAGGTAGCTTCGAAATTGTTATTCGTTTTAATTTACGCCTTTTGTGTTTTTTGGTTTCTTCTATTTTCCAAATATGAAAGAAATGTCGTTCTTGATACTTTTTGTTTTCTTTCGGTGTTTTTACTCTTATGGTTTATACCTTCGCTTCAATATGGGGTAGGTACAGACTACTTTAATTATATAAGGATCTTTGATACCCCAACTGAGTTAGACTATTATTATCGTAAATATGAGTACGCATTTTACTATCTGGTCGTATTTTTAAACTATTTAGGTTTAAGTAGTCAAAGTCTTTTCGTCTCTGTAGGGCTTATCCAGATACTCCTTTTTCTAAATTTTATACGTATAGCATATCCAAGGTATCCTTATGTTCATATCGCATTAGTTTTCTCTTTCTTCTTTTTTGTTACTAATGTATTTCACAATCAGTTAAACGTATTACGAGCATATGTGGCTGTATTGTTTTTTATGAACGCCTATGTGTATTTCATCAGAGGGAAAAATTCGTTATCTATACTGATGTTCATGATCGGTTTAATATGGCATAAGTCAATAATATTTACGTTACCTCTTTTTTTACTAAGAGGAAGATTAGGCTTTTTTGTTGTCAAGAATGTTAAGCTTATGTTTATCATAACGCTAATGTTGTTTGGTAGTGGTATTCTTTATCAATTTATTGACGTTATAGTAGGTGCGATAGCCCCTATGTATAAGCATTATCTTAATGCAGAGCGTGAAAAAAATGTATCATTAATACAATTAGCTACGAGGCTGTATAACTATCCGTTCTATTTTTTATTCATATATTACTTGTCAAAGTCAGATATTAGTAAGTTTAGAAAAGTAGATATAAGCTTAATAGCGGTATGGGTTGTAACCATTAATAGTGCTTTGTTTGTATTCTATTTTGGCCGTTTTAGCCGTTTATTTTATTTCTTTGCACCTTTTATGTTTGTACCGTTTTACTACCTGTACGTATTGAATAAGAAAAACTTAGTTTATTTGGCGATTGTATATACTTTGTTTGGTTACTGTTTAAAAGTGATCGCCTTTCCATCAGCGGAGTATGATTACTCCAGTATAATATTTAATTAGCTATGGCTATTCCTAAGAAAAACTAAGGTTAATGAACTCCCTCAGCTTATCAATGTACTACTAAAAGGTGAAATGGGCCTTGTAGCGCCAAGGGCTAATTTTTTAAATCTGAGGATAGTTTATGGTTTCACTAAATTTTACAAAATCGGATAGGTAGTAAGGTCGCCAGTATTATGCCAAAGACACAACCCCTTGTTTCTATAATAATGCCTTCTTATAATTCTGAACTTACAATTGAAGACAGTGTTAATAGTATATTATCTCAAAAATATAAAAACTGGGAGCTTATCATAGTAGATGACAGGTCTACAGATAATACTTGGAAAGTTATTAAAAGCTATGCTGACAAATTCGATAATATATATATATATCAGAATGACGAAAATTTAGGGGCTGGTGCGAGTCGAAACTTTGCGATAGAGAAAGCGAAGGGTCGATTCATCGCATTCTTAGACTCTGACGATCTGTGGCTGGAAGATAAGCTCTCAGAGCAAATATCCTTCATGATAGAGAATGACTATTCTCTGACATACACTCACTATACTCGATTTAACAGTACTGGTGAATTGAACGTTGTAACTGCACCTGAATATACAACTTACAAAAAGCTAATATATAGTAACGTTATTGGTTGTTTGACAGCAGTTTATGATACGAAATCTCTTGGTAAACGTTACATGCCATTAATTCGCAAGCGTCAAGATATGGGATTATGGTTGGAGATATTAAAGGATACACCTAAAGCTTATTGTCTACCCAAACCATTAGCTAAGTACAGAATGGACACTGGCATGACGGCAAATAAACTTACCGTATTGTCATACCAGTGGCGATTCTATAGGGATGTAGTGGATTTAAGCTTGCCTAAGACTTTATTCACATTTGCGGTTTATGCTGTCAAAGGAACGATGAAACATAGGGCAAAACGTAAGTCTTAATCTGTTCTCGTAAAAACCACTGGCATAAGATATTCATAAAAAAAGAGCAACTACCGAAAGGAGTTGCTCTTTTTTTATATCTATCCATTTGGTTGAAAATTGCTTTGTTTACCTACCCATCCCAAACAAAACTGTTTTCACGGTTAGAAACAAAATCTTCACTTCCATCTTCCAGTTCTGATGCTTGATGTAAAAAATGTCGTATTTATGTTTCCATATCGCATCTTCCACGGATGCCCCGTAAGGGTATTTTACTTGAGCGAGGCCTGTTACTCCTGGTTTAACCGCATGACGGAAACGGTAGTATGGAATTACCTTTTCCAATTCAGATATGAACACTTCACGCTCTGGGCGAGGCCCTACCATCGACATCTCACCTTTCAATACATTGATTAACTGAGGAAGTTCATCAATTCGAGTTTTACGAATAAAGTTGCCAACTTTAGTAACACGAGCGTCATTCTTGGTTGCCCACTGCGCGCCATTCTTTTCGGCATCGTTACTCATAGAGCGGAACTTGATAACCTTAAACTCTTCGTTGTACTGACCTGTGCGGCGTTGCTTAAAAAACACCGGTCCTGGTGACTCTAATTTAATAAGTAACGCAGTAATTAAGCCAACAGGAATAGCAATCCAAGCAAGCATGAATACGAATAGAAGGTCGATGACTCGCTTTTGCCAGTTGTTCCTACGATTAGAAAGGATAGAAAAAGCTTTTTGATGTAGGAAGTAACCGCTATGCAAGAGTTCTGTTTCAGTGTAGCCAAGGGTGCGGTCAAAGTAGCTTACGAGAGGTTCAACCCAAGCTCCAAGTTCCGTCGCGGCAACGAGAAATGCTTGCTGATCTTGGGTCAAATACGAGCTTTTGAAGTGACAAAGCGTCTTACTTTTGAAATCCCTTATGGTGTAGTTATTTACTTGAGCATTTATTTCTGGGTTTCGCTTTAATACTTCAGCGATCATGTCCTCATCAGGTTTGGGACAGTAGATATAAATACATGATTCCAGGTGCTTAGAGGTTGTACTCGATAAATTAGCATTTGCTTCGATAGAATCGTTCGCTTGCAACTCTAACGCATCTCTTTTTTGAATTGTATCGCTGATTGTATCGGTCATATTAATGATTATTTTTTGTTGGCTAGCCAAGCTTAGTAAAGTAGATGTAAATTATAGATTAATTATTGTAGTAATGGTACTTCGTGTAAGTTCTGTTTTAATCGTTTAAGGCATACATTTCAACCTTAAAGTAGTACTTCTTTTTAAAAGTTTGGAGGATATTTCCTTTACAGCATAAATTGATTGCTTTGACTGTTTGAACACACATAACGGTTGGATAGAGTATATCAACTGGAGCTGGTTAACCCGTTACACAATATCCAACGTAAACCCAAAGGTTAGCAATTACTGCAAATGAGATCAGGTCTCAATACAAAGCTGAATTGGATGGTATACACGTAGTTAAAAGTACAGCAATGGCCAGAAGTGTTTCTTACATCCCCCTACTCAACAGATATATCCGCAAAAACTATAACTATTGGTTCTTTTTACAAGTGGAGCTTATGAGTCTCATTTACTGATGAGTCCGAAAAAGTGTTGTGATCTTGAACGTAATATGGATAATGTTTGCGCTTGAAAACTATAAAAAAATAAGCGCTGTTTTTCAGCGCATTGAAAAAAACGTCAGTAAATTCAATACTATTTTTCTATTTAGTGTTGAATGTAGCGCTATGTGGTTTGCGTACAGCCGATGGGCGGTAGCGTCTTAAAAAGGTTTTACAAGGCAAAATGATACAAATGGAAATCGTGCGCACAAGCCTATATTCAAGGATTTAACGATATCATGAAAAATATCAATTAGTGTAAAAATTCGGTAAATATTCATGGCAAGTGTCGACACAGGAACGTCGCTCCCCTTCAAATCCGTCAAAAAGGGGTGATGATACTTTTCGGTGAATTTCCCAACTCTAAGGGGCGCTCAGCTCTTGCTCCTACTTAACTATAGCTCATGTTAGCGTGTTGTCCCTTTATAACTCCCTGCTAACAAACACTCTTTAACTCTTGATGATTTGGCTTACATGGAACTGAAATCAAAATTGATGCTAGTGATGCTAGCACCCTCCTTATTAGTCGGTTGTACTTTGCCGGGCTCACATTTGTCTACCAATAGTGAGAACGTTGTAGCTCTTAATGAGGCTAATCAAGCCGACAACATTTCTGAATTTGTTAATCTGCATACGCTCAATGCGAAAACAGTCGCGAGTTACGGTGGATTGTCTTACTTTACTTCTAAAGCCAACCCAGAACTTGATCAACAGATTGCTCAATATGAGTACCGAGTGGGAGCGGGTGATATCCTAAACGTGACGATTTGGGACCACCCAGAGTTGACTATTCCTGCTGGTTCTTACCGAAGCGCGTCGGAGGCTGGTAACTGGGTACATGCTGATGGCACCATCTTCTATCCCTATATCGGCGTTGTTCAAGTATCAGGTAAGACGGTACGCGAAATTCGCGCTGACATTGCCGCTCGCCTAGCAAAGTATATCGAGAGCCCTCAGGTCGACGTTAACGTCGCAGCGTTTCGCTCTAAAAAAGCTTACGTGACAGGTGAAGTAGGCCAGCCAGGTCAACAGGCGATCACCAACATACCTTTAACCGTGTTAGATGCGGTGAACCGTTCTGGCGGTTTAGCTGCGAACGCAGACTGGCGTAATGTCACCTTGACCCGAAACGGTGAAGAGCAGCCAATCTCTCTTTATGCTCTAATGCAACGTGGTGATTTAACCCAAAACCGTTTGTTAGAAGCCGGCGATATTATTCATGTACCGCGTAACGATGGGCAAAAAGTCTTTGTCATGGGCGAGGTAAATAATCCCCAGCTACTTAAAATTGACCGCGCTGGAATGAGCTTGACCGAAGCATTGAGTAATGTTGGAGGTATTGACCAACTTTCTGCTGATGCGACGGGTGTATTTGTGATACGCACTTCTGACGACAAGTCAGAACGTATGGCCGATATTTACCAGTTAGACATTCAAGATGCGTCAGCGCTTGTGGTCGGAACCGAGTTTAATCTCGAACCTTATGATGTGGTTTATGTTACCGCAGCACCAATTACCCGTTGGAACCGCGTTGTCACTCAGCTTCTCCCAACCATCTCTGGCTTTAATGAGCTGACGGAAGGGGTGTTGCGAGTTCGTAATTGGCCTTAGAACATAGACCTTTTTTCACTATAGGCGTGATCCATGTTTAACAAAATCTTAGTCGTGTGTGTCGGGAATATTTGCCGTTCTCCAACTGGCGAGGCGATTCTCAAAAAATTATTACCGAATAAAACAGTAGACTCTTCAGGTATTGCTTCCAAAAAGAGTGGCCTGGTTGGTAAGCCAGCGGATTCAATGGCCCAGCAAGTGGCTGCCGAGCATGATGTGGATTTAGCAGAACATCAAGCCAAGCAGCTTACCCCGGAATTATGTGCTCAATATGATCTTATTCTTGTAATGGAAAAATCGCATAAAGAAGCATTGACCCAAATCGCGCCAGAAGCCCGAGGGAAAACAATGCTATTTGGGCAATGGATTGGGCAAAGTGACATTCCAGACCCTTATCGACAAAGTAGAGAGGCGTTCGATCACGCCTACAAGCTTATTGAAGAATCTGCTCATGCTTGGGCGGCAAAGCTGAAATAACGCTTACTTCTCTAGTTAAACTCACAAGTTACTTATCAAATTGCCCCACTAGGGGCGATTGTTTTAACATAAGAATCAGCATCAATTATGACAACACCACAACAAAGACCCGCTACAGAAGCCGCTTCAGACGTAGTGGACTTAGGCAAACTGTTTGGCATCTTGTTAGACGCGAAATGGACCATTTTAGTTACCACCTTTTTATTTGCTGTCGGAGGGGTGGCTGTTGCACTGTTATCCACACCCGTTTACAAAGCAGATGCGCTGCTGCAAATTGAGTCTAAAAACTCAGGAGGCATTGGCTCTTTAGTTGGGGACATGGGCGAGCTTTTCGCGCAAGAGTCTTCTGCCACGACAGAAATTGAGATCATCAAATCACGTATGATTTTAGGCGACACGGTTGATAAGTTTAATTTAACCACCGTTGTTACACCTGACTACTTTCCTGTTATCGGTAAAGGTTTAGCGCGTATGTCGGGCGAAGTGAATCAGATTGCGGTCAGCCGTTATGTAACGCCTGACTTTGCGATGGGATTAAAGCATCGTTTAGTGGTAACAGATGCTGAAAAGCAAACGTATCAGTTAATTAGTGAAGATGAACAGGTTGTCCTAGAGGGAGAAGCGGGTAAGTTAGCTAAGAGCAATGGTTACGAGCTGTTTATCACCTCAATCCACTCACAGAATGGGCAAAAGTTTAATATTGCGAAACGCAGCCGTTTAGATGCAATTGAATGGCTGAAGCAAAACCTATCGGTTAGCGAACGTGGTAAACAGACGGGAATATTACAACTGAGCTTTACTGGTGAACACCGCAGCCAAATCACCAATATCCTCAATCACATTAGCCAAACTTACTTTCTACAAAATGTAGAACGACAATCGGCTGAAGCAGAACAAAGTTTAGCGTTTTTAAAGGAACGTCTGCCTGACATCAAGGACAACTTAACGACAGCAGAAGATCTACTCAATCAATATCGTCAGGATAACGAATCTGTTGATTTAGGCTTAGAAGCGCAGTCAACGTTGACCGTGATGGTTGAACTTGAAGCTCAGTTGAATGAACTGACATTTAAAGAGAGCGAGATTAGCCAGCGCTTTACCAAAGATCACCCTGCCTACAAATCTCTACTGGATAAACGTGCAACCTTGTTAAACGAAAAAGAACGTTTAAACCAGCAAATTCAAAAGCTACCAAAAACCCAACGTGAAGTGCTGCGCATGACACGTGATGTTGAAGTGAATCAACAAATTTATATTCAACTGCTTAATAAAGTGCAGGAGTTAAGCGTTATTAAAGCGGGTACGGTGGGCAACGTACGTATTCTTGATAGCGCACAGTCTTATGCTGCTCCCGTTAAGCCAAAAAAACCGCTAATTGTTGTGTTAGCAACCTTGATGGGTGGGATGCTGAGTGTTGCATTTGCACTCGTGAAAGCTGCACTTCATAAAGGTGTGGAATCTCCAGATGAGATTGAAGCAATCGGCTTAGCGGTATACGCCAGTGTGCCAAAATCGGTGCTGCAGCTTGATATCGCTAATAAGGCGATGCGTCAAAAGAAAAGCAAGGAACAGCCATTGCTGGCAGAGGTTAACCCTGCAGATCTTTCTATCGAAGCACTACGTGGATTACGCACCAGCCTCCATTTTGCAATGATGGAAGCGAAAAATAATGTACTTATGATCTCTGGTCCAGCACCTGGTATCGGTAAGTCGTTTATTTCTACCAACTTCGCAGCTGTCACGGCGAAAACTGGGCAAAAAGTGCTACTTATTGACGCAGATATGCGTAAAGGCCACTTACAGAACTCCTTGGGAGTAGGTGCAAATAACGGGCTGTCGGACTTATTGAGCGGCAAAATTGATACCAACCAGGCAGTAAAAGCAACCCAAGTTGAAAACTTAGATGTGATTACCCGTGGTCAGTTACCTCCAAACCCTTCAGAGTTGTTAATGCACCCTCGCCTCAAAGAGTTAGTTGATTGGGCTTCCCAAAACTATGACTTGGTGATTTTCGATACGCCACCTGTGCTTGCCGTAACGGACCCAAGTATCGTCGGTGCGTTCGCTGGTACTACCTTAATGGTCGCTCGCTTTGGTGAAAACACCGCGAAAGAAATAGACGTCGCACGCAACCGATTCCAGCAGTCAGGCATTGAGGTGAAAGGTGTTATCTTTAACGCTATTGAGAAAAAAGCGTCAAGCTCTTATGGCTATGGATATTACAACTATGAGTATTCAAGTAATAAAGCTTAATAAATATATTTAAGATACGAAAAATGGCCTATTGGGGCGGGGTAGCCAAAAATAGGCCAAATCAAGCAATTACAGTCAGTTAGTGAAAGCTGACAGTCTCAAAATGAATGAAATCCGTCTCAAGCTCATCCGAAGTCTGAGATGAAATGTAGAAAAACTTCACGATTTTAAGATGAAGAACTCTATAAATATCGCTAGAGAAACTGCTTCGTTTTAGTAAGTGGTGATGTCAAGGAACACTGACACAAATAAAAATACTAAGAAAAACGTAGGCTATAAACATCGAGTTTGATAACGCCTTTATGTTTTCATGTGTGTCATGTACTGATAAATATAAATCAATATATGTCCCTTACACATAGGGTCATTAGGTTGTCTAGGAAAAAATATGAAATACTTAGTAACAGGTGCTGCTGGGTTTATCGGCAGTGCAGTTGTTGAACGCCTGACAGACAGGGGACACGATGTTGTTGGTATCGATAACATTAACGATTATTACAATGTTAACTTAAAATACGCTCGTTTAGAGCGAATCCAACATCCCCTATTCAAGTTCAT
This sequence comes from Vibrio sp. STUT-A11, assembly GCF_026000435.1. Lineage (NCBI taxonomy): Bacteria > Pseudomonadati > Pseudomonadota > Gammaproteobacteria > Vibrionales > Vibrionaceae > Vibrio > Vibrio sp. STUT-A11. The sequence goes on along the minus strand of NZ_AP026763.1, from coordinate 3,093,081 downwards.
TAAAATGGATATTGCTGACCGCGAAGCAATTCCAGAGCTGTTTGCTAATGAACAGTTTGATAGAGTTATACACTTAGCGGCTCAAGCTGGCGTGCGTTACTCTATTGATAATCCCCTCGCGTATGCGGACAGTAACTTAGTTGGGCACCTGAATATTTTGGAAGGATGTCGCCACAACAAAGTTAAACACCTCGTCTATGCTTCATCTAGCTCTGTTTATGGTCTAAACGGAAAAGTCCCTTTTAGTACAGATGACTCTGTAGACCATCCTATCTCTCTTTATGCTGCGACCAAAAAGTCAAATGAGTTGATGGCACATACCTATTCTCACCTCTACGATATTCCAACAACGGGATTACGTTTCTTTACGGTTTATGGGCCTTGGGGGCGTCCAGATATGGCGTTATTCAAATTCACCAACAAAATCGTAAAAGGCGAAAGTATCGATATCTATAACAATGGTGATATGTGTCGCGATTTCACTTATATCGATGACATCGTAGAAGGTATTATTCGTATTCAGAATGTTATTCCTGAAAAGAGCAGTAAATGGACTGTAGAGGAAGGTTCACCAGCAACAAGCTCAGCACCTTACCGTATTTATAACATTGGCAATGGTAATCCGGTGAAATTGATGGATTACATTCAAGCACTAGAAGAGTCGTTAGGTATAGAAGCGAAGAAAAACTTTATGCCTATGCAACCTGGTGATGTATATCAGACATATGCAGATACATCGGGACTATTTAAAGCAATAGGATATAGCCCCAAAGTTAATGTACAAGAAGGTGTCGATTTGTTTGTAAATTGGTACAAAGAGTTTTATTAAGGAATCTATATTAAAAACATAGTAGCAGATCTATACAATGTTACTGACCTAAAAGTTCTATGGTTTTGGTAGCAATTGAAAGATAAGAATCTTAATACTATCAAGCAAAACATCTAGTTATTATTGATTTTATTATTTAATCAAACTGTAAAAGTGTAATAGATTAAATGTGATATGGCAGATATATACATGAAAGTTCAAAAATTTTAAAATGGCTTTATGACATGGTTTTAAATAATAAGATTTTAAAAAATACTTTTTGGTTAATTGTTGACAAGCTATTTTTGTTCGCTGGTGGATTTCTTGTTTCAATAGTGGTCGCTAAATATTTAGGGCCACAAGAAATGGGAGTTATTAATTATGCAATAGCATTGTCTGCTATACCTACTGCTATTTCTCAATTGGGTGCAACACATTTGGTCTTCAATCGGGCTTCAAAAAATAGTAAAAGTGCAGAAAAGTTAGTAAATTCAAGTAATCAGTTAAGAGCTTGGCTATACCTAGTTTCGGTTTTTTTTATTTCGGCATGGCTACTTTTTGTAAACGTAGATATAGATAACACTATAATTATAATACTAATCTTGCTCTCATACCTTTTTGTCGGACACGATATATATCAGTTTCATTATAACGCGATTCATAAGTCAAAAATAAATGCAATAAGTTCACAAGTATCTGTTGTATTATCGATGGTTTTAAGAGTTATAATGGTTAAGTTAGCGTTGAATACAATATTTTTCACCTTACCTATATTACTTCAGAATTTTATTCCTTGGTTAATTAGGAAAGTAAAGTTTAGTAAGACACAACTAAGAAAAAGTGCAAAGAAAAAATACGTAAAATATTTTATTAATTGTGGTGTCCCTTTAATGATATCGGCGTTATCGGTAGCAATATACTCAAAAGTATCTTTGATATTATTAGGTAGCAAAGTTGGTTATCATGAGGTCGGTATTTTTTCAGTGGCACTAACATTAAGTCAGGTTTGGAGTTTCTTACCCTTGTCTATATCTACTAGTTTATTATCTAAAGTTATAGCAAAAAATAAAATAGAAGACAAAGTTATAGGAATGACGGGGATCTTTCAAATTAATTTTATCATGCTCATTTTAGTAGTCGCTTTTTATACTTTATTTTCAAGTGAAATAATAGGTTTTTTATATGGAGAAAAATATCTTGAAGCCTCTTGGTTATTACCAATTCTAGCCCCTATGGGAGGTTTGACAGTAATAAACTTTGTATCTAATCGTTTTATATCATCTCTAGGTGGATATAGATATTTAATGTATAAAATGATTTTTGTTTGCTTTTTTTCAATATTTCTATCTATCCTCATGATAGATTTGTTAGGTATGAAGGGGGCTGCAATTAGTTTGGTCATTACTGAAATTATTGCATTGTCAATAACAAATTATTTCCATAAAAAATCTGCAATTTTTAAGTCACATCTTAATGTGCTAAGAAGTTTTGAAATAAAAAGAGTTATTTATGACTAAGGCAATTAGATATTACTCTAGACTAAGAGACACAATTAAACATAAGTTTGTTTCCGGAAAAAAAACATCAAATTTTGATTCGGTATTAAAAGACTTTTTAAATTCCGAAATTAATATTAAGCAGAGAGTTGATATACTAAATAGATATTTTATTTCTTACTTCTTTGAGTATTATTGTCCGAAAAATAATAGAGGATATTACAAAGGCGCCTTTAGTTGCAATGAGCGTGATATAGATTCAATTGAAGGTGTATCTAGGATTTTACCGTTGATCGCCCTTAAATGTAAAGATGATTTTCATTTACTAAACAATAAAAAAATAAACCTTCGTGCTCAACTAAAGTCAATTTTATTAAAAGGGGTTGATCCTTCAGAAAGAGGTTATTGGGGAGATATTGTCGATTTTGATCAACGCTTAGCAGAAGCCTCTGATATTGCGCTAGCTATATGGATATCAAAAAAATATGTCTGGGATACTCTAAATTCAAAGGAACAAGATAAAATATTAAAATGGCTAAATCAAGCTTCGGACAAAAAAGTTGCTGATAATAATTGGCATCTATTTAAGTTTACAATTAGCTTAATAGTTTTTAAACTGTCAGGAATACCGTATGATATTAGTTCTTATGAGAGAATAAAAGAATTCTATATCGACGATGGTTGGTTTCGAGATGGTATAGATGGCGATGTTGATCTATACAATGCATGGGGGTTCCATTATTCATTATTTTGGATCACCAGAATTGATGATTCTTTCGATCTTGACTATATAAAATTAATAAGCTCAAATTTTTCAGAAAGTTATAAATATTTATTCTCTCCAACTGGTATTCCTTTATGGGGACGTAGTGTCTGTTATAGGTTAGCAATCTCAGCCCCTCTTATATCAAATGCAATTCTATTAGATAATGACGATGAGCTAAGCTATGCTATAAGTTGCTTTGAAAGCTCTTGGAGTTATTTTATTAGGAATGGTGCTGTGTCTCGTGGTGTACCAACTCAAGGGTATATTGGACGTGATTTAAGAATTCTTGATAACTACTCTGGGCCTGCTAGTTCCCTATGGGGGCTTAGGAGTTTGTTTTTGATAAATTTAGTTTATGAAAATGACGTAATGAATAAAAAAGAGTTTCCTAAATTAAAAGTTATTGAGGAAGACTTTGATTTCAAAATTAATTCAATATCTCTTAAAATATCTGGTGATAGGAATAAAAAATTAACTAGCATTACTTGGTGTAAAAGAGAAGATATTAAAGAATTTAAAATAAATAATTATAATTTTTTAAGAAGGGTTGTTTCCGCCCTAACCTTAAAGCCTAGAAGACCATCAAATAAACATATCAAAGAAAATCTGAAAGAATACAACTCACTTAACGAGCACTTACAAGATGGAAGATAAATTAGTTACGGTCTATATTACTACGAAAAATAGACGAAAATTACTTGAGAGAGCATTATTGTCGGTTTTAAATCAGACACATAAAGAGCTGGACATTATAATTGTAGATGATGCATCTTCAGATGACACTAATGATTTCTTAGATATGTGTGTTAGGACTTATAATAATGTAAGGTATTTTAGAAATAAGACATCGATGGGAGCGTGCTATTCAAGGAATATAGCCATTAGCCAAGCTAAAGGTAAATATATTACTGGTTTAGATGATGATGATGAATTCCATTCTCAAAGAGTAGAAAAGTTACTTAAGAAATTTGTTGATAATAATTTTTCATGTGTTTGTTCGTCGGTGTATTTAATCGATGAAGTTGGTGAAAGAAGCCTATATAAAGATAAGTCAGGTGTAATAAATCTCAATTCACTATTAACAAAAAATTACATAGGGAATCAAGTATTGACTAAAACTTCATATTTAAGGTCACTTGATGGTTTCGATGTTGGATTTCCCGCTTTACAAGATTATGATATGTGGGTAAGGTTATTGGAAAAGTATGGAGAGGCATATAAATTAAAAGATTATTTATATATTGTTCACGTCGATCATACATTACCAAGAATTACTAATAGTAACCGAAGAAATTTAGCTATCAACATGTTTATAGACAAACATGATGATAAGATGTCAAAGAATCAAAGAATAAACCACAAATTTAATATCAAAGTTAATAGTGATAAAGAGTATTCACTGAATGACTTTGTTTTATACCCTACAATATCTTGCTTTTTTAAAATATCAAAAAGACTGATTGTCAATTCGTTATGTATAAGATAGCTATTAATTATATTCTTTTTATCTTTAACCCTTTGATCTCTGTATTCAGTACACTGATTACCTTAGATTTGAGAAGAAAATCATCGATTTTATTATTAAGTTTGAGTGCAGCAATTATTTCAATTGGTGTAGTGCCTGTATTTGAGATGGATCTAGTTAGGTATTATGAATCTTACGAAAGGTTAGCGAATGTAAATATATTTGATATTTTCAGTCTGTATCATTTTAATTTACTTGTGAAGTATTATGTCAAGTTATTAAGTATGTTTGGGATAGGTAAAGAGTTTATTCCATTTATGCCAACATTTTTAGCATACTACTTTCTACTTTATAGTTTTAAAGTATTTACGGAAAATATCCAGCTATCTCAAAAAGAAGTTTTATATTATGTGTTATTAATATTTTTTGCGTTTCCATTTATGAGTGCAGCCAATGGGATTAGAAGTGGCGTTGCAATATCTATATTTATATTTGGGCTAGCTATAGACAGTAAAAGTAGAACTACGTCACTAATAGTATTCTGTATAGCATCTTTTTTTCATTCCTTTGTTTTAGCTCCTATATTTTTATTTCTATTAAGTAATTTTAAACTTAATAGTAGCCTTATAAAGACTTTGATAATTCTAACGCCTATACCTATTTCTTTTGGGGGGGTCTCACTTCTTGTTGATTCATTCGTTTCAATACTACCTTCTGAAATAAGCACTTATATACATACAACGTATATTATAGGTGAAGAGTGGGGAAAAGATGTAAGTCATTCCTTTACTGCAACTTTAGCTAACGTAACAGTAAAGTCGTCATTGTTCTATTGCTGTGTTGTTTATTCATTATATTATATCAACTCTACTCAAATACAAAAATTTTTTGCTTTGATGGTTATATTTTCACTATGGTTGTGGGATTTTGGAACTATATCTGGAAGATATCAAGTTATGACTACAATAATCTTACCTTTTGTCATATTAGAATCTTCACAAAGCAAAGATAGGCATATAAATAAATTCAAAGCAATTGTTATTATTTGTGGTTTTTTAACTACATTATATAGTTTCTATACTTACCGATATGTTTTTTATGAGTCATATCTCATATCAATTAAACCAGCTATTAATATATTTTTTATTCCAGAAGTGGAAATTCAAAACTTAATTCGGATCGAATGAAAATGAAAGTATGCTTAGTCAGTCATGAGTTTCCTCCATCGCTTGGTGGTGCCGGGGTCGTTGCTAGTGAAATATATAATGTTATGAAAAAAGATGATAATTTCACTTTGCTTACTTCTGTTGCCTGCAGTATGGACGATGATAATATTATAAAAGTAAATACTAAAAAAGTAGTAAGGCCTCTACAATATTCCGCCAAGTTGTATTCTCTTAGGGATAGAGTTGATACATTTATCTTAAATGATACTCGATCTCATTTGTCTGCAGCTTTGACGTTTAGCAAAGAGATAATAGGTAAGTCAGTTGTTTATATTCATGGTGAAGAAGCTAAAGATTACCTTGATAAAGGTAAATCAAATAGATTCTTATACCAACTCTATTATCTTTTAATATTAAAATGTAAGCATGTCGTTTTTGTAAGCGAGTATATAAAAGAGCAGTTTTTAGATATTACTGGTTTTGATTGGATAAATAGAAAATCTTCTGTCATCAATAATGGTGTTAATATTAAAAATTCCTTAGGTGATTTATCTATTCCTCCTGCGCTCGTTGATTTTAATAAAAATAACAAAATTGTTTTAGTATCAGCTAGCCGTATAGTTAAGGGTAAAGGCTATTTAGATAAATTAAATTTTTTTCAAGAATTTGAAAAAGATAAATATATTTGGCTAGTTCTTGGGACTGGTGATTATCTAGATGAGTTTAAGAAAGAAGTTAGTGAACGTAACTTATCTAATAGCGTAATTTTCTTAGGAGCTATAAAAAGAGAAAATTTACCAGTTATATATTCGCATTGTGATGTATTTTGGCTTCTTTCTAATTTTAAAGAAGCACATCCTCTAGTATATATGGAAGCTTCAGTTAGTGGGCTTCCATCTTTAGGTTATGATAAATATGGGACAAAAGAGTCAATTGCCCATAATATAACTGGCCAACTTATATCTACATCTTCAACTCAATATGATGTTGAGAAAGCTATTTCAACTTGCCTTTCACTTGACCGTGAAGATATATCGAAATATGCAAACGAAAAATTTTCCGTTGAAGAAATGGTAAACAAAATAAAAATTGTCTTGTAAAGTTAAGAAAGTTTTATGAAAATATTACAACTAGTCTCCTCTTTTGGCATTGGTGGAGCAGAAAAATTCGTTGCAGATTTAAGTATTGAATTGCACAAAGAAGGTCACGAAGTAGTTATACTCGCACTGGACTTTGCTGTAGATGTAGGTAAAGATGTTGCTTACGAACAAAGTTTAATACGAGAATTGAACGACAATGGTGTCAGAGTAATCCATGTTGGTAGGTATTCACGTAAAAGGCCATTTCATGTTTTATATAAGCTACATAAGATAATTAAAAGTCTTGATCCCGATATTGTTCATTCGCATTTGTTGATTTGGACTCTTTACTTATCAACATTTTGGCGTGGTCGAAATCATGTATTTACCCAACATATCAATAGGTTAAAACATCCATACCTCCATCAATACTTTATTAGGAATAGCATTAATAAATATATTTCAATTTGTGATGAAGCTACTTTGTCGATGGGGAATACTTTACCCAGTAGTAAAATTTTAAAAATTGTCAATGGTATAAGAATGGATAGGTTTAATTTATCAAAACCAAAGTCCATTAATAAAATGACTAATTTTACTACTATCTCCAGGTTAACAGATCAAAAAAACCATGACCTTATAGTCGATGCTGTTTATGAACTGGTAAATACTGATAAAGACTATAAATTTTTAGTCAACATAGTTGGAGACGGTCCGCTAAGAAGTCTTATAGAAGCTAAAATCTCGAGATTGGGTCTAAACGACTATTTTATTTTCCATGGTGTTAGGAAAGATATTCCCAACGTGTTATCTTTTAGCGATGTTTTCTTACTTCCCTCAAAATATGAAGGGTTTTCTATTGCCCTGATAGAAGCTCTTGTTTCTAAGACTGCTATAATAGCTTCTGATGTTGGGGCTAATAACGAAATAATATCTGATGGTAAATATGGTCAGCTTATTACTAACAATTCTCGCGACGAACTTGTTAGAGCGATGTCGAAGTTTATTTTGGGCGAAGTTAAATACTCATATGATTCAGATTCGTATAAAGACCATCTATCAAAACTTTCAATAAACCATTGTGCAAAAAATCATATTAGTGCTTATGAAAAGGTTATAAATGAAAACCACTGAATTTATTTTAAGTGATTTATATAGGTACTCTGGAAAAAAAACATGTATGTCACTTTTAAAGTATTATTTTAAAAGTAGATCATTTAAGTATATGTTTTGGTTTAGGCTATGTAAGTCAAACTTTTATGTTGTTAGAATGTATGCGAAATTAATGCACTTTTGGCTATCGCGTAAATATTCTATTCAAATACCTATATCTGCAAATATTGGCTACGGTTTATATATAGGACATGGGACTAGTCTAATTCTCAGTTCAAGTGTAAAAATTGGAAATAACTGTAATTTATCTCAGTTTACTACTATAGGCAGTAATATAGGTAATGCCGCTACAATTGGTGACTGTGTATATGTTGGCCCCAATGTATGTATTGTTGAAAATGTGTCTATTGGATCAGGTGCAGTGGTTGGAGCAGGTTCTGTTGTTACGAAGAATATTTTAGAAAATGAAGTGTTTGCTGGTTGTCCGGCAAAAAAAATAGGTCTAAAGTCAGAAAAGCATGACAAATTTATCCATAATAAATATTTATGGAGGTAACGTGAAAAAAGTAAAAAACTTAGTTCGTGATTTCCTTAGATTAACCTTAGGAAAACGTTTGTATATAAAAGTTAGATTTATATTGACTCATGGCTATTGGCCTAATTTGCGCCATCCTAGAACTTGGAACGAAAAAATTCAATATCGTAAACTCAATGATAGCCCCTTTAAATTCTCTCGTTACGTAGATAAGTACACTGTTAGGAGTGAAATTTCACGCGAAATTGGGGAGGAGTATTTGATCCCATTAATCGGTGTATACGAAAAGATCGAACCGTCACACTTTAATGATTTCCCTAATTCTTTTGTTATAAAAACAAGTAATGGTGGCGGTGGAGAGAACGTTTTAATTATAGAAGATAAATCTAACATTGATATTGTTTCGATTTGCAATAGATTTAATAGATATCTTAACATTAAAATAGGGGAAAAGATTGATGAGGCTTTTTATGATATCGAAAAACCAGTTATCATAGTAGAGCATCTTTTACGTCATAATGATGGTAGATTTCCTTCTGATTATAAATTACATATATTTAATGGTAAAAGACAAGAAATAATTATTCAAATAGACGAAGATAGGTTCGGTAATCATAAGCGGTCTTTATTTGATGTTGATGGAAAAAAACTTAACTTTAATATTCAACCTAAGTATGATGAGGTCTCCGAAAATTATATTTTCCCTGAAAACTTCAGCGATTTGGTTTATAAAGCTAGTATTATTGCTTCTAAATTCAAGTACTCAAGAGTGGATATGTACAATGTTGATGGAAACGTGTTTTTCGGTGAAATTACCTTTTGTCATGGTAGCGGTTGGGAGCCAACTTCAACGAAAGATGTTGATTTCATGTTAGGTAGATACTGGGAAGAATATAATTAGTTTTAGTGAGTTATTTTTACAGTGATAAAATATTATCTTGATATTAATAATCGTGGATTTTTCTATATGGTGCAATTGTCTAATTGATTTGATACATAATTCACTACCAAATTATTATTTATAATTTTCGAGAAACAATCTGTTAATGAGGCATGCAGTTCTTGTATGTTTAAGTTGATAATTTTAAAATAAATGAAAGATTAAATGTCTATAATAGCTATTACATCTAACACTAGCTGGTACCTTTATAATTTTCGAAAGAATACTATTATATCGTTAATGAATCAAGGTTATCATGTCGTTGCAATTGCTCCCAAAGATGAGTATTCAAGAAAATTATCTGAATTGGGTTGCAAATTTATTCATGTAGATATAGATCAAGGTGGTACTAGTCCAATTAAGGATATTAAAACCTTTATCAGTTTTTTTAAGATTTATTCAAAAGTTAAACCTTCAGTAGTTCTTAATTTTACGCCTAAGAATAATATCTATAGCACATTGGCTTCCAAGCTTTGCAAAGCAAAGGTGATTAACAATATTGCTGGTTTGGGTATGGTTTTTATTAATGAATCTATTACCGCCAAATTAGCTCGTTGTCTCTACAAAGTTAGTCAACGTAAAGCCGATAAGATCTTTTTCCAAAATGAAGACGATAGGATGCTCTTCTTAGATAACAAACTTGCAGATGTTTCGATTACCGATAGGTTACCAGGCTCTGGTGTCGATTTAACTCGTTTTACTCTTCAACCAGCTGCCGATGATGGCGTTATCCGATTTTTATTAATTGCTCGTATGCTCTACGACAAAGGTATTGGGCATTACGTAGACGCGGCTAGAACACTTAAAGCTAAGTATGGCGACGGTGTTGAGTTTCAACTACTCGGTTTTGTTGGAGTAAATAATCCGTCAGCTGTCACCGAATCTGAAATGCAAGCATGGGTTGATGAGGGTATTGTGAATTACCTTGGCGTATCTGATAGCGTTGAAGAGGATATCGCGAAAGTTGATTGTATGGTATTACCATCTTTCTATCGCGAAGGCGTTCCTAAGTCGTTGCTTGAAGCTGGCGCGATGGGAAAACCTATTGTAACTACCGATAATGTTGGTTGCCGAGAAACTGTTGATGATGGCATAAACGGTTACCTGTGTGAGTTACGCAGTACAGAGAGCTTGGCTGAAAAATTAGAATTAATGATTCAGTTGACTCATGAGCAACGTTTAGATATGGGGCGTCAAAGTCGCTTGAAGATTGAACGTGAGTTTGATGAACAGTTAGTGATTAATAAATATCTTAATGCGGTCAAAGAATGTTTGGTCGATAAAGAGTATGTATTTTTGTAGATGAAAAAAGATAGCGCCACGACACTATTGGGAATACTCCTTGTGATCATTTTTGTTTCAAATAAACAGGTAATTAGTCGTCATAGTGTCTCAGCGTAAGACAATTTTGAGACACTTTTCTAAGGTTGTCTTCTATTCAGTGATTAGTTTCTGGCATTGCAGGAAACTAATCATCATTTATTGTCAATTTAAGAGCGTCATTGTAATCATGGCTCAAAAAACGCTATCTCGTTGGTATTACGAGAATCTCATACATATCGTATAAAAAACATATAAAAATTAAACAGGTTTGGACTAGGAAACATGAAAATTGCTATTGCCGGTACAGGCTACGTAGGCTTATCAAACGCGATGTTACTCGCGCAGCATCATGAAGTGGTTGCTTTAGATGTTATTCAAGAAAAAGTACAGCTATTAAACGACAAGATATCCCCGATTGTAGATGTTGAGATTGAAGACTTTTTGGCGAATAAGCAGCTTAACTTTTACGCTACTTTGGATAAAGAGCTCGCGTATAAAAATGCGGATTTTGTCGTGATTGCAACGCCGACCGATTATGACGTAAAAACCAACTACTTTAATACCTCGTCAGTAGAGTCAGTGATTAAAGATGTGATGGAAATTAATCCAGATGCTTTGATGGTGATTAAATCGACGGTTCCGGTCGGTTACACGGCTCGTATCAAAGAGGAGTTGGGTTGTGAAAATCTGATGTTCTCTCCGGAGTTTTTACGTGAAGGCCGAGCGCTATATGACAACCTTCATCCTTCTCGTATTATCGTAGGTGAAAGAAGTGAACGTGCTAAGGTGTTCGCCGATTTATTAGTTGAAGGGGCAGTGAAGGAAAATATCGAAGTTCTTTTCACGGATTCAACTGAAGCTGAAGCGGTTAAGCTGTTTTCTAATACCTACCTGGCGTTACGTGTGGCTTATTTCAATGAGTTAGATTCCTATGCTGAAACTCACGGCTTGAATGCCCGCCAAATTATTGAAGGGGTGAGTTTAGACCCGCGTATTGGCAACCACTATAACAATCCATCGTTTGGCTACGGCGGCTATTGTCTACCCAAAGATACTAAGCAACTGCGCGCTAATTACGCGGAAGTACCAAACAATATTATTGGCGCGATTGTTGATGCGAATACCACCCGTAAGGATTTTATCGCGGATTCTATTATAAGGCGTAACCCTCAACGTGTCGGTATTTATCGCCTTGTAATGAAAGCGGGATCGGATAATTTCCGTGCATCTTCGATTCAAGGGGTTATGAAGCGTTTGAAAGCGAAAGGCATTGAGGTGGTAGTTTATGAGCCAGTACTGAAAGAGAATACGTTTTTCAACTCGCTGGTTCTTTCCGATTTGGAGCAATTTAAGTCGGCTTGTGATGTGATTGTATCTAACCGTATGGTAGATGAAATCAGTGATGTCGCAGAGAAGGTTTATACTCGCGACTTGTTTGGTAACGACTAAAACAATTGGCTAGATAAATTATGATTAAGAAGCGATTCAAGCGGCAATGACTGATATGTGTGTGGTAACCTGTCGTGGTATACACGCGTTGATGGATTTCTTTGGCAGCGGTGCCTCAGAAAACTGAACAAAAAGTGCTTGAAGCTGAAGTCATCTAATTATATTCATAGCACCGACTTACCGGTCGGTGTTCTTTCTTTTTATCTTTTTTCCTTTCTTTTGTTGGTCATTCTCAGGATATGACGTCTTTCACACCGCTTTGGAGTTTATTGATTAAACGAAGCTAGTAGATATGGAAGACGACCGTATTGGTGGTCTTCCACATCGTCATAAAACAACATCAGCTTAAAAGAGCGCAGGCTATTGCGCTTTTATATCTTGAGCTACTTCTAATTTTTCTTTACCAAATATACGACGTACCCAACTCGTAATGCGCCAGATGTAAGCTAGGGTAGTGAAGTAAATGGCAAATATAGCGATAAAGGAATAGAACATAACCGGCTCGCTAATGTTCATAAACTCGCCATAAATACCAAACAAGGCAAAAACAGAGGCCAGTAAACAAATCGCAAAAAGAGTTTGATGTGAGCTAAATCCAATACGTTGGAATATATGGTGAAGGTGTTCTCGGTCGGGTTTGAATGGCGAGTCTCCGCGGCGAACGCGGCGAACCATAATTGCAACCATATCCATGAGTGGCAAGGCTATTAGCCATAAAGCGGTGACTGGACGGATGAAAGGCTCAGCGCGGGTTTGGCTTGCAGAGAGTAAAAGCCAAATAATGGTGAAGCCAAGTAGCATGCTCCCTGCATCGCCCATAAATACTTTGCGTGTACGGCCTAAAATACCAAGGTTCATCATAATATAAGGCAACATGGCTACAATAATAACCACACAGAAATAGGCTAATGTGTAATGGCTATCTGCATGCAATAGAATGGCGATTGAACCTAAAGAAACAATAGACAGCCCTCCTAATAAACCATCAATACCATCCACCATATTAAAGGCGTTAATTGCGCCGATAACGGCGAGTATGGTAATGACAGGGCTTAACATGCCTAAATACATGTCACCAAAGCCAAACATATTGCCCAAACTATGGAGTTCAGTGCCGTACTCTTTCATCATAAATAGAGAAAGCACTGCCTGAACCCCCATTCGGGCTTTAAAGTTTAGGTCTACTTTGTCGTCTATTGCGCCAATTAAAGTAAGCACAGCAATACATACTAGGTAAAGCCAGCTATGCTCTATAGCTTCAGGTCTAAACGCTAAGTATTGCGCTAAAACTAGACAAATTGAAATGCCACCCACCAAGGGAATTGCACCACTGTGGAGCTTTCTTTTATTCGGTTTATCTACTAAGCCTATTCTTTTGGCGAGTTTTCGCATAAAGAACAGAGTTATACATGAAGAAAAGAATATACTGATTAATTCAAATAACATGATTTAGCCAACGTTTGTTTAATAGTTTTGTTTTTTTGATGTAACTGGACAATTTTACTTCAAATATTGATTGGTCTAAAGAAAAATTGACGGGATATTGGTTTTTTTTTAACAAAGTTGATTTTTTATATGTGGCGATCTGGTGGGGATTTCAAACTAGTTCCCTTTTTCAAATTCTGATATTCTCATAAAAAAAGAAACCAAGGATTTATTGATGAAAATAGCAGTTGCAGGTACCGGCTATGTAGGGCTTTCTAACGCCATGTTACTAGCGCAGAACCACGACGTTGTTGCGTTGGATATTATTTCAGAAAAGGTTGAGTTATTAAACAATAAGCAATCTCCAATCGTGGATACGGAGATTGAAGATTTCCTCAAAAACAAGCAGTTAAACTTTGTCGCCACGACAGACAGAGAGTTCGCATATCGCGAAGCCAAGTATGTTGTTATTGCTACACCAACCGATTATGACCCGACGACGAACTACTTTAACACCTCTTCGGTAGAAGCTGTGATCAAAGATGTCATGTCCATTAATCCGGATGCAGTCATGGTTATCAAGTCGACAGTACCTGTTGGTTATACTGCGCGTATTAAGCAAGAGCTGGGCTGTGAAAACGTTATTTTTTCACCAGAGTTCCTGCGTGAAGGGAAAGCGCTTTACGACAACCTTCATCCATCTCGTATTATTGTTGGTGAGCGTAGTGAGCGTGCCGAAACCTTCGCTGGTTTATTAGTTGAGGGTGCGGTAAAGGAAGATATTCAAGTACTGTTTACCGACTCAACCGAAGCAGAAGCCGTTAAGCTGTTTTCAAATACCTACCTGGCAATGCGTGTTGCGTATTTTAATGAGCTTGATTCGTATGCGGAAGCGCATGGCTTAGACGCTCGTCAAATTATCGAGGGTGTAGGCTTAGACCCTCGCATTGGCAATCATTACAATAATCCATCCTTTGGCTATGGTGGTTACTGTCTGCCAAAAGATACCAAACAGCTTCTGGCGAACTATCAAGATGTACCAAACAACATCATTGGTGCGATTGTAGATGCAAACCGTACGCGTAAAGATTTTGTTGCAGATTCGATCATCAAGCGTCAGCCAAAGGTAGTTGGTGTTTACCGTCTGATCATGAAGGCGGGGTCTGATAACTTCCGTGCCTCTTCTATTCAGGGCATTATGAAGCGCATCAAAGCAAAAGGTATTGATGTTGTGGTGTACGAGCCAGTTCTTCAGGAAGAGGAATTCTTCAATTCTCGTGTAGTGAAAGACTTGAACGAGTTTAAGCAAACAGCTGACGTGATCGTTTCCAACCGTATGGTGGAAGAGCTAGCGGACGTCGCTGATAAAGTTTATACGCGTGATCTTTTTGGAAGTGATTAAATTCAAATTTGTTTAACGTAAGGGCTCCTGGTACGGAGCCCTTTTTTCAGTTGGTAATTAAAATGATAAAAAAATGTCTATTCCCAGCAGCAGGTTACGGTACGCGTTTCTTGCCTGCGACTAAGTCCATGCCGAAAGAAATGATGCCAGTGGTAAACAAACCACTCATCGAATATGGCGTCGAAGAAGCGATTGAAGCAGGTATGGATGGCATGTGTATTGTCACTGGTCGTGGCAAGCACTCGCTTATGGATCACTTCGATAAAAACTACGAGTTAGAGCACCAAATCAGCGGCAGCAGCAAAGAAGTGTTGTTAGATGATATACGTAGTTTGATTGATTCAGCGAGCTACACCTATATTCGTCAGAGTGAAATGAAAGGCTTAGGTCATGCTATTCTGACTGGGCGTGAGCTAGTGGGTGACGAACCGTTCGCAGTGGTATTGGCCGATGACCTGTGTGTGAACGAAGGCAACGGCGTGTTGGCGCAAATGGTTGCGCTCTACAAACAGTTCCGCTGCTCGATTGTTGCGGTACAAGAAGTACCAGAATCAGAAACGCACAAATATGGTGTGATTGCCGGTGAGATGATCAAAGAAGACATCTTCCGTATCGACAATATGGTTGAAAAGCCAGAGCCAGGTACAGCACCGAGCAACTTAGCGATCATTGGCCGCTACATTTTGACTCCCGATATCTTTGAGTTGATAGAAAATACGGAGCCAGGCAAAGGCGGTGAAATTCAAATCACTGATGCTCTGATGCAGCAAGCACAAAACGGCTGCGTATTGGCGTACAAATTTAAAGGCCAGCGTTTCGATTGCGGAAGTGTAGAAGGTTATATTGAAGCGACAAACTACTGCTTCGAGAATATCTACAATAAGCCGTCTAAAAGCCAGGTCGAAGAAGTGCCTGAGGTTAAAGTGGCGTAATCGCGCAAGGGCCTAGGTACTAGAATCCTAGGTCCTAGGTGTATTCGCGGTAAGTTCAGTTAGAAATATAAGCTCAGGCGCTTGTTGTTTTGGAGTACGGGACGCTTCGCTTACGGAAGACGGAATACAGGAAATGAAAGGTCCTAGATCCTAGGGGGCTAGGTCCTAGAAGTATTCTCGGCCAGTTCAGTGAGAAACGTAGGTTCCGGTGTTTGTTGTCTTGGAATACGGATTACAGAGTACTGAAAAGTAAATTTTTGTAATCGTAATCCCAGCAAGCTCTTTCTAGAACCTAGGAGCTTAGTTAGTATCCGGCATCGGGCTTATGTGGTTGAAAATAATCTGTAATCTGTAATCCCAAACCACGATTCCTCAACTTGATATGATCCACCATAATCACAACAATCTCCCCTAGGTTCTCGCCCCCTCAATACACCACCTTAAATCCTTTCTTCTCTAACTCCTTCCCTAATGCTTGCTGGGCCTCTTCTTCCCCATGAATCAAATGAACGGCTTTTGGCGCCGTTGGTATACCATTAATAAACTTCAGCAAGTCACTCTTGTCTGCATGTGCGGAATAACCAGAAATGGTATGAACCTGAGCGTTCACCTGGATTTCTTGAGCATCTATCTCAACTGTCGAATTACCCGCTTGTATTGCCTCACCTAACGTGCCTTGAGCTTGATAGCCTGCGAATAGCACATCGTTTCTTTCATCGGGCAGCAGTGCTTTTAAGTAGTTTACGATTCTGCCGCCTTCACACATACCAGAAGCGGCCACAACGATGGCGGGTTCATCGGTCGAAGCGAGTCGGTTGACCAAAGCTTTATGTTCGGTGTGATTCTCAACCGTAATGCACTGATCGAACGCGAGTGGGTGACGTTGATTTTCTAGCCTTTGTTTCGCTTCTTGGCCCCACAGCGTTTTGAAGCGGCGATAGGTTTTCGTTACTTCTTTAGCGAGAGGGGAGTCCAGGATGATCGGCAATGAAGCTGCCAGATTATGCTGGTTAATTAGCTGCTCAAGATCAAACAGCAGCTCCTGTGTTCGACCGACACTAAAAGCAGGTATCAGAATTACACCACCATCTTTTAATGCATGCTCAATGATGTTGTTTAAACGCATTGTGCGTGTTGCGATGTCCTCATGTTGCTTATCGCCATACGTGGACTCTAGAAACAGATAATCAGCACGCTCAGGAGATTGCGGATCGGTTAAAAGTGGCGTATCGGACGGCCCCAAGTCACCGGAGAAGACGACTATCTCATCATTGGGTAGTTTAAACTCCACATACGCTGAACCCAGTATATGCCCAGCAGGCTGAAAGCGGACGTCAGCGAGATCTGTGAGTGCTATCCACTGCTGATAATCACACGGCTTTAGCTGCTTTTTAATAATATTCAGCACTTGTTGGCGTTGGTGGTAGTTTAAACCGAGTTGTAGCTTCAGGCCGTCTTCAAGCATTAAGGGAACAAGTTCCGCAGTTGCTTGAGTGCAATAGATTGGCCCTTTAAATCCAGCAGCCAGTAACCATGGCAATCGACCAATATGATCAATATGAGAGTGAGTTAGAACGAGCGCTTTAATCGGTTCGATAGCAAACTCAATGTTAAGTGAAGCGTCACGTCCACCAAAGCTGAGATCCTTGCCTTGAAACAGCCCGCAATCAATCAAAATACTGCCATTGGTTAGCTTAAGCTCATGACAGGAGCCAGTAACGGTATGCTTCCCGCCATGGTGGATAACACTGGCGTTGTCAGATATTGGTGTCGTCATGCTTATAATTCTCCTTATCTATTCAGAATAGGCGAGCAGGTAATGAAATAGTAAGGCTTATGGTTCAGTGGGTTAGATGTAATTGGTTGGGAAAGTGCGGAAATGCGAGGGAGGTTAAGGTCCTAGATCCTAGGGAGCTAGGTCCTAGAAGTTTTTGTGGTAAGTTCAGTTAGAAATATAAGATCAGGTGTTTGCTGATTTGGATTAAGGGGCGCTTCGCTTACGGAATACAGGAAGGTTCTAGGGGGAATACGGCCAGTTTAGTGATCAACGTAAGTTGCGGTGTTTGTTGCTTTGGAATACGGGACGCTTCGCTTACAGAGTACAGAAATGCTTGACATTGGACTTGGGTGGTTGAAAAACAATCCGTAATCCGTAATCCGTAATCCGTAATCCGTAATCCGTAATCCGTAATCCGTAATCCGTAATCCGTAATCCACCTAGCACCTCACTGTCTTCCCAGTTCGTGATACAATTAGCCTTAAGTTCAAAGAGTTCCTCTCGTAAATACAACGTAAGCGCTGTTCTGCTATTGATTACAAGAGACAATACATAAAGGTTAAAGATGCAATCGGATCATGAGTTCCAAAGCTGGACTGTCATCGGAAAAGGCGCAGAGCGAGTTTGTTTTCAAAACCCTTCTAACCCTGCTCAATGTGTAAAGTTGAGTCAGAAAGACGCCGCAAAGCAAACCTATCGAGAAATTCAGTTTTTTGAGCGATTAAAAAATAAAAACGTTCAGTTTACGCATATTCCCAAATTCTTAGGCAAGGTGACAACAGAGACTCAAGTTGGCTTTAAGCAGCAAGTGGTTTTGGATGAGGATTTGTCAGTATCATTGAACCTCGCACAATATATTGTGCAGCAAGGGGATGAACTCGATATTGATAACTTATTGCTGAAGATACGAATTCTCAAAGATTATTTGGTTGAGAGTCGGGTGATACCGAGTGATTTAGTATTGACGAATTTGCTGGTGAGACAGGCTGAAGGTGACATTACGCTCTATCTGATCGATGGATTTGGCAATACGGAATTTATCCCCGTATCGGATTTTATCCCTTATCTTATGCATAAAAAGATCAACCGTAAGTTTAAGAAGTTTCTCCGGAAAAACCTACATATCTTGTTCGAGAAGAAAAAAACAGCCGCAGAGTTAGAGGCTTACGACAAAAAAGTCGATCAGTTTGAAGCCTTGTACCTTTGATGGTGCTGGGGCGGGTGTCAGATGTAAGTAGGGGACTCTTTACCTCTGAGATAGAAAAAGGGATGCATAATGCACCCCTTTGTTATTTCTGCTTGTTTTAAAGCAAGATTAAGCTTTTGCTTTAGCCGCTGCTTTAGCGATTGCTGCGAAGCTCTTAGCATCTAGAGATGCGCCACCAACTAGAGCACCATCGATGTCTGGCTGTGAGAAGTATGCTTCTGCGTTTTCTGGTTTAACGCTGCCGCCGTATTGAATGATTACTTGCTCTGCAACTGCTTCGTCTTTTGCTGCGATTAGTGCGCGGATAGAAGCGTGGATGCGTTGTGCATCTTCAGCTGTTGCTGCTTTACCAGTACCGATTGCCCAGATTGGTTCGTAAGCGATGATCGCGCCGTTTAGAGCTTCAACGCCGTAAGAGTCGATAACTGCGTTGATTTGACGTGCACATACTGCTTCAGTTTCACCAGCTTCGTTTTGAGCTTCAGATTCACCGATACAGAAAACTGGAGTTAGACCGTTTTCTTTTAGGAAAGCGAATTTCTTCGCGATGAACTCGTCTGATTCATTGTGGTAGTCACGACGCTCAGAGTGGCCGATGATGATGTGAGTAGCACCGAAATCTTTCAGCATTTCTGGAGACATGTCGCCAGTGAAAGCACCGCTGTTGTTTAGGTCAGTGTTTTGTGCACCTAGGATGATCTTATTACCGCCTTCTGCGATTACACGCTCAGCTAGGTCGATGTAAAGTGCTGGTGGAGCTACTGCTACGTCAACACCTTCAACGCCTTCAAGCTCAGCGTTAAGACCAGTTAGCAGCTCAGTTACCATTGCTTTGCTGCCGTTTAGTTTCCAGTTACCCATCACTACAGGACGACGCATAGGAATATCTCCGTATTATCTATTAATGATTAATGTAAAAAATCTACGAAAGAATATAACAGAATATTTTGCACAGATCATGATTGGTATCATGTCTTGTACGCCTTTGTTTATCTGGTCAGCGTAGCACTTGTTTCTGTCAGTTCTATCAAAAGCAATCGATTGGTGATCACGTAGACAGAATAATAGCTCATTGCTCGGAAATTGCTGCGTGGATTGGTATTACTACGCACTGGATTTTAATCTTGTAGAAAGGAATCAAAATGCCAAATTTGGTTTTAGAGTATTCGAACTCAGTGGAAGAGCGAGTTAATGTTCAAGGTTTACTGGAGGACTTACATAGAGCGGCGCTAGATAGTGGGCTTTTTGAATTGGCGTCAGTAAAATCGAGAACACTCCGCTGCCATAACTGGTTAGTAGGAGAGGAAGGAGACAGTCTCGACTTTATCCATGTAAACTTTGAGCTACTCGCGGGAAGAACGTCAGAGCAAAAACGAGCGTTATCGCGAGATTTAATGTCAGTGCTTCAAGATCAAGCCAGCCATGTTCACAGCTTAACGGTAAATATTCGTGATATGGATGTGGAGTGTTTCCAAAAAGTGGTGAACTAATGGTCGTCTCTATTTATTAACTCGCTGCGTGGTGACCTTTCTCACGCAGCTAGGCCTTGGTTAATCTACCCCTAGTTTTACGATTCTGCTAACCTATTGCACGGCATTGACTTCTAGGTCTATTTAATGAAACTTTTCTACTATCTTAACAACTTACTACTCAACGTTGTTCCATCCTTTGTTTTTCAACGGCGCAAGGCTCAATTGGAACGCCTGTTTGAGAAGGATAAAGAAGCGATTCAGGCTCGAGTTGATTATTACTGTAAACCGAATGAATTGCATGAGTTACCGAGTGATGCTATCACCCAACGTACATATCAACGTCGAGGTAAGAGTGCTTACTTCTATGACCTAAAGCAGTACCTGCACTATTTTCCTAAACATCTTAAGTTCGCATACTACTTTGGTGACCACGTAAAAGTTGAGCCACAACCAACGCTGTATAAAGCCAGGCCAACACAAGGTGACAATTCTACTTCGGTGTTGTTTAAGTTAGATAAAATACGCCACTTCCGTTTTATTGAAGATAAAACGGAATATCTAGATAAGAAAGATATGGCTGTTTTTCGCGGCGCTGTTAAACAAAAGCATCGTATTCGCTTTATGAATGCCATGTTTGGTCATCCGCTGGTGGATGCCGGGCAATCTAACCCTTCAAAAGAGCATCCTGAATGGAAGCAGCCGTTTATGTCCATTGGGGATCAGCTGCAATATAAATTCCTCATTTGTTTAGAAGGTAATGACGTGGCTTCTAACTTAAAGTGGGCGATGTCTTCAAACTCAGTGGTTATCACGCCAAAAATGAGATTTGAAACTTGGTTTATGGAGGGTGCTCTTAAGCCAGGCGTTCACTACATAGAAGTCAAAGATGATTGGTCCGACTTTGAAGAACAGGTCAATTACTACTTACAGAACCCGGCTGAAGCGCAAAAGATGTTGGAAAACGCTCATGCGCATGTCGCGCAATTCCAAGATGAAAATAGGGAAGATCTTGTTTGTATCAAGACTTTGGAAAAGTATTTTTCAATCACTAATGGCTGATTTTTATTGAGGTTTTAAAGCGTGAAAGTTTCTCTGCTCTATCCTAGTAGTAAAGGCAAGCTTTTGGGCTTCCAGCACGATTTGAATGACGAGTTTATTTTAGAGGGTAATTGTTAATGCTGACTAAAGAGTTGCTGTTTTCTTTTCGAGGACGAATAGGGCGTAAAACCTTTTGGATTTGGAACGTGATTTATTACATCTCCATTCTGGGTTTTGGTGTGGGTATAAGTAAGCTGTTTCCTGCGGTTTCCCACCTTCTGCTGCCTATTTTCCTCTTGGTTTTGCTGATTCCTGATCTCGCGATGACGACTAAGCGTTGGCACGACCGTGATAAATCGATTTATTGGCTAGCCCTGAATATCCCTTTGGTTTTTGGCCGACTTACCACACCAATGACGAGTCCGATTTCACAAGAACCTGCCACACCACAACTGTTTATCGCGTCGATTTCTTTAATTTGTGGCGTATGGATTTTAGTTGAGTGTGGTTTTCTGAAAGGAACAACAGGCCCCAATAAGTACGGCCCTGATCCGGTAGAGTAGAACTAATGTTGAAGGTTCTAGGATTATTCGCTGGAACTGTTATGCCCGATTAAGCATTTGTATTTGCTGTTTTGGATTACGGATTACGGATTACGGATTACGGATTACGGATTAATTTTCAACCACTCAAGCCCAATGTCAAGTATTTCGGTATTCCGTAAGCGAAGCGCCCTGTAATCCAAATAAGCAAGTACCTGATCTTATATTTCTAACTGAACTTACCACAAAAACTTCTAGGACCTAGTCCCCTAGGATCTAGGACCTTAATTTTCCCTGAGCTGGACGATATTATCAGCCTGTTCAGCTGGTGTGTTGCCTTGCAACGCATCTCTAAATTTCATCAGCTGCTTTTGTAACTCATTCATTAATACCACGTTGGTATGGTTTGGGTTTTTGCAGTTGTTGATCACTCTGTCGATGTGACTTTGTTGTGCCCACAATCTTGGTTGCATGTTTTCCGATGCTCCCTCAATCATCTCGCGCGCTTTATCTTGGCGGAATTGCTCAAAAGCTTCCGGATCATCCTGTGCCATTTTCATCAGTTCGTCGAAAGAAGGCAGAGATTGCACTTTGTGAGTACGCAGATTGGCCATCGTTTGTCTCCTAATCCATAAGGATAGTTACGCTTCGATATTAAAAGCGTACATCACAGAGAAGAGGAGAAAGGCGAAATTACTCTGTCGTCTCAGAGTTAAGAGAGCATTTTAATAGTTGAGTTGTAGGGAGAAGCTGCGAGTTTCTAATCATTGCTTACGCTTGAATACGGTATACACAGCGTCGCTGGCCGCTAATGATATGTTCTGTGCGCTCCACACGAGTTTCATCGCCAAGCAGAGCTTGGAACACGCTTAACTCTGACTGGCAGAGACTAGGACAACGCGTTGCGGCTTTGCAAATAGGGCAGTGGTTCTCAATTAAGATGAAACCGTGCTCGTCTTGATCGAGTTCGGCCATATAACCTTCTTGCTCTCTTAATGAGACGAGTGTTTTCAATTTGCTTTCTAGCGTGTCACATGGTTCAAGATGCTGGCGATAGTTTTGTAACGTGAGTTTTTCGCGCTCAGAGGTCACTTTCTCGAGACCGTCTTTACCAAAGATGTGTTCAACGGCTTCAATGAATTGTACGGTGAGTTCACCATGGCGGTCAGCAAACTGCTCATGGCCTTTCTGGGTGAGAGCCCAATGTCGGGTCGGGCGACCAACTTTGACTTTTACATCGTAAATAGACAGGATGCCATCGTCTTCCAAGCCTTGCAGATGCTGGCGTGCACCCATGGTTGTCATGCCAAGCTCAGAAGAGAGTTGTTTTGCTGTGACAGAGCCGTCACGCTTAACGATTTGTAATATCCTATCTACGGTTTTCATATTCCCACCATTTATGTGTCAGTAGATATTATGCGCGATAGGTTTTATAAAGAAAAGTGTTGACTTAGGGAGGGGAGGTTCGAGGGACTAGGATCCTAGGTCCTAGAGGGAGTTTCTGACTACGGATTAATGTTCAACCACCCAAACCTGATGTCAAGCATTTCTGTATTCTGTATTCCGTAATCCAAAACAGCAAACACCGGAGCTTACGTTTATCACTGAACTTACCGCAGACATACCTAGGACCTATTAACCTAGGACCTATTAACCTAGGTCCTAGGATCTTTATGACTAAAGAATAATATCGCGCACTTCTTGATCCTTACGTTCTAAGTAGTGGATCGACTTGATGCGACGAATGGTGCGGCAGCGACCACGAATAAGTAGCGTTTCGGTTGTTGCGATATTGCCTTGGCGCGTAATGCCTTCTAGCAGATCACCTTTGGTGATGCCTGTCGCGGAGAACACAACGTTATCGCTGCATGCCATGTCTTCCATTTTCAACACGACGTTTGCTTTCACGCCCATCTCTTCACAACGTTTTAGCTCTGCAGCGCCGTAGATGCGGTTTTCTTCGGTATTGCCTTTCACCTCATGACGAGGAAGCAGGCGGCCATGCATGTCACCGTCTAGCGCACGAATCACCGCTGCAGAAACAACGCCCTCAGGTGCGCCACCGATGCAGTACATCACGTCCACTTCGCTGTCTGGCATACAAGTCAGGATTGAAGCTGCCACGTCACCATCTGGCACAGCAAATACGCGTACGCCCATTGCCTGCATTTCTGCAATCACGTTGTCGTGACGAGGTTTAGCCAG
Organism: Vibrio sp. STUT-A11; assembly: GCF_026000435.1. Lineage (NCBI taxonomy): Bacteria > Pseudomonadati > Pseudomonadota > Gammaproteobacteria > Vibrionales > Vibrionaceae > Vibrio > Vibrio sp. STUT-A11. The sequence continues at coordinate 3,068,941 of NZ_AP026763.1, read as the reverse complement.
CGTGATCACAACTAAAGTGTCTAGAGTTTTGTTTAGTGCATTGGCGATGTTCTCTAGGTTTTCTTTTAGAGGCTTCTCTAAATCGATAACGCCTTTTGCTCCAGGGCCAACCACCAGTTTTTCCATGTACATGTCAGGCGCTTTAAGGAAGCTGCCTTTTTCACCAGCGGCGAGAACCGCTAAAGCATTGGATTGACCCATGGCCGTCATGCGTGTGCCTTCGATAGGATCGACTGCAATATCGACTTCATCGCCACCAATACCCACTTGCTCACCGATGTACAGCATTGGTGCATCATCGATTTCACCTTCGCCAATAACAATTTCACCGCTGATTTCTGTTTTGTTCAGTAGTGTGCGCATAACCTCAACGGCTGCACCGTCCGCTGCGTTTTTATCGCCGCGACCAAGCCATTTATAACCAGCCAGTGCTGCACCTTCAGTAACACGGGAAAATGCCATTGCTAAATCACGTTTCATGATGTCTCCAAGTAAGCAAGAGGGAAGAAGAATTTGCGCGGCGATTTTACCATAACGAGTGTTAAACGTTTGCGTTTTTGCCGAGCTTTTACTTTGGTTAAGTTGAATTTGATCAATACTGAGTGAGTTTTTCGCGTGGCGAGAGGCAAATATCTTGCTCAAAAATGCGTCGGTGATCAGAAAAGTCAGCATTTAGTGAGATTGCGCCGGTTTTTTAACCGAATGATGCAAAATATCGAATATAGTGAGTGTTTCTCGTCGCAACGCTGAGTAGAATAACCTTATATAGGTAAGGTGCGCGCTTGTCGCATGCATCATCCCAACGGAACAACATAGGTAGGCCAAGATGTCTTTTGAAGTACTCGCACAACTAGAATCTAAAATTCAAACTGCAGTTGACACAATCACTCTTCTTCAAATGGAAGTTGAAGAGCTGAAAGAAGATAAAGTAAAACTAGAAGCACAAGCAAACGAGCTTCGCACGCAACGCGAAGAGCTTGAGCAAAAAGCTGAGCAAGCACAGCAAGAGCACGCGCAGTGGCAAGAGCGCATTCGTGCACTACTTGGCAAAATGGAAGAAGTGGAGTAATCCAGGGAAATAAGGACCTAGGTTCTAGAATCCTAGGTCCTAGATAGAGCTTGTTTGGATTACAGAGTAAAAAGTCAACTTTTCAGTGCTCTGTAATCCGTATTCAAAAACAGTAAAACTAAACTTAGCGTTTATCCACTTCACTAACCGCAAACACACCTAGGACCTAGCCCCCTAGGATCTAGGACCTTAGAACCTAATCCCTAGGATCTAGTACCTCTAAAACTTCTTCTTCCGTCTCATCCAGTTCAAGGTCGATATTGAGCGGTTCTGGAGACAGAATGATGCCAGTGCTGTCCGCGTAAATGTAGTCTTCTGGTAGAAAGCTAACACCGCCAAAGTTCACTGGGATATCGAATTCTCCAATGCCCTGGCTAGATGCGCCGACAGGAATAGAAGCCAGAGCCTGAATACCCAGATTCATATCTTCCAGTTCATCAACTTCACGAACGCAGCCGTATACGACAATGCCTTCCCACTCATTTTCTTCTGCAATGGTGGCAATTTCTGCGTCGACAAGAGCTTTGCGTAAGGAACCACCGCCGTCAATTAGCAGTACGCGACCTAAGCCATCTTGCTCTAACGTTTCACGGATCAGAGAATTGTCTTCAAAACACTTGATGGTGGTGATTTGTCCGGCAAAGGAAGCGCGACCGCCAAAATTACTGAACATTGGTTCAACCACATCTACCTGCTCGAGGTAAATATCACAGAGTGCCGAGGTATTGTATTCCATAGCGTACCTTTCTAAACAGAAACTGGTTGTCTTTGAGTATATCTGGGCATTAAGTCAATGCAATGACAATCCTTTTTTAACTTACCAGAGTTTGAGCTACCACAATTGTTGCAAATAAAACGTTGGTGACCAGTGAGCATTTAACGATGACTGGCATCATAGGTGCGATCTGTGCGGGCTTTTCGGTTTCCCAAACGGCTTTGCCATGGTGAGCGACAAAGTAAATGCTTAATAAGAATGGCAAACTGATCCAAACCGGTTTGTCCTGAATAAGCAAGTAAACAGCGAAAGCGAGAATAGCGCCACCCAATAAGATGAAATGGTATTGCTTGGCCTTCTGTTGGCCTAAGCGCACCGCGACAGTTCGTTTTCCACACTCTCGATCGTTTTCAATATCACGCATGTTATTGATGTTCAGTACTGCAACAGCAAGTAAGCCACAACCTAAAGCGGGTAAGAAGAGCGTGGTATCGACATGTCCGGTATGCAGGAAATAAGTACCGGATACGCCAAGCAAACCAAAAAACAGAAACACAGAAATATCGCCTAATCCAACATAACCGTAGGGTTTACTGCCCATGGTGTAGGCAATGGCAGCGAGGATGGCAAGAATACCTAATCCGATGAAGGTGAGAATGCTTTCCAAAGAGCTCAAAGAGTAAAACACTAAGATCAGACCGGAAATAATAGTAAGCACGATGTTGAAGACGATTGCTTGCTTCATTTGCTCTTTAGTTACTGCACCCGACTGTAAAGCGCGCAGTGGACCAAGGCGTGCTTCATTATCGGTGCCTTTTACTGCGTCGCCATAATCGTTGGCCAGATTGGAAAGGATCTGTAACAGAGTCGCGGTGATAAACGCCATCAGGGAAATAGGCATTGAGAATTGCCCCGCTGCATACGCGAGCACACTACCGGTAAGAATAGAGACTAATGCCAGTGGTAATGTCTTAGGACGAGCGGCGTCGAGCCAGATCTGTAAAGATTGTTTCATGGATATTTCGTGCTAGTAACCGATTTGTCCAGTATAAGCATAAAGAAGCAGATGCGCTATTGACCTGAAACAAGTCAAAGAGAGTTGGGGAAATAAGAAGTTCTAGGTAGTTAGGTGAGTTAGCTGAAAGTTCGGCGTATCTCTTTGGCGTTTGCGTTTGTTTTCTTGGAATACGGGACGCTTCGCTTACGGAATACCGAAATGCTTGACATTGGACTGGGTGGTTAATAAATAATCCGTAATCCGTAATCCGTAATCCGTAATCCGTAATCCGTAATCCGTAATCCGTAATCCGTAATCCTTAATCCGTAATCCAAGAAGGTCCTAGACCCTAGCCACCTAGGATCCTAGAACCTATGTTATTACAGAATAAAGCGGCTTAGATCTTCATCTTCAATCGTATCGCCCAAGCGCGCTTGCACGTAGGCTGCATCAATCACAAACTTAGCGCCAGATTGCTCGGCAGCATCGTAAGAGATTTCGTCCATCAGACGTTCCATCACGGTATGCAGACGACGAGCACCGATGTTTTCTGTGCTTTCGTTTACTGTCCACGCGGCTTCGGCAATTTGCGTAATACCGTCTTCAGTAAACTCAATGTCGACATCTTCTGTCTTCATCAACGCGATGTATTGCTCAGTCAATGAGGCTTTTGGTTCCGTCAGAATACGTTTGAAGTCGTTGCTGCTTAGTGCTTCAAGTTCAACACGGATTGGCAGACGGCCCTGTAGCTCTGGGATAAGATCAGAAGGCTTCGCGACCTGGAATGCACCAGAAGCCACAAACAAGATGTGATCTGTTTTCACCATGCCATGTTTGGTTGAAACAGTACTGCCTTCAATCAGAGGTAGCAGGTCACGCTGAACACCTTCACGTGAAACGTCAGGGCCAGAGCTCTCACCACGTTTACAGATTTTATCGATCTCATCAATAAAGACGATACCGTTGTTTTCAACATTGTAAATCGCCGCTTCTTTTAGTTCTTCCTGATTCACAAGCTTCGCTGCTTCTTCCTCGGCAAGGGCTTTCATCGCGTCTTTAATTTTTAGCTTGCGCTTCTTCTTGGTATCGCCCGCCAGGTTCTGGAACATACCTTGCAGCTGGTTGGTCATCTCTTCCATACCAGGAGGTGCCATGATTTCCACACCCATTTGTGGCGCAGCGACATCGATTTCAATCTCTTTATCGTCTAGCTGACCTTCACGTAGTTTTTTGCGGAAGATTTGACGAGTATGAGAGGAATCTTCGCTCTGTTCTGCTTGTCCCCAGCTATCTCGAGCTGGTGGCAATAGTGCATCCAGAACACGCTCTTCTGCTTGCTCTTCAGCGCGGAATTTCACTTTTTCCATCTCTTGTTGATGAGTGAGCTTCACGGCAACATCGGTAAGATCACGGATGATAGTTTCCACTTCTTTACCAACGTAACCCACTTCGGTGAATTTGGTCGCTTCTACTTTAATGAACGGCGCATTGGCTAGCTTAGCCAGGCGACGAGCGATTTCAGTTTTACCAACACCGGTTGGACCGATCATCAGGATGTTTTTTGGTGTCACTTCGACACGCAGGCTTTCTTCAAGTTGCATACGACGCCAGCGGTTACGAAGCGCAATCGCAACCGAACGTTTTGCTTTGTCTTGACCAATAATATGGCGGTTCAGTTCATGAACGATTTCGCGAGGGGTCATTTCAGACATATTCTTTCCTTACTTCGTTACGATTACTCAGCTGGTACTGCCAGTTCTGCCGTTGATTCTAGCTCTTCTACTGTGTGATTGTGGTTGGTGAAAACACAAATGTCACCCGCAATGTTCAGTGCTTTTTCCGCGATTTCACGCGCATCCAGATCTGTGTTTTCTAACAATGCCGTTGCGGCCGCTTGTGCGTATGCACCGCCAGAGCCGATCGCAATTAGGTCATTTTCAGGCTGTACGACATCACCATTACCCGTGATGATTAGAGATGCGGTTTCGTCTGCAACAGCAAGTAGCGCTTCTAGCTTACGAAGTGCGCGATCGCTGCGCCAGTCTTTTGCCAGTTCCACAGCGGCTTTGGTCAGGTGGCCCTGATGCATTTGCAGTTTGCTTTCGAAGCGCTCGAAAAGGGTGAAGGCATCCGCAGTACCGCCAGCAAAACCCGCCAGTACTTTGTTGTTGTATAGGCGGCGAACTTTACGAGCGTTACCTTTCATTACGGTATTGCCTAGAGATACTTGGCCATCACCCGCGATGACGACTTTATTATTTCGACGTACAGATACAATGGTAGTCACAGTCGACCTCTTAATTATTTCTCTTTGGAAGTAATACTGTATATGGGGGAGGGGAAAAGGGGATTCAAGGGGGGGAAATTAAAGGACCTAGGGTTATAGGCTCCTAGGTCCTAGGAAAAAACATGAATACGAAATACGGAATACGGAATACGGAATACGGAATACGGAATACGGAATACGGAATACGGGCAAACGTTGTCTTTCCCGTAATCAGTATTCGGTAAGCGAAGCGTCCCGTATTCCAAAGTAACAAGCACCTGAGCTGACATTTCTTAACTGACTTACCGCAGATGCTTCTAGGACCTAGCCACCTAGGATCTAGGACCTATTTTTAATAATTCTCTTTCCAAATCGCACATGGCTCGATTTTAGCGCGTTGCAATTTATGGCGATCTTTTTCTGCATCGCGCTTAAATTTGTATGGTCCTAGAATAATTCGATACCAAGAACTGCCCTCTTTCTTAACAATTTTGCTGGTTAATCCCTGGAAA